>PWWL01000294.1 GCA_003561515.1 Balneolaceae bacterium
CGATGAGGGATAAGCTGACGGGGGACGGGGGACCGGAGACCGGGTATATACCCAAACTCACCGTTCGAACCAAATCAGATAATGGGAAAGTAATGATCGAAATCGAAGACAACGGGCCGGGGATTCCTGATGAAATTAAAGACAAAATCCTGCAGCCGTTTTTCACCACAAAGAAAGGGACGCAGGGAACGGGGCTGGGGCTTAGTATCACCAACGATATTGTGAAAGCGCACGGGGGTGTACTGAACGTATCCACGCAGGCAGGAAAACGAACCACCTTCAATATTGAATTGCCAAAATGAATGAAGCCATGAAATTAACAAAACAACAGGAAGCTGAAATATGGCAGGTATATGACACCTGGTTAACAGCCTATCTCAATGCTGATGTTAAAACGTACAATGCTTATTTCGATGATGATTACCACTTTATTGGTTCTACAGTCAATGAAGAATTTTTAAACCGAAATGACGCCACAACGTTCTTTGAACAAACAGGCGAGCAGTTTGCCGGTATTATGGATCTCAGAAATGAAATTAAAATTCTGGAGATTTTTAACACGTCAATTTTTATAACCCACTTTTGCGACGTCTGGTTTATAAATGATAAGGATCGGACCTATTATGGCAGATTTCGGCTTTCTTCTGTAATGCAGAAAAAAAATGAGGTTTGGCGCTTTATTTACCAACACTTCTCTATGCCCGATTCAAAATCTGATGAGGGAGAAACCATAGGCTTCGACAAAGTAAACGCAGAAAATATTGAACTCAAAGAAGCCATAAAACGCAGAACAATTGAACTGGAAAACAAAAACCGGGAGTTGGAGATTGAGGCGGCCCTGGAGCGCGTCCGGGCCCGATCATCGGCTATGCAATATTCCGATGAACTTGGTGAGGTAATAGCTCTAATTTTTACCATACTTGACGAATTCGATATATCTGTAAACGACGGTGTGGCGCTGATCACTTTCAATGAAGCAAGCAAGGACCTGAATGAATGGATGGCCAACCCGGGATTCGGTACGGCAATGAACTTCCACCTGCCTTATTTCGAGCATCCGGTACTTTCCAATCTGTGGGATGCCAAAAACCGTGGAGAAGATTTTTTAATTGAAAGATATTCAGCAGAAGAAAGCAGGTCGTTCCTTAACCACATTTTTGAGCATTCTGATTTTATACACACACCACAGCCTGTAAAAGACTATTGCCTTGCAGCCGGCACCTACGCCACCTCCATTGCCTTACAAAAGCATACGGCCATTTTCATCAATGACTATTCCGGTATATCACTGACATCTTCTGAAGTCGATCTGTTAAAAAGGTTTTCCGTTGTTTTCGAACAGACCTACACCCGGTTCCTCGACATCCAAAAAGCTGAAGCCCAGGCACGTGAAGCGCAAATTGAAGTTGCCGTTGAAAGAGTTAGGGCAAAAGCACTCGCCATGCATAAATCAACAGAGATACTGCAGGTGGCAATTACGCTCAAAGAACAAATGGAAGGATTGAATTTAAGCGGAATAACCGCTGCAACAATTTACCTTGAACACGATGACAACAAAATCAGAGTATGGGATATTACAGAATTAAAAGAATCGGAAAATGGACCGCAGCTAAGCTCTGATTTCACATTCAGGTTAGAAGATACTGACCCTGGCTTATGGGTGAGAAGAGTTTGGAATGCGAGAGAAAAATACAGTGTAATAGAAATGAGCGGCGATGACTTTATCAAATGCGAAAAATGGATCAGGGAGTTTGATGAAACCACAGCAGATAATTACAGGGAATTTATTAGAGCCGCAAAAATAGAACACACCTGGCACCCAACTGTTCAATTGGAAAAGGGAAAACTTAACCTGGATTTTACAGTGCCGCCGCCTCCTGAAATGGAATTTATTTTGCCTAAAATGGGCGCTGCATTTGATTTGGCTTATCGCCGGTTCCTCGACCTTCAGAAAGCAGAAGCACAAGCGCGCGAGTCAGAAATTCAACTGGCCCTTGAGCGGGTGCGGGCCCGCACCATGGCCATGCAGGATTCCATTGAACTTGCAGAGGCTTCTTCCCTATTGTTTCAGCAGATGGAAGCGTTGGGAGTAAGCACCTACAGCAGCGGATTCACTATATGGGATGAAGACAAAGAGGAACTCATTTCCTGGATGTGCAACGCAGATGGTTCTATGAATCCGCCTTTCAGAATGCCTCTTGCTGAAAACAAGTGGCATAATGAGCAATATGAATATTGGAAAAATGGAAAAGATTTAGCTTTAAAAGATTTTACCGGTGAGAAAATGCAATCGCTTTTCCGGTATTTGCGATCCTTCCCTTTGTTAGACGAAGCTTTTGAAAAATCAATAGCTGCCGGGCACCCCATGCCCGAAAGACAGGTACACCATGTGGCCAATTTCTCTCATGGCAATCTTCTGTTCATTACTCTTGAACCCTACCCTGAGGCTCATGAGCTATTTAAGCGGTTTGCAAAAGTTTTTGATCAGACCTACACCCGCTTCCTCGACCTGCAAAAAGCGGAAGCACAGACACGCGAAGCGCAGATCAATCTTGCCGTGGAACGTGTAAGGGCAAGGGCACTGGCTATGTTTAAATCAGAAGAAATTCTGGAGGTGGTTCACAAGCTGAAAGAAGAGATTATGGGCCTGGATATTCCTAATGTTACCGCCGCCACTATTCATCTCAGAGAGCCGGATGGGAAATACAGGGCTTGGGATCTGACATCTATCAGTGAGGAGGGAAACGAATTGGAATTTTCTCTCGATATTCGCTGGCACAGGGAAGATACCCACCCCGACTTCTTCATGAGAGAAGTTTGGGATCGAACGGAGGACTACTTTGTCGTAATTCAGGGGGGAGATCGTTACAAGCATACCGTGCAATGGCTGCATCAAAACGGGCATTCTGATTATGCAGAAGAATTCGAGGAATTCCTGGAATCAAGCCAACTTGAAAAAGCCTATCACCCAACCGTTCCGCTGAATAACGGAAGGATGTGCATCGACCTGCTCGATCCGCCCGCCCCAGAAATAGAATCTATCCTCAAAAAAATGGCCGGGGCTTTTGATCTGGCCTATAAGCGTTTTGAGGATCTGCAAAAAGCCGAAGCACAGGCCCTGGAAGCACAGATTGAAACAGCATTGGAAAGGGTACGATCCAGAACCATGGCCATGCAATCCAGCGATGAATTGACTGAAGCTGCAACGGAGATGTTCAGTCAAATCGAGGGTCTGGGACTTAACCCCTGGAGTTGTGGTTTTAA
>PWWL01000385.1 GCA_003561515.1 Balneolaceae bacterium
CGTGGGTGGGTGCTTTTTCCCCGGGTTGTGCCTGCGGCACCCCTGCGGGACACCCGGGGTTACTAAATGTCACGTGCCTTTGGCACTCTCTGTAGAAGCACCACCCGGATCCACGAGGCGTCTCGACTCCGCACACTGTGCCCGCCTGCCAAAGTCATATACGGCGGACATGTTCGCTGCACATACGGTGATAGATTTGAGGAATGTGAATTTAGTACAGGTGAAGTAAATCAAGTTAATTAAATGGTACTACAGCAAGGGCATACCAGGCCACGGTCATCACTCCCCTTTCAGATAACCCTTTTCCACCAAAAGCTCCGCGTTCAGGATGGCGCCACCGGCCGCACCGCGCACCGTATTGTGGGCCATCGCCACGTAGGTGATGTCGAGCACGTTGGCGTTGCGGATTCGTCCCACAGCCGTCTGCATTCCGTTTTCGCTGTCGGCGTGGAGGCGTGGCTGCGGGTAACGCGCGTCCCTGTGCACGTGAATAGGGAATGACGGCGCCGACGGAAGTCCCAGTTCCGAAATCGGACTCTGCCACTCTTTCATCGCGTTTTCAACTTCGGAAGCATCCGCTTTAGTTTTCAGGCCAACGGTAACGGAGAGCATATGACCGTTCTCCACGGGTACGCGGGTTGCCGTTGCCTGTATCGGAAAGTCTGCAAAGTCGATGCCACTGTCCGTCATTGTGCCCAGCAGCTTGTGGGGTTCGGTGTGGATTTTGGATTCTTCACCACCGATCAGCGGAATCACATTGCCCAGAATATCAAGGCTTGCAACGCCGGGATAGCCCGCACCGGAGATCGCCTGCATCGATGTGAGAATCACCGCTTCAATCCCGTACGCATCATGCAGCGGCTTAAGGGTGGTAACCAGCGGCACCACCACGCAGTTTGGGTTGGTCACAATCCACCCGGAGCCGTCGGCCGTGAATGTTTGTGATTTAATGAGATCAATATGGTCCGGGTTCACTTCCGGTACCAGCAGCGGCACCGTCGGGTCGGTGCGGTAGTTTTTTGCATTGCTGATCACCGGGATGCCCGCCTTCGCAAAATCGGCTTCGATCTCCGTGGCAACGGATGAATCGAGTCCTGAAAAAACAAAGTCCACATCATCGAATTCGGCTGACTCACAGTTTCTAACTTTCAGTTCCGCAACGGATCCGGGCATCGGGATGCTTTCGATCCAGTTGGCGGCTTCACGGTATGGTTTACCGGCCGATCGCTCTGAAGCACCCAGCGCCTTTATTGTAAACCAGGGATGGTTTTGAAGAAGCCTGATAAATTTTTGCCCAACGGCGCCGGTAGCGCCGAGAATTCCGATATTCAATTTTGTCATGGTTCTTTTTCTAGCAGAGTTTCACTTCGTTTTCAAATAATAAGTACGGATGAACCGCGGTGTTCTGCAGAGTTTCTGTGTAACTCTGCGGTTAAATCAGCGAAACTCTGCGAGAACCTTATTCAGGATAATTTTTTAAGGCCTGAAAATAAGAAACAATCCGCACAAACGGTTCAAAGAGCTGAGATTTTTCCTATCTTTGTGCCCTTTCGCACGAATGTAAATTCTATTTAATTTTTACCTGAAGAGTATATCCAAAAAATAATGTCTGAAAAGAACCTGACCGGCCTCGACGAAATTGTATCACTATCCAAAGCAAGGGGATTCATATTCCAGTCATCCGAAGTGTACGGCGGCCTCGCTGCCGTGTACGACTACGGACCTCTCGGCGTGGAGCTGAAGCGCAACATCCAGGCCAACTGGTGGAAGGCGATGACCCAGGCCCATGACAATATTGTAGGCGTGGATGCCGCCATCTTCATGCATCCCAAAGTGTGGGAGGCCAGCGGACACGTAGAAGGCTTTAACGACCCGATGATCGACGACAAGCAGTCGAAGAAACGGTATCGCGCCGATATGCTCATCGAGCAGCACATCCTGAAACTGCGTGAAAAAGGAAAGGATGAGAAGGCGGATGACCTTCAGCAGCAGCTCGACACAACCGGCACGCGCAAGGGCCTTTGTGAAGATCTGTACGATATCATCATGGCGGAGGAGATCAAGTCGCCCGATTCAGGGGCGTTCGACTGGACAGAAGTGCGACAGTTCAACCTGATGTTCAAAACACACTATGGTGCCACATCGAAGGATGATGACGATATCATCTACCTCCGTCCCGAAACCGCGCAGGGCATTTTTGTGAACTATAAAAATGTGCTCGACACCGCTCGCGTGCAGGTTCCCTTCGGCATAGCCCAGGTGGGGAAAGCCTTCCGGAACGAGGTGGTTGCACGGCAGTTTGTATTTCGCATGAGAGAATTTGAGCAGATGGAAATGCAGTATTTTGTGGAGCCGGGCACCGATGAAGAGCAGTATGATGCCTGGCTGAACAAGCGGATGGCGTGGCACAAGAGCCTCGGCATCCGTGAGAAGAACCTGAGGGTGGCGCCCCATCCCGACGACAAGCTTGCGCATTACGCCCGTGCCGCGGCCGACATCCAGTTCAAATTCCCGATTGGCTGGCAGGAAGTGGAGGGCATCCACAACCGCACCGATTTCGACCTTTCGCGCCACCAGGAGTACTCCGGCAAAAAGATGGAGTATTTCGATCAGCGCGAGCAGAAGCGCTACATCCCGTATGTGATTGAAACCTCCATCGGCCTCGACCGCTGCACGCTGATGGTACTCTGTGATTCATACCGCGAGGAAGAAGTGGACGGCGACACCCGAACCGTGCTGAAGATGCACCCGAAGCTGGCGCCCGTTAAAGCGGGAATCTTTCCGCTTGTGAAAAAGCCCGAACTTCAGGAATTGGCCCGGAAGATAGAAGCCGAACTGAAAGAAGACTACACCGTGCAGTACGACGAATCGGGCTCGATCGGCAAACGCTACCGCCGCCTCGATGAAGCCGGAACACCTTTCTGCATCACCGTCGATTTTGACGGGCTTGAAGACAACACCGTTACCATCCGCTACCGCGACGACATGCGGCAGGAGCGCGTTTCGGTGGACAAGCTGGATGCGGTAATGAGGGATGGGATGAAGAACTGGAAAAGCCCCCTCGACTGACGACTTTGGGAAAGTAACAGACAGGCCACGTAATGTTCAGTCGTCTGTCGAGTCTTCGGACTCACCCCCTGTCCCCCTTATACGTTGATTTTGCACAAATAATCTGCAATTTGGCAATAAGGAGGGTATGTCCCCCTGGCACCTGATGCCGGAAGAGAGATTCTCCTTTGTCAAG
>PWWL01000119.1 GCA_003561515.1 Balneolaceae bacterium
AGCTACGCCCTCGACCTCGACGTGGTGCTCGACGTCACCACCAGCAGTGAGCCCGAGCGGGTGGTGGCCGTGCGCCTGCTGGGCGGTCTGCTCGAGAGCGAGCACCGCACCCGGCTGCGCAGCAGCTATCTGCTGGAGCCACGCGGCGAGCTGGAGCGCTTCGTGGTGATCGAGCAGCCGCGCCGCTCTGGCTACGAGGTGGTCTCCCCCACGCCAGCACCGGCGTTGACGCCGACGGCCTACCGCTTCGGCGTGGCGCTCGTGCCCGTGGACGCCGATGTCCCCGGCGACCCGAGCCTCGCCACCCAGCTGGTGTGCGAGGGGACCGACCCGTGCACCTTGGAGGTGGTGCTGGAGCGCGTGGAGTCACGCCGCGTGGCGGTCTCGAGCGTGCCGCTCGAGCGCCTGGAGGTCTACCTCCAGGACCTCGACCTGGACGACGACACGCGTGCGCAGCTCGAGGCCATCGCGACCCTGCAGCGCGAACTGGTACGGCTCGACCGCGCCATCCGCGCCGAGCGCGATCGACGCGACGCGATCTACGCCGACCAGGCGCGCCTGCGCCAGAACATGTCTGCGCTCGATCGGAACTCCGCGCTCTACCGCCGTTACGTCGCCGAACTGACCGAGCAGGAGGACACGCTCGCCGAGATCGGCCGGCAGCTGGACGCGCTCGCGAGCGAGCGTGCCGCGCGGCAGGACGATCTCGACGCATTGGTACGGGACCTGGGCAGCGAGTGAGGGAGGCCCGCCGCCCGGGGGCCGCCCGAACCGGCAGCTTGCGGACCTAGTCCGGCGCTGACTCCGGCAGGTCGCCGTCGTCCGCGGGTGGCCCGTCGAGCGTCCAGGTGCCCCCCTCGTGACGCAGCGCGGCGGCGATCCCCGCCGTCGCGCCACGTTCCACGCGCACCGGCTCCGGCACGCCGCCGAGGCGCGACAAGAGGTCGGTCAGGCCTTCGGCGTCGGGATGGGTCAAGACGAGCGACGACAGCGTCAATCCGCGCGGCAGCGAGCGGGCGGGGTGCTTCGAACCGCGCCAATCGATGAAGAACGGCAGCAGCGGGCCGTACGGGTGTCCGTCCACGAACACGATCTCCCAGACCAGCATGCTCCGGTCGGGCCGCCGACGCTGCATGCGCTCGCGCCGCGGCGTCAAGCCGACCGAGCGCACCTGCTCCGCGATCGACGCCGCGTCGCCGGCGAGGGCGCACCAGGTGTGCAGTGCCGGGGCGCGCAGATGCGCGATGGTCGCGGCGAACGGCCCGCCGCCCTGCGCGGGATCGGGGGCGAGCAACTCGAGGTAGCGGCCTTCGCCGAGGCCCGCCAGCGCGTTGTGCGTGCCGTGCCCAAGATGCCGTCCGCCTCGGACCGGCGTGACGCCGGTGCGCTCGCGCACGAGCGCCTCGAGCGCCTCGAGCTCGGGACCCGCCAGCACGAGATGGTCGAGCGTCATGGCGTCACGTCGACCGCAGCGCGCTTGCGAACCTTCCAGACCTGCTCGCTCGGCCAGCGCCGCGCCCAGGCGGCCGGGACGGGGAACGGGTTGTCGGGTGCGCCCTCCGCCGGACGCGGCTCGCGGTAGTCCTCGACCACGAAGCCGACGCGTCGGAAGAGCGCGTACCAGTCGCCGTGACCGAGGCAGAACTCGACGCCGCCGGGGTCGATCGGCACCTCGGTCCAGTCGAGGGTGTGCATCTCGAAGTACGGCCGCACCAGGGTCTCCGCCACGCGTCCGCCGTCCCACGGCGCGCACACGTGGGCCAGCGGATGGTTGCCGAGGAACACCAAGCGGCCGCCCGGGCGCAGGATGCGGTGCGCCTCGGCGATCCACACGTGCGGGTCGCACCAGATCGCGGCGCCGTACTCGCTGATGGCGAAGTCGAAGCTCGCGTCCGCGAACGGCGTCGCTTCGGCGCTGCCGTGCAGGAGCGTGATGTCGACGCCGTGCTCGTCGGCGAGGCGCTGCGCCGTCGCGAGCTGTCGCTCCGACACGTCGATCCCCGTCACCTCGGCGCCGCGCCGCGTCATCCAGGCCGACACGTAGGCCGTGCCGCAGCCGAGTTCGACGGCGCGCATACCGCGCATGTCGACGGGCAGCATGGCGAGCTCGGACTCCGGCACCGCCCACGTGCCCCAGGTCGGCTCCTCCTGACGCCAGGAGCCCTCGCCGGCGGCGATCCAATCGTCGGCCATGCCGTTCCAGAACGCGCGGTTCTCGCTGACGTGCGACGGTAGCTCGGGCAGGTCGTCCATGCCGCTGATCGTAGCGCGGTGCCGGCCCGACGCGTCGTCGGCCCGACGCGCCGTCGGCCCGACGCGCCGTCGGACCAGCGCAGCCACGCGGCGGGACCGCAAGCGGCGTGCGATCCGCCGCACGCGCTCCGCCCGACCCACGCGATACTGCGCCCATGCCGTCACGGTCACGCGCACCATGGCGCCGGCGCCGAGTTCGAACGCTGCTGGTCCTCGTCGTGCTCTTCGCCTGGGCGGCGGCCCAGGCCGAGGCGGTCCCCGAGGCGGTCCCCGACCCGCCTCGCGGCGACCTCCGCCTGGTGGTCTTCGGCGACTTCAACGGCCCCTACGGCAGCCTGGCGTACCCGTCGGCGGTGGCGCGGGTCGTGGCGGCGGTCGCCGACGTGTGGCGCCCCGATCTGGTGCTGCTGCCCGGCGACCTCGTGGCAGGCCAGGACCGCTCGCTGCCGATCGAGCGTTTCGCCGCCATGTGGGCGGCGTTCGACCTTGCCGTGGCCGCCCCCTGGCGGGCTGCCGGCATCCCGTACGCCGCCGCGATGGGCAACCACGACGCGTCGAACCTCCGCAACCCCGACGGTGGCTTCGCCTTCGCCCGCGAGCGCGACGCCGCCGTGGCCTACTGGGCGGACCCAGAGCACTGGACCGGGTTCGAGCTGGTCGACGCGCCCGCACCGCCGCTACGCTACGCGCTCCGGCTCGGCCCGTTGTTCCTGGCGGTGATCGACGCCTCGGGCCCGGTGGTGGACGACCTGCAGCGGGCCTGGTTGGCGGACGCGCTGGCCTCGTCCGCCGCGCGCGAGGCGGACGCGCGGCTGGTGATGGGGCCCCTGCCGCTGGTGGGCATCGCGTTGGGGCGCGACCGCCAGGGCGAGGTGGTGTGGGAGGCGGCATCGCTGCGCGCCATGCTGCTGGCAGGCGCGGTGGACCTCTACGTGAGCGGCCATCAGGCGGCCTACTACCCGGGCCGCTGGGAGGGTCTCGAACTGCTC
>PWWL01000266.1 GCA_003561515.1 Balneolaceae bacterium
AAGAATACGGCGCGTTTCAGGTTTTGAACATCGGGTTTTTATCACGCCCACGCCATACAAATCCAAGAGCCGAAAAAACCACGACCGCAACTGCAGCAAACAGGAAAGCAGCTTCGTGCAGCGTGAGCTCTGAATGTGCAAGTACAAAATGTCTGTTACTTGCCCATCGCAACAGGGCGAACATAACCGCAGTAAATCCTGAAAAAAAGAACACCGCCTGAATCTCTGCCCGGCTGCCGGCCCTTTTATTCACTTTCCTCCAAATGCGGGTCAGTAAATCATGAATTCCCTGCCAGTTCAGAAAGAGCGCATAAGCAAGGAAATTGGGTAAAAAGGCAATATTAAGCAGAAGCATTGTGGAGAAGTGAAACAGCACGGCAATGCACAGAAACACCCGAAACCAGCTGAGCCTGTACACGGCTATGATAAATCCGGTTTCAAAGAGAACCGTACTCCAATCGAGAAGCTCCCAGAAAAAGGGAGAATTCCAGTGTATCACCGCTCCTGCTAAAAAGGCATCCCTCTCTTTTTCGAAATACTGGTTCAGCAAATGACCGTACGTGGCCTGTGTGGAGGGGTCTAGCCATCCGCCAAGAATTTTGGGAAATCCGGCCGTAAACATCATAAACCCGATTATGAGAGCAATCATCAGCAGCGGCCAGCTTTCCGCTTCTTTATTCACATTTTTTTTCAGCGCTTCATCAACGGAGTACCGGAGCCCCCAGTTACTAAAGGCCATCACAACCGGAACCGAAGCGATCAAAATCTCATGGTTCACCTTCCCTACGCTGTAGATCAGCCCCTGCAGAGTCAGAATTGCCAGACCCGCCGTGATGGATGTAATTTTCGTACGATAACCGACAAGCATTGCAATAACGGCCAGAACGGCAATGGTATGCACTGTCTGAAAAAAGACCAGGTTCGGAAATGAACTAAACAGCCTCATGGGCCCGGGAGCGGGCGAATAGAAGTCATCAGGCAGAGACGAGAGCCAGGCGAAGTGCTGTATCCCTTCACCCGGCAGCAAAAAAAACAAAAGAAAAAGGGACGTAAAGATCCGCATCAGGCCGAGCTCTTCGGCCGTGGTTTTTTTCCAGCCGTGTATCCATCTTGATAGCCGCGAGCTGTATTGCATCACTCCCTGATCAGTTGAATGGTTGTTCTCGATAACTCGGCTACAGAGTCCGGTTCCGCAGTATCAGTATCGCCAGATATAAACAACCTGATGCCCACAACATCGATTGTGGCGGGTGCAACTCCGGCGTGCATTTCAGCCTGATGAATCAGCAGGCCTCGCGCCTCTTCCGACAGCTGCGCCACCCATCGCTCATCATTGAAATGAGATCTCATAAATCCGCTGATCTGTGAATTTGGCAGCTCGGGGAATAACTCTTGCGGCATCATCCTGGTTACCGTTTCACCGTCGTTATTCACTATTTCAAACAGCGTTTGATCAACCCGGTAACCGTCGTCGTACACGTACACGCTCTTAAACCCGGGAAATACAAAAGCCGGCCAGGGTTCTTCATCCAGAACACCAATGATTCCAACGGCCGCATACTGGAGCACAAGGAATATAAAAGCGGCTATAAACAGATATGTAACGGTAGATTCCTTCATTGGTTCATCGGGGTTCAACATCCGTTAAAGGTACTTTAATTTCACTATCTTCGAAATCCGAGTTCATGAATCCGAAAAACAGGCTGCCTTGTCTCTGAAGAAAGTACTTCACTATAAAACCAACTATCTTAACAAGTCTGAAACGTTTATCGACCGGCTTGTAAGAAACCACGTCCGCTATGAACCATCGGCTATGTGCTACAGGAAGCGTGCGTTTACCGAGGGACTGAACCTTTACCCGGTGCCTGAACGAGGTTGGGAAGCGCTGAACAATGTTTTCGCTTTTCATTTGAACCGTCCCCTTCCTTTTTACAGGCAATCTGTTGACCATGTTAAACCGAATGTGATACACTCCCATTTTGGATACGATGCCCACAAGCTCATAAAAATTGCCGGCAGGGCGGATGTGCCACACGTTGTCAGTTTTTACGGATCCGATGTGTCGCGATTGCCTGATGAAACCGGGTGGAAGCGCAGATACAGCGAACTTGCCTCCCATGGGGCACGGTTTATCGCGGCTTCTCGCTATATGAAGGGACAGCTCCTCTCACTCGGGTTTCCGGAAGAGAGAATATCCATCGTCAGGTTCGGCCTTGACACAGAAAAACTGCGCTTTCGAACGGACTATGAGATCAAACCGTCTTTCCTGATGGCCGGACGGCTGGTGGAAAAGAAAGGGTTTGAATTCGGACTCAAAGCCATCGCCGAAATTGCTGCACGCGGGATTCCGGCAACCGTGAATGTGTACGGAGACGGACCGCTGATGCCTGAGCTCAAAAATCTTGCCCGGAAACTGCAAATCGAAGACAAGGTCACGTTTCACGGCTTCAGGCCGGTAGAGGAGATTGTAAGTGCTCACTCCGGTCACTCATTCATGCTGGCGCCGAGTGTAACAGCCGCCGACGGCGACATGGAGGGCCTCCCCAATACCATCCTTGAATCGATGGCACTTGGCACACCCATCATAACCACGCGCCATGCCGCCATACCGGAGGTCGTTGAGCATGGTGTTTCCGGTTTTCTAACGGATGAGAGAGATGTGAGCGGGCTGGCAGATATCATCACCGGAATTTTTGAGAATCCTGACCGGGATAAATTGGAGGCGATCCGCCGGGAAGCCCGCAAGAGAATTGAACGGAAGTACACCGTGCAGAATATGGTGTCCGGTGTGGAGCAGGTGTATGATGACGCGACCAATAGCGGCTAATGAGAAGTAATCGCGATGGGCGCAGAGTTCGCGGGGTGATGAAGCGGAGCGGGAAAGTGATAGAGAGGCAGCAAATCCCCTCTGGCCTGTCCCGAGCGCTTCGGGGAGAGGGCTCAATTTTTGTACGCGTAAGCGAAAAAGCGAAAGCAAAAGGACACAGTCCGTTTTGCTGAGCGAGGGGTGTGTTCCGTGCCATGGAAGGAAATCCAGTCGATTTTCAGGTTCCTTGCACGTACTTTACACACCCCTGAATCTCAGAAGCAGTGCTGCGCACTCTTCTTTGACTCTGTCCCCTCTCGAGAGGGGATGTTCTGTCCCTCCACTTCCCCACTCCCCCAATCACCAAGTCACCTCACTCCCGAATTAATTCCGGAGAAACTTCAGCATCATCCACTCCCTGAAGTTCTTCCAGTC
>PWWL01000304.1 GCA_003561515.1 Balneolaceae bacterium
CGGCGAGCTCCTCGGCCGGTGCCGCGAGCCCCGACGCGAGTTTGCGGGTGGCGAGCGCTGCCACGACACCGACCAGCGCCAGGAGGGCGAGCCCCGCCAGCGGAGTCAGGAAGATGATTCGCTCACCCACCAGGGCGTAGAGCTGCGAGAGGCGCAGCGACTCGGATAGGACCTCGCGATGCCGCTCCGCCGCCGCCATTAGATCGGCGGGTGCCTGCGAGGTCCGGAGGAGATCCAGAAGCTCCCGGCCGGATTCAGCCACCGCCGCCCACGGCCCGGCGCTACCGGTCTGGGCCACCAGCTCCCGGAGGACCAGGGACCCGCCCAGGAGGGTGAGCCCGGCTGGGATCAGCGCCGAGAGGAAGAGGCTCCAGAAGAGTCGTCGTCGCAGACCGGCGGGCGCGTCCCTTCCCCTCCTTGGACTCCCCATCTCCACCTCCTCTTCGGGACCGAGCGCCGTCCGGGGTCCGGCCTCCGTGGGCGGCACCCGTACCGAAAGGTACGTCATCCGCCTCGTGGGGCTCCACCCCAAGTTCACTCCAAAGGGGCCTCGTCCGGCGGCGGCGGTGCAGGTCGACGACATGACGGACAGAACCTCCACCCCGACTCCATGTCTTCCCCACACCGGCACGTTCGACCCCGCGGCAGGCCGCAGTGGGGACAGGCCCGGGCGCCCAGGGGGACGCCGTTCCGGCATCGGCCACAGGGGAGTGCCTCCTCCGCCTCACCCCGAAGGACCCTCCCCACTTCGTGGGGCGAGGTGAGCCCATCCGCAACCTTGCGGCGAGCATCGGAACCCATGCTGCCCATCCCTTCGGCCCGCGCCCGCCGGCGTAGCGCCGGCGTTCCCCCACCCCGCAGGATCTCTTCCCGAAGCCCCTCGCTGACCCGAAGGACCTGGAAGATTCCGGTGCGTCCACGGTATCCGTCGGGGCACCAAGCACACCCATCGGGGTGCCCTCCGCACCCCGGACAGAGTCTTCGCACCAGCCGCTGGGCCACGATCCCTGCCAGCCCCGCTGCCACCAGATACCGCGGCACACCCATGTGGAGGAGTCGTCCGATCCCCGAGGGCGCGTCCAGGGTGTGGATGGTGGACAGGACCAGATGGCCGGTGACGGCGGCGGCCATGGCGATCTCGGCCGTCTCCCGGTCTCGGATCTCGCCCACGAGGATCACATCAGGATCCTGCCGGAGCACGGCACGCAGCGCCGACGCGAAGGTGAGGCCGGCTCGAGGCCTTACCTCCACCTGGCTCACCCCGGACAGCCGATACTCCACCGGATCCTCCAAGCTCACCACGTTCTGCCCCTCACGATCCAGCTCCCCCACCGCCGCCGCCAACGTCGAACTCTTCCCACTCCCCGTGGGACCGGCCACCAGAATCACTCCTCCCTGCCGCCCAAGCATGGTCCGGACCCGCCGCAGATCCTCGCCAACGAGTCCCGTGGCCTCCAGATCCACCGGAGCCCGATCCGTGGCCAGAATCCGGAGCACGGCCTTCTCACCCGCCTCCAGGGGAAGGGTTGAAACCCGCACGGCCCAGCTTCCTCCCGATGGCGGATTGAAGCTGAACCCTCCATCCTGGGGGCGTCGCCGGACGGCGATATCCATTCCCGCCATCACCTTGATCCGCGAGAGGGCGCTGGTTCCTGGAACGTCCGGGGGGTCGGACATCTCCCGCAGGATCCCGTCGATGCGCCACCGGATCCGGACTCCATCGCCCCGGGGTTCCACATGTACATCGCTGGCGCCGGCATCGACCGCGCTGGTCAGGATCCGATCCACGGCGGAAATCACGCCCCCCGCCGGCTCCGAGGCTCGAGATCCGGCCAGCGCCGATACCACCGCCGCCTGTGTTGTGAGGCGGGGTCGCACAGGGGCACCGAGTCGGAACTGGACCTCTTCCAGGACGGCCAGATCCAGGGGATCCACCATGGCCAGGAGAATGGCCCGACCCTGGCGCCCCACCGGAAGAACGCCACGTTCCCGGGGCAACTCCGCGGGAAGGCGTACCAGGATCTCCCGATCCGCAGTCAGGGGCAGCGCGGCGGCCTGGACCCCCAGGTGGTCGGCCAGGATGGGGAGAAGGCGGGCCTCCTCCACGAGGTTGAGCGCCACGAGCGCCTCCCCCAGGCGTTCACCGGTGGCGGCCTGTCGCTCCAGACCCTGTTGGAGCCGTCTCCTATCCAGGATCCCTAGATCCCGGAGCTTTCGTCCCAGCCGTGGACCTCGCGTCATGGACCGAAGGTGGTCCATGGTCAGGGGCGGGGGCATGGCTGGACGGGACGTCCAGGAGGTGGAGGAGCCGGGGAGCCACATCGGTGAGGATCCGGCATGTGGAGGAAAGGGTCTTCGCGTCCGGACCGCACGTCAGCCCCAGAGCCGGATTTCGGGTATGTCCGCCCCGCACATCCTCGACATTTCCGTGATCGCTGGTGATCACCAGCGTCACCCCCCGATCCAGCTCGTCCAGGATTCCACCCAGGAAGGTGTCCACCCGCTCCAGCGCGGCCACGGAACCCTCCATCCCACCCCGGTGCCCGGCCAGGTCGGTGAGGTAGTGGGCGAAGACCGTGAGGCGGGCCCCATTGGCCAGGTGGCCCAGCGTCCGACCGGCCTGGCGCGGCGTCACCTCCGGCACGCTGTCGAACCCCAGGTGCTCCCGCCACCCCCGATTGACGATCTCCGAGGCCACCGCCATACCCCGGGCCAACTCTGCCTCGTGGCGGACCAGCAGCCCCGCCGCCCGTGCCGCCAGGGGAGGTGCCGCCACCCGGCGGGAATGTCGGCCGTTGGGATATCCCTTGGGGTAGGCGTTGGCGAAGACGGAGGGGATCCCGGCGGTCACCGCCCGGCTCAGGAGGTTCTCCCGTTCCAACAGTCCCCGAAGTCGGACCGGGGGCCAGGGTCCGAAGTGGGCGCCGAAGCGCTCCGCGGCGTTCACGCCCGTCAGGAGGGAGATCTGCCCCGTTCCACTCTGGGGTAATCCCCGCACACCCAGGCAGGCGTCAAGGGCCATGAGGCGAGCCGGGGCGCCTTGGGACGGGGAGCGTCCGAGGATGGGAAGCTCGCCCCCCAGCAGCTTCCCGAAGACAGGGAGACGGGCCCGGAGAAATGGGTTCACCTGCGGATCGTCCGGCCCGATTCCCACCCCGTCGAGAAAGAGCAGGAGGAAGCGGGTCTCGGTCATGGCACTCACCTGTCCTTCCCCCTATGGCGCGTCAAACGCGAGTTC
>PWWL01000154.1 GCA_003561515.1 Balneolaceae bacterium
GGTAGTTTTGAGAGCTTTCATAGCAGTAGTCGTTTTAAGATTGAGTTGATTAAATTGATGAGGTCTATTCGCCCATGTCGGGTCTGTCACCACGGATCGGGTCAAGAGCATCACCGTTTCTGGAGTCCCAGGTATCGCCGGCACGTTCTACAGAGAGTACGGTGTTGGTGTCTTCAGGCAGGTCCATGTTAGCGTCGGTAACGGTAGCGCATCCTGCGAAGAGAATAAGCAGAGTAACAGAGAGGGTAGTTTTGAGAGCTTTCATAGTAGTAGTTGTGATTTAGTAATTGAGTTAGTTGAAAATTGATTATATGGTTTTTTCTGGTCTAAGATTACCGGGCAAACTGCATCGAATGGCAACCGGTAGCATTGTGCATTTCATAGTTTCAGATGAAACTGCTTTATGCTTTCGTTAGAAAATTCGAAAGGTTTTCATCATGAATGTTGGCAATTGTGCTTGTAACAGTTTTAATGCCAACAGCGAAGATTGGTTCAAATGCTGATAGAGCTATGTTTCGAAATGTGGTATTTACACCTTTCATGACTGAATTCACAGATTAATTGAGAGATTATTATGCACACGCTTGGTTAAGTACAAGAGAACTTTAGTTGAGAAACGTTACAAGAAAAATTGTAAGTGAAATATTCATAAGAATCTACGGTAAGGTTAAATTTTTAATATTTATCGGAAATAGGATGTGATATTTATGAAATGATTTGTATGCTAAACGAAAAGCTGCTAACGCTACTTGATGTGTTACCCTTTAAATTAAATCGTGTAAAGCTTCGGGACCGAATATCCCGTACTTACAATTAAATTGAACAGGACGTTGTGCGTGTAGATTATTCAGAATTAGTAGTTGCTCTTCAAACCGGCGACGACTCAACAGCAAATGATTTGCTGGATGAGGTTATGCCCCGCCTTGTGGAATATCTGCAGGTGGTCATGAAAGCTGATGAAAATGTAGCCAATGAATGTGCCCAACAGGCATTTACAGATGTTTATGAACGTGTTCGAAGAGGCAAGATTAAAAACAAAAAGTACATATTCAGCTACCTTTTAACAGCTACGCGAAATGAATTTTTACGTTATTCCAAATTTCAGCATCGCTTTGATACTGATTCAGAGGAAGCTTATGAGCAAGTTGAGCCGGCTGAACAGGTGCAGGCGCTGATCGACAAAGAGAGAATGTCGATACTGGAAGATTGCCTTTACGAGCTCGACCGCGACAGCCGGGCGTTCATCCGCTACATCATGGATAACCCCGATATGACCAGCAAAGAGTATGGCAAGCATTTTAAACTGACGGAAGCCAACGTAAGGACAAAAAAGTCACGCATCGTTAGCATGCTGCACCTCTGTTACAAGCGAAAATCTTCGCAATAGCCCGCACATCTGCACTCTATCATTCTCAAAATGTGATCGACAGACCGATGCCGCTGGCTGAAAGGCTGACGCTATCGAGGCTTTGTATTAGAGCCCTGCTTTCCGACCGGCTCAGTGCGTAGAGAACTAGATCGAAAACGAAGAGAAAGCCGCCCTGCAAAATCATTGATTGTCCGTATCCTTTTAATCTTGCACTTTCTGTTCTGATTCCCCTTTCCCAGAGGTATGCACCGATCGCTATGTAACCCACATCCAGTCCGGCATTAAAGAGCAAGATTTTTTCAAAGTTGTGAAATTCAGTGATTGTCTCCGAAAGTGTGATAGATGTGCTCTGATTTCTGAGCCCGTAATACCCGAATCCGGCAATTGCGAGATTCACGGTATTCCATGCTGCGTTCATTTGGTGAAAATAGCGGACATTTCCGGAGGTTTGTGTCATTCCAATGCCGCCGACCACGAGATTGCTAACCGCCCAGCCGCCGAGAATGAGCATTCCGTTGCTGTTCAGGGAAATTCTGTCGCGGTTAATCTGTTCAAGTTCCTGCGATGTGGGCTGGGCCATCAGCCATCCTGCAAAGAGGATCTGTAGCAGTACGAAGAGGAGCAGTTTCTTTTTCATGTATTCAGAGATTGATTTCAAGTACTCTGTTATCAACCACAGCAAACACCCGGTCCGTTTCATCCGGCCTGATTCTGTGCAGCCCGGTAAACTCCCCGAATGCCGGCAGCAGGATCTGCTTTTCCGTGAAATGAAAGCAGGGAAGTCTTAGTGACTGTCGCCCTTTACCGCGAATGGTGATACCGGGATGCAGGTGACCGGCTACGGTGATTACATTTTTACTTTGCTTGTTTTGTGGAAGCTGAGGGTCATGCCGGAAAGAAAAGCCACTTAATACCATTTCAGGAAAAGTATCAATCTCAGCCGTCCGGTAAAATGAATGATGCAGCACATCGTGGTTTCCATTTATCAGCCGCATCATTACAGAACGGTACTTCATTCGCCAATCCTCGAACTCGAACCACTCCCTGTTTGCGCTGCTATGGAAAAGGTCGCCCAGAATCAGGAGTGACTCCGGCTGCCATCGGTTTAGGAGTTCAGTGAGCCGATCGAGGTTTTTGCGGTTTATACGGCCGGGTGCTGCAATTCCTTCTTTTCTGAAGTGTCCTGCTTTACCGAGGTGAAGGTCGGCGATGATCAGGGTTTCGGTATCTCTCCAATACACCGCCTTTTCCGGGAGGAGATCCCAGGTCTGGTTCAGAACGGTGATGGTTTTATGAGAAGGCAAGATCAGGTTGAGAATTAACTTTTAATCAAGAAACTATACAAAATGCAGTTAACCACCCCCGAAAAATCGGGACAGGCCCGGCCTCTCTCCCGAAGTCTCGGGATCAAAAGAGACTTAAAAAGGAGGGAAGAGTATTGTTCAATTCTTATCTCTAATGCATTTGAAATTTCTTCTGTCAATATCTCAAAGATAAAAAAATCCCGGCGGAACGTGCGACCGGCTGCACAGGCTTACTCAAGCTGCTTCTGCATTTTCAGAACACGGTCGAGCAGTTTTTCGGTCGACATCCTTTCCCGGAGTCGGTCGGCATAAATGGGAAACGCGAAAGGTGAAAAGCGGTCCACCTCGTTTAGAACGATGTCTTGAGATGCAATCCGCTTCAGCGCAGTTCTGATCCGTGCCTCATCGAGCTGAATCTGTAGCACCTCGTCGTAGGCCTGCATCAGCAGCAGGTTGTCCGGTTCGTAGTCCAGGAACACATCAAAGAAAAGTCCCGACGACATCTGCAGATGTTTCCCTGCTTTTTGATTGCCGGGGAAGCCGGGAAATACCAA
>PWWL01000325.1 GCA_003561515.1 Balneolaceae bacterium
AAGGCGCTCGTAAAGATCACCTGTGGTTTCGTTAGGACCGATCGGGGTTGGCTTCTGCTTGATAATTTTTCCTGTGTCAACTTTTTCGTCCAGGAAAAAGACGGAACATCCGGTCTCCTTCTCACCGTTGATGATGGCCCAGTGAATCGGGGCTGCTCCACGGTACTTTGGCAAAAGAGATGCATGGAGATTTATAGAGCCAATTTTTGGGATTTCAAGAATATTTGGAGGCAATATCCTGAATGCAACTACCACCAAAAGGTCAGGTTTGAGTTTTCTGATAGCCGACTCAAACTCTTCCGATGAAATATTTTCAACATCAATGGTTGCCAGGCTCAGTTCAAGTGCCCGTTTTTTAACTTCAGTGGGCTCTGGTTTTCCCCTCCTGCCCCTTCGTTTATCAGGATTACTGACTACCGCAGAAATTTTATGTGGCGATTTAGCAAGTTTGTTGAGTGAAGGCACGGCAAAACCCGGCGATCCCATGAACACAATGTTCAGATTGCTCATCCTGAAGACACCGTCTTTTTCGGGCGTACCGGATATTCAACAGGCAGGGTTCCGCTCTCAATTTTTTTAAGCATGGAGCGATGAAGCCGTCTGCGAAATGCACTGAGATAGTCAATGAACAACTTTCCCTCAAGATGATCATACTCATGCTGAATGACCCTGGATACCCAACCCGAGGCCTTTAAAACCTGCTGCTCAAAATTTCGGTCGAGGTACTTTACCGTTACCTGTTCCGCTCTAGAAACTTCATCTCTTACATCCGGAATACTCAGGCAGCCTTCCTCCATACGCACACTCTCACCGGCTAATTCGAGAATTTCAGGGTTGATCATTGCGATTTTACCGAGATCTTCCTCGTCTTCAAGATCCGCAGTTACTGCATCGGCATCCATTACAAAGAGCCGCAGTTCAACGCCTACCTGGGGTGCTGCGAGCCCTACACCATGCGAATTGTACATGGTCTCAAACATATCGTCGATTAGAGTTTGCAGCTTTTCACTATTCTCAGAAACTGGCTTTGTCTTTTCCCTGAGAACGGGATCGTTAAACGTAACTATCGGTAATACAGGCATGTTTAAATATCAGGATGTGCTTCAAGAAATTGTTGTAAAATAAGGGCTGCTGCTGCCTGATCCAACCTTCCTTTTTCCTCTCTTTTCTTCCGCGACACTCCCGCTTCCAGCATCAATTTCATTGCCTCTTTCGATGAATAGCGTTCATCAAATTTATAAACTTCGATATCCTTATACTTTTTTTTGAGATGCCGGACATAATCGGCTGCAAGCTGAGTAGCATGCGTCTGGTTTCCCTGCGGTGTCAGCGGCCATCCAACCACTACGGCTATTACAGGGCCTTCTTTGTTAATTTGTCTTTCTATTTCTTTAAAAGAGTCCTCCGGTGAGAATGTTCCGACGGTATTCGCAGTGGTTCGGAGAAGGTCAGTTCTTGCAATACCAACACGCTTACTGCCTACATCCACACCGAGGATTCTTCCAAATTTACCCAACTGCTATTTGCCTTTCTTAACTTCCTCTAGCGGCTGCTTCAAAAATTTCTTCAGCCGTTTACTTGGTTTGAAGTGGGTTTTTCTATGAGCGGGAACGTATATCACCTCATTGGTTTTGGGGTTACGCGCCTTGGGTTTGGCCTTGGTTTCCTTGACCTCAAAAACACCAAAATCACGAAGTTCAATACGGCAT
Source organism: Balneolaceae bacterium (assembly GCA_003561515.1). Taxonomy (GTDB): domain Bacteria; phylum Bacteroidota; class Rhodothermia; order Balneolales; family Balneolaceae; genus Rhodohalobacter. The sequence continues at coordinate 1,710 of PWWL01000325.1, forward strand.
GTTGGGTCGGCAGCAAGCATTTTTGCCCGAAGTGCGTCGATTACAACTTCAACCCATGGTTCGGCCTGGTTAAGTGGTACGTCCATTTTGTCTGCTACTGTCCTCACGATATCACGTTTTGTGTATGTTACCATCGTATTTTTTAATTATATGTTATGTTTTCACTCCTATTTAGTCACTACTAGGCAGTCACCTATTGTAAAGGTATTATTAATAAATGATTTGAATATAGATATAGGTGCTTCGATCATTTTTTTTTAAGTAAAAACACCTACGTGTAAGTACGACAAGTGGAGTTCTTTACTTATTCGTATCGAATCACATTTTTTATCCCGTCTACTCGTTCGAGCTTATGAATAATGTTTTCGAGGTGCTTTAAATCACTCACATATATCGTAAGTATCCCTTCGAACATTCCGCCTTCACTACTAACGTTAATACTTTTCATGTTGGTTTTCAATGATTTGGCAAGAACTTCTGTCAAGTCATTTACCAATCCAACACGGTCTTCACCAATTACTTTAACGGCTCCAAGAAATTGTGTATCAATATTCTTGGCCCATGTAACATCGATAATTCTCTCACTGTCGGTTCTGATCAGATGATGAGCATTTTTACAGTTCGATCGATGTATTTTCACATCACCGTTTCGGCTTATAAATCCAATCACATCATCACCTGGAATGGGATTACAGCAGTTGGCATACGTGTACTTAATACCCGTAAGTTCTCCGTCAACAAGCAGAGCCTTGCCATCGCCGATAGAACGCGCCGTAGTGATATAGTCCTCCTGTATGGCTTCCTCAGAAGGATCGGCAAAATCGTGCTGCTTATTCTCAAGGCGTCCTTTGCTCTTATATTCTTTCACAAGTTTAAACAGCTCATTCACATCGAATGCGCCTGCGCCTATTTCATAAAACATCTCCTGAGCATTCTCAAACTTCAGGCGTTTGGAAATTCTTGTGAGCTCCTGGTCCGAAATCTCAATCTTGCCCTTCGCTGAACGTTTTTCCCAAATTTCACGTCCCTCATCCGCAACTTTGCGTTCTTTCTGTTTTATGAACTGGCGAAGGCGTGCGCGTGCTTTGTGAGTTACAACATCCTCAATCCAGTCCGTGTTTAGATTGATTTTGTTGCCTGTTATAATTTCAACCTGGTCTCCGCTTCTTAGTTTTTGCCTGAGCGGAACCATTTTCCCATTCACCTTCGCCGCCACTGCACGTTCGCCTATTTCGCTATGAATTTCGAATGCGAAGTCGATACAGGATGCCCCTTTGGGCAGGGTTTTCAACTCTCCATCGGGAGTAAAAACATAAATCTCGTCTTGATAAAGATTCAGCTGAAAGTCCTTGATAAATTCGGTGGCGGCATCTGGACGGGGATTATCCAGCACATCGCGCACCCAATGAACAAATTTATCCAGCTCTGTACTGCCACCCGAGTTTCCCTCTTTGTACTTCCAATGTGCGGCTAATCCATGTTCAGCAATATCATCCATTTTACGAGTTC
>PWWL01000151.1 GCA_003561515.1 Balneolaceae bacterium
ACAGCTCCAGAGCCTGTTAGGGCCTCAAAAACGGCCGAACAATCTCTGCCTGGCAACTCAACTACGAAATAAGTACGTTAAAGAACAATTCAGACCCTTTAGATCACGGATTCAGGTAAAAAATATGATGCGTATGGCAGCTATATTCGATCGATTTATTACCCGGTTGAAAAGAGCAGTTTCTCTTTAGATCAAATCCAAATGGCAGATCACGAGCACAGGATGATCAGAGGTGAAGAAATTCCGGATTCGTGGCCGGCTATGCATACTATGGAGCTGGATGATGAGGGCAGGCTTTGGGTGGCCACAATCACGGATAGTGAAACTGACTTTACCTGGTGGGTGCTAAACCGGGATGGTGAACTGTTGGCCCGCTTTATAAAGCCCGGTAAGCGTTCCAAACGTGCTGTTATTTCAAAACCATTGATAGCCATAAATGACGGATACTTTTACTCTCATGAGAGAAATATTAATGAGGGGATTGACCGGATAGTGAAGTATAAAATTGAATTTATTGAAAGGTAGATGAAAAAACTCCCCTCTACTGCCAATACGACCAAAGGGACTGCGCCCCCACCCTCCGCCGTGATGACTGTGGAGGGCATGCCTGTCTGCGGATGGTTGACAAACGCACCAGAGGGTAACAATCGATGAATAAACTGCACAATTTATACAACATCAATATCCAGAATAATAAAGCGGTTGTGCTCTTTTTCATCGTATGCCTGCTGTATGCATGTAGTGCTGAAAACGATGCTGATAATCAGGCTTTCAGTAAGTACGCAGTCAGTACTGTTCAGGTTTTTCTGAGTCCTGAAGATTCGCCTTTTCTGGGCAGGCCAACTGTAATTAAAGCTGTTTCAGATGGCCTGTATTTTGTTGATTCGGGTCATTACCAGGTAATAAAAGTGGATAAAGAGGGAAATCGTGTACTATCATTCGGAAGTCATGGCCGTGGCCCGGGGGAGTTTCAGTCTATTACAGGATTTTGGCCGTTTGAAAATGAATACCTGGTGTATGACTACAACAGTTTTAAGTTTTTAACTTTTGATCATAGAGGCGAACTGATTGATGAGGAGGTTTTAACCGAGAACCCGGTAAATCCCGATTCAGAATTCAGTATTCCGATTACACTTCATGCGCTGTCATCAGATAAACTTCTTATTCCAACCGGTGGCCGTCACGGTTCTCTTTTTGCAATAGCAGACCGAATCAGCGGTGATGTTACATACACCGGTAAAGCTGTTGGTGAGTTTATACAAGAATACAATAACCGGGAGGTTATGCAAGCTTATTCCAGGGGTGAAATACCCGATAGATTGCTGAATTTAGTGATGCTAAGCAGCAGTTCTGCGGCAATCTACTCTCTTCAACAGACAACCGGCGTACTCGAAAAATACACGCACGCCGGAGAACAAGAATGGAAAATGGAACTGAATATTCCGACTCAGAAAAATCTTTTCGACCGGATTGCAGAGCATAACATGGGGCTGGGACCGGAGGGTATACGCAGAATATTCGTGTATGCCCGGGCGATGGATGCTCTTGAAGACGGGGTTGCCTTGCTTCTGAATATGCCGGAAGATCAGCCTGTAACCATAGCATGGATTCCAAAAGAAGGAAACACGATTGACCTGGTTGAGGTTGAAGAATTAACACTGGATACACGTGGATTTATGGAGGGCTTTTCAGTATCTCCTGATGGCGAATATGCCTATTACCTGGAACGGAGCAGCGGTACGATTTATCAGTTTGAGTGGCCTTTGTGAAGGAGGAATTCTATCCGGATACATCCAAACGTTTACAAAAATATAGTGCCGACAGGGAGTTTCTTCTTTATCAATATTGAGAAGAACATCGCTATCTCATTTTAAAAATCTCGGCGGCTTTCGCGCCGGAGCCTGCCCCGATTTTCAGGGCGGTGAACCCTTTCTACAACGAAAATACCAGCCCGTTTTTCAGCTCATACGTCAGGTTTGGCACGTCGATTACCGGGTCGGTGTCGCAGGGCATTGTAAAACTCACGCGGAAGGTTAGTGAATCGGTGATTAAGTGACATGCTTACGGCACTTAGAATTAAAAAAATCTAATCTTGTAACGAATCCCCTCCCCGTTTCTCATACCAATAGAAAAGTACGTTTAAATGCAGGTTTATTATGAAGAAGAGCGAGGGTCAGAGTGAGTTCAAAAACCAACAGGAATTTGGCAACCAACCAACCAATGCCAAAGGCATCCCTTCGGGGCCAACCAACCAACCAACCAACCAACCAACCAACCAACCAACTCTCTTACCTTAAAAGAGGCGTACAGGATATTGAGTTCACGCGAGTGTGATGTGTTTGAACTGATCGGTGAAGGCAAATCAAATCGTCAGATTGCAGATGAACTTTACATCAGCCGGGATACGGTGGAAAACCATATTACTAGGATCGGGAACAAGCTTGGCCTGAGGGGGCGGGGCAAGGTGAGAACGTGGGCAGTAAACCAAGTGGATCAATAAAAGTTACCTATAATAACGTGAGTTCGATATAAGAATTTGGAAAAAGTGTCTCCCCTCCTTCGTAAGGAGGGCCGGGCTTGCCTGTGCCGAGGCTTCAGCAGACAGGAGTGGTTACAGAACTTTGAGTGGAGATATAATTTGTGATATTAGCTCATCGGCTTATTTCCCCGACGTGATCCCTGCGGGGCAACCACCTCTAAATCCCCTCCTTGAAAAGGAGGGGACTTTTCCCGTTGCCAAATTCAAAGATATTATATCGAATTCACGTTATAATAATAAAAATAATTTAATCGTGAACCCCTAAAATATTGGGGGATCTTCTTATCTCATAATTTACTAATGTTGTAGCGTAATACAGAAAAAGAACAGCAATTAAAACGCAGGCTGGGCCTTAATGGAACAATCCGTTGCCGGTTATCTGAAACAACTGAACATCCCCGTGTCGGAGCGGTATTGCAAAAAGCGGATCGCCTCCCATCCGGATTATCCCTCCATACTGGCGGTGGCCGATACTTTGCAGCAGTTCGATATTACTCACACCGTTGCACGGGCCAACAAAGAGAACCCCGGTGAACTTCCGCTCCCGGTGCTGCTCCATCTTGAAGCGGGCGGAGGATCGCTGCTGCCGGTGTATGAACCCAAAGACCTGGACGCCGCCGGAGACAAGCTGAACCACTGGAGCGGTGTACTTCTTAAAG
>PWWL01000165.1 GCA_003561515.1 Balneolaceae bacterium
CGGTCGAAGAAACTACCGTTTTCACCGGCAACGAGGTATTGGTCGTTCAGCGCCCGCGAGGTGGTAAAGAACATCTGGAATACGTGTCCCCCGGTTTCAATATCGATTCCGACCGCCAGATTGTAACTTGTATTTTCACCATTCAGAGTTGGGATATATTGAGCAGAGAGCGCCGTTCTCGGCCTGATTTTATATCTCGTAGAAACACCCAGAGCGTAGTATGTATTCACATCGGGATCCGCAACGTTCAGTTCCTGCCCAACCCGGCTAAAGTGGACAATGGTGGGTGAAAGCTGCAGGCTCCACTCCTCCGTAAACTTTCTGGCAACCAGCAGTGATGCGGCCCCGTTCAGGCGGTCGTTAAACGAGTAGTCATCCTGTAAGAAAGGGAACGAGGCCGTGATTATGCCTCCGCTCACGTTTAGGGTAACCGAAACCGGTGAACCCTCCTGCTCCATTTGGCTTAACAGCCTGTATCTTGAATTGATGTCATAAACTTTGTCGAGGCTCGAGCGGCCAAAACCCGCCGACCATCTGTCGGTAATTCCGTATTCAAAACTGAACCGTACATTGGCACCCTGGTCAATACCCCAAAGGTTCCTTACCCCTGTATCCACGGTGCCGAAGGTATGCATGATGGAATAGTGCAGTTCACCGCGGCTCAGCGGTTCTACGGTATAGAGATTGATATTTCTTGGTGCCATGAATGTGAGTTCTACTGGCCGGTTTTGAACTGCGGGAGTACGTTCGAGCTGGGCAAAAAGTTCCTGTACGGGGAATAAGGCCAGAATTGCAAAAATGAATACACGATTGAGAGTCATATTATTGTCGTTTGAGTGTTGCGGATATGGTTATCTCCTGCTCTTCGGCAAGCTCGTAAAATACGACCCTGGGCCGCCTGATGTTGAAGTCTTCGAGCAGTACAACCCATGAGGCTTCGAGCTCCAGATCCCCTCCACTATTCCTGAGTGTACCTTCAATTTCCATCTCTCTGGATATGTCTCTCATGGTAAAATTCCCCTTCACCACAACCTGCTGTTCTTCATCTGATTCAGGATCGAAAGAGGTAATCAGCGACCCGGTGAACTCGGCAAAGCGATACTGCCCGGTTTCGAGGTAGCTGTCGCGCATGTGCCTGTTCCGGAGCCTGATCCCCGTATCGAGTGTTTCCAAATCGATAAAAAAATCAACGAGATTTTCGTCCAGGTCAATCAGTCCGGTCAGTTTATCGCTGGTACCGGTAAACGTAAGCAAAGGGGCATTTGATTTAAACTCAGCATACCCGTCTTCGGTTAGAAAGCTCTGCGCCTCAACTACTGTTAAGGGCAGAAGCAGAGCGATCAGTGTGATGACAACCTTATTCGCATATCGTTTATTTGGTGATGGTGACTTCATCCCCTTCTCTTTCCACTTCAAATTCTTCAAGATCTTGAGTTGCCGGGCCACGCACTACACCACCGCTTGTATTGAACTGTGAACCGTGGCAGCTGCAGGTGAAAAGATCGTTCGAAAAACCCCAGCTTCGGTCGCAGCCCTGGTGGGTGCACACGCTCGTAAACGCCCTTATTGTATTTCCGCCAACATTTACTGCAAGCACCTGTGCATCGGCAATCAGCAGCCAGCCGCCCGACGACCTGAGCGGTGCACCTGAATTAGTTGAAAGGTCGATGATAACACGGTTGCCTTCTATCGTGATGCCTTCGGAATCTCCCCCCGCAGCATTGTCGTTCATATCCCCATTCATTGCACCGGTGCTGTCGGAGCAGGATGCGATGAATGGAATGCCGAGTGCGCTAAAGAGTGCAACAGATCCGGCCGTCCGTAAGAAATCTTTTCTTGATACCGGTTTTTTTTTAGTTTTCTTCATTGTCTTTTATGTTTGGTTCATTACTCGCACTGCAATTTTACATTATTTTAAATGATTGCGTTCACTTGTGTGTAAAAAGCTGATAACGAAATCTTGTTTTTCACCTGTCTTTGTATTCACTACGAGATTTTTTGTGATCCGGATGGTTGAATCAAATGCTTTTCTAATTTTTAAGCTATTTTATCGGACGTTTCCTTAACAACCTGCTGTATTAGAATTAATCGCATTAATCATCAGAATGAAACAGATTGATCACATTGGCATCGCTGTAAGCAATCTTGAACAGGCCATCGAAAACTTTGAGAAGCTGCTGAATAAACCCTGCTACAAGCGCGAGGTGGTAGAAAGTGAAAAAGTGGATACCGCATTTTTTAAAACGGGGGAATCGAAGGTGGAACTTCTTGGAGCAACTGCACCCGATTCCGTTATCAATACATTTATCAAAAAAAGAGGAGAAGGAATTCACCACATCGCTTTCGAAGTGGATGATATAGTCGCCGAAATGAAGCGGCTTTCGGACGCGGGTTTCCGGCTTTTAAATGAAAAGCCCAAAAAGGGTGCCGACAACAAGCTGGTTGCTTTTATTCATCCAAAGGAGAGTAACGGGGTTTTGATTGAGCTGTGTCAGTCGATGGACTGAAGGCTTTTCCTATTTTCAATGCCTGCACTCCATTATTACAAAATACTGATGAATTTTAAAGATCCTTTTCTCTTTTGTCTTATTGCCCTGATTTAAAGCCTGGGTTCAGTTAACGTTTCTTTCGTACTTTTGCCTTGATGCCACACGGTGATCCCTGCGGGGCAAAAGTACCCAAAAATCAAAGCGGTGAATTCCCGAAGCTGTTCGCTTCGGCTGCGCGGTACGAATCCAAGGCCCCGCCTTAATGGTTTAGAATTCATGGTTACCTTGTACCCTGCGTGGCTTAGGATTCGTAAAGCACCGCTCCGTCCCGATCGTTCGGGACAAAGCGGGAATTCAAGGTCAGGTAACCAATACTTGCATCAGGTCAGAGACCCGATATAACAAGCTATTGTTTTTATTATACAAATTAAATTTGTGGAATACTTCAGTCGATGGGCTAATTACCCGTTCTGGCCCCGCCGCTGAGCAGGTAGAGCACCGCCATCCGAACAGCCACCCCGTTTGTTACCTGGTTCAGAATTACGGCGCGGTCGCTGTCGGCAACTTCGCTTTCCATTTCCACCCCACGGTTTATAGGGCCGGGATGCATCACGGTGAATTGCGGGTATTTTTCGAGATGCTCCATTTTAATGCCGAACGTTTCATGGTACTCGCGCAAGCTTGGGAAAAGGTCTGTACCACCGCCA
>PWWL01000207.1 GCA_003561515.1 Balneolaceae bacterium
CGATGGGAATCCCTTCAATATACTCCATCACAAAGTAGGGCTGACCGCTTTCAGTAAGCCCCCCATCATACAATGCTGCAATATTGGGATGCTGAAGCCTTGCAAGCACCTGCCTTTCATAGCTGAAGCGCTTCAGGATCTCCTCCGAGTCCATCCCCTTTTTGATGCATTTTAGCGCTACGTCTTTTTTGAACACGCCATCATCTCGCTCAGCCAGATAAACCTGGCCCATACCTCCCCTTCCAATTAACGTTTTAACACGATAGTGATCGATGAATGTACCTTCCTCAAACGTAAAGGCATATTCTGTGTCCTCTCCTTCAAGCAGCGGCAAGATGGGGGCAAGAAAATCGGAGAGGGTATCGCCGAAGAGTGCTTCCGATTTGTCGTGATACTCCAATAGCTTTTCAACTTCTTCGAGCAGGGTGGAGTCATGAGCGGTTGCCTCCTTCAGAAATCTGTTTCGCTCACGTTCGGAGAGTTCAAGCGCCTGCCGGAAGAGCTCGTCGATCTGACGGTTGCGTTCAATGTTGGGTTCTGACATCTTTTCGGGAATACGTTGATGTTGTTCACATCCCTTTCGTTATCTATCGGAATACAGGCAATTACCGTATCACGTCAGGCACTGTTTTCGCGGTCTCTCATTGTGCTGTAAAGCCACGACCGTGCCCGTGCCCAATCTCGTTTTAATGTGGGTTCCGACAAACCCGTAACCTCACTGATTTCCTCGTAGGTCATTCCCGCTATAAAACGGTACTCCACCAGTTTGCCGAGCCGTTCATTCCACTCCAGCAAACGCTCGAGGGCATCATTCAGTGAAATAAACTCCTCAATCCTCTGCTCGGCTCCCGGAAGCTCATCATTCAATGTTGAGAATGAAATGCCATCGCCCCGTTTTTGAGCGTGCTTGCTCCGGATGTAATCGACAAGCACAAATCGCATGGCGCGGGATGCCACCGCATAAAAGTGAGCACGATCTTTCCAGTCTTTGTTGTTGCTATTTAGCAACTTTAGATAAGACTCATGCACCAGCGAAGTGGTATCAATTGTCTCCCCCCTTTTAAATTCAAACAGGCGATTTCTCGCAATTTTTTTCAGGTCATCATATACAAGCCCATATACGAGATTATAAGCCTCTTCATCTCCATTTCTTGCTTCCCCTAAAAGCTTGGTTACGTTACTGTTAGCCTGTACCATTGAACCCTGAATAAAAAATTAATGGAAATATACCATCACTGCTACATAATTACCCCACACTAATTTTAGTAAACCATAAGATAAAAAGCCAAAAGCCTTTGGATTTTCCAATGTTAGGCGGGTGCATCAATTTTTTTTGAGGGTTTGATGATCTCCTGATTCAGGATTTTACGATTAAACAAATAACAATGATAAAATCGATTTGCCATCAGCAAGATTAACGCGGAAAATCGGGTTCAACGCTCATGCACAGGGTTTAAAACATCGGAAAATCATCATACACTCAAAAATGAGGGGTACAAAATGACAGTACAAATAAAATTAAGAGCAAAACAGATTCTGTTTATCTGCTTTATATCAGGTCTATTAGCTGTAACCGGATGCGATTCTGTTACGTCTCCGGCAGCAGAAGAGAATATTATGCACACAGAGCGGTTCGGATTAACCGCAGATGCACGCCCTTCGTCGTCATGCAAGAATGTGAAAGGTACGGTAACTGGAGTTGTGGACTTTATCAAAGGGCCATTTCTGAACACGATTTCGGGCGATCTGAATGGGCTGATTGGGGCATATTATGGCCCAATAAGTGATGTTCAGGGAAACGGAAAATGGGGAGCTGACCTGTTTGAGATGGGGCATATCATCATCACGGATGATGGCACCATTATCTCGGAAGACCAGGGTACGGCGTCACCGGTGCCCTCCTCCGGTGGCACCACCATCCGGGTAACCAACAGGTACAATATTGTTGGTGGTGAGGGCCTCTATGAAGGCGCACATGGAACTATGAAAACACACGGCACAATCGATTTCCTTGAATCTGCCGAAGTGGCGCCGGGTGTATTTGTACCCGTGGTACTTGATTACGACCTGAGATACCATGGAAGAATATGCGCTCCTGCACTTGCGAACTGACCTTAGAAGTGATGAAGTAACAATCAAGACGGAATAAGCGGGCAGATCAACAAGAGGGGTTCTGCCCACTATAAATTCTTCTTTTCGACGATGGGGTAAGCTTTTGAATTAACAATCAATTCAATTTTGGGTGAAATGATAAACATAAGTGCTATTTCATATACAAGAATTAAAAATAGACTCCATAGAACAGCATTTATTACATTCTTTCTGTTTCTTTTGGGCCCGGCAATTCCATTTATTGGAAATGTACTACAAGCCCAGACTACATACACCTGGACTGGTAACGGCAGCGAGTTGTGGACCGACTCGGACAGTTGGACCGGTGGCGCCCTGGGAGAGGTCCCAGGCTTCAATGACAGTGCGGTCATTCCGACGGGCACTGTCCTCGTTCCGGAGAGTGAACAGATTAATGTCGCCGAAATTACATTATCCGGTACCGGCACCGTGCTTGTGATCGATGGCGAATTGGTTGTGGGCGATGCCCTTGAGTGGAGCAGCGGAACGTTGAGAGGACAGGGAACAATCACCCTATCAGATGAGGCTGTAGCTGTAGTCAACGGCAATAGCACCAGCACAATTGCCGGACAGCTAACAATGGTCAATCTCGGCCAGATTCTCTGGAACGACGGTACCTTCCGGGTTGAGGATGAAGTCCTCATCGAAAACCACGGGCTCTTCGACATACGTCACGATGGCAACCGCGCGCTCGGGCTGTTCTCCAGCACCCAGAGCGCTGTACTGTTCAACGCGCCCGAGGGGGTGATCCGCAAGAGTGTGGAAACCGGAATCACCACGATGGATACCGTGTTCGATTTCGACAACCAGGGCCTGGTAGAGGTACAGAGTGGTACCTTGCAGGTGCGTACCCAGACGCTCAACAGCGGCCAGTTGACGGTGTCGGCCGGTGCGGTTGTCAATTTCAGCTCTTCATTTGGAGTTTCGCACCAACACGCCGCCGGAGCAATGTTCAGCGGGGAAGGGGAATACCGGTTCAGCATCGGGACGAATACATTCAGCGCTGATGTGGAGATTCCCTTCGCGCGGCTGCTGGGGTCTACGATCTGGACCGGCGCCGGA
>PWWL01000299.1 GCA_003561515.1 Balneolaceae bacterium
GTCCATTGATTTCTCAATCTGATGAGCCACGAAGCCATGAGGACTCGAAAAACTCACGAAGGGTTCTTAAAATCATAAATCTAACCCTTCGCGCTTCGGGAATAATCTCAATATTTAAAGAGGATTTTTTAAAACCGCATAGGCATGTAGTGATTCGTGTAGTGATTCATGCGTATACTTATATCAGAAACACTACAGACATAATTATCCCATTCAAGAGACAGAGAACAGAGAGCACACACGGATAAAAAAAAGAGAGATTGCCCGCCGGCCTGAAAACCGGCGGGCTTTTTTATTTTTAACACCCCTCTTGCAATGATTAGAATCAGCGCAGCGCAATTTGATTCTTGATTCAGCCGTTTAACTTATAATCACACATTAACCAAACTCTGAAGCATGAGAAATTCAGCACTGGTGCTTATCGCTGTAATGATTTTCGCGGTATCCTGTAAAACCAGCGAAAAAACTGTAACCGATTTTGAACGGGGCCCGGAAATCACTGAAATTCAGAGCTCACTATCACTGCTCGATCACCTGAAGCGGGTGTCGGGATTGAATATAGTGGAAAGAGGCGGCGACATTGGTGTCTTTATGAGAGGGGTAAACACGATAAGCGGTGAAAACAATGTTCTGTTTGTGGTTAATGGCCGCCCAATTGGCAACAGCTTTATTGCCCTCGACAGTACTGTTGACGTAAACGACATACAGGATATTCGGGTCATACGCGGATCCATGGGGTCCCAGCTCTACGGCATGCGCGGTGCAAACGGAGTGGTGGAGATAACTACCAAGATGTAGCTGTTTCTATCTCCCGGATCAATCGTTTGATACGATTTTTCAGCACACCCTACAAAATCCTGCGTGCTCCAAGGTATCTGCCTGCCCAGTAGTTTTCCGACAGACTGGAAATCATAACTCCGTTTGAAACTGAAGCGTGGAGAAAGTTTCCGCTTTCAATTACGATCCCAACATGGAGCACACCTCGGCTGGTTCTGAAGAAAACCAGGTCGCCCGGCCGAATTCCATTTCTCCGAACCCCGCTCCCCTCCTGCAATTGCTCGCGTGTATTTCGCGGCAGTTGCTTGCCAAAATAATCCCTGAATACGATCTGGGTAAACGCTGAACAGTCAATACCGTTCATGCTGCTGCCTCCCAGCACGTAGGGTGTCCCTTCCCATTCGCTATGCGCACCATGAAGAGTTTGAACCACACTTTCATATCCTGAAACGGAAGCAGCAATGGGTGGGTTTGTATCATTCGTAACTCGTTCAGGACCGCCGCCGTGAGCCGGCGCGCTGCCTCTTGGAAGTGTTCCGCACGCCGCTAAAAGTGCTGAAACAAAAAGCATGGCAACGCATATTCCAAAACCTGCCGGAAGTTGCATGAGGTTAACTATTTGCAGATGGATATTGTATCTTTTCACTGAACGTAATGGACTGAATCTACAAAAACATGAGACTACTTGTAAATATTGATCATATTGCCACGTTGCGAAATGCGCGCGGTGAGGGCAATCCAGATCCTGTCGAAGGGGCGCGTGTCTGTGAAGAGGCCGGAGCCACAGGGATTGTATTTCATCTGAGAGGCGACCGAAGACATATCCGAGATGAGGATGTGTACAGGCTGAAAGACTCGATTAAGGGTATACTTGACTTTGAAATGGCAGCTACAGACGAGATGATCGGCATCTGCCTTGATGTGAAGCCTGATCTCTGCACACTTGTACCCGAAGGACGCGAGGAGCTTACCACCGAGGGCGGCCTCAACATGAAGCATGTGTATGATGATTATGAGCAGCGCGTGTTTCCCGCTTTCAAAAATACAGGCATTGATATCAGCCTGTTCCTGGATCCCAACCCGGTAGATATTGAGCTGGCCCAAAAGCTGGGTGCCGATGCTGTAGAGCTGCACACCGGAACCTTTGCCAACGCGCCGGATGAAGCTGCCAGAAACAAAGAACTGGAGCGGCTGCGAAAAGGGGCCGAACTGATCCACGAAGCGGGCATGATTGTAAATGCCGGCCATGGGCTAAACCTTGAAAATCTGCCTCTATTGATCGAACATGTTCCGTATTTGCAGGACGTCAGCATCGGCCACGCGCTGATTTCTACATCCCTCTTTTGGGGCCTGGAACGCACTGTGAAGGAGTATTTGAGATTGATGAATGTTGATTGTTGATTGATGAATGTTGATTGTTGATTGTTATTGCCTCACTGTTTAGCCGGCAAAATGTTATACCAATTCAAAGTCCCAAGATTTCTTCCATCACGCTTAATTAATAATTAACTCAGCAACACAAAGCTTAAAATTCCCAACTGTCTGAAGATAAATTGACCGATATTCCTGCTTTGCCGAAGGATAATCCGATATTCTGGTTTGTTGAATAGGGAAGTATAATAGAAGCGTGAAAAAATATACTCATGAAAGAATTAGATCACGAGCTCCGTAAAAAGCTGGAATCAAAAGAACAAAAAACTAAGTTGAAAGAAAGACGTGATAAGCAAGAGAATAAATATATAAAAGCTGCTATAATCTTTTTTGGGACACTTATTCCACTATATCTGTTGTTCTTTGTTGCCATGTACATTTTCATGTTCTTTTTCGGTGCTGCCTTACATTTTTTTCATCCATATTTAGGATGGCTATTTCCCTTAATCCACGGAGCCATTTGGGTAGCAGCAGTGATAAGCGTTTACAGAAATAGATCCGTCCTTGAAGACATTATTCATATAATTTGATAGAATTAAACGTTAGACATGAATCTTACAAAGTGAAGATTTTCAATTGGCACGTCCTGATAAATTACCTAAACCTTAATTTCAAAACCGATTACCTTGACTGATCAACCACACAAATCGGGCTACGCGGCCATTATCGGCAAGCCGAATGCCGGCAAATCGACACTGATGAACCGGATTCTGGGCCACAAAATATCCATTACAACCCACAAGGCCCAGACCACCCGTCACCAGGTTGTGGGAATTTATTCGGACGACGATACGCAAATCGTATTTCTCGACACGCCGGGAGTCATAACACCGAAATATGAACTTCAGCGGGCCATGATGAAAACCGTGGAGCGTGCCCGAAGTGATGCCGATCTGATTCTGCTCATCTACGATCCAACTGACACACATCCAACCGATGAAGTCATTGAGCTTCTTAAGTCGATCAATAAGCCGGTATTCCTGGTGGTAAATAAGATTGATGCCCTCGACCGCAGCAAGGCCGAGCAGAAGGTGGCACAGCTTGAGAAAAGGCTGAAAATCCATTCCGTTCACTATGTTTCGGCCCTTACCGGAGAGGGTGTGAATGAGCTCATCGAAGCCATTCGCGGACTGCTTTTACCCGGCCCACCGTTCTACCCGAAAGAAGACCTGAGCGAGCATCCGGTCCGCTTCTTCGTCTCGGAACTGATCCGCGAGCAGCTCTTCTTGCTTTTTCATGAAGAGATCCCCTACTCCTGCACCGTTGATGTGATAAGCTATGACGCCGATGTAGATATTGACCGTATAAACGCCGAGATCATCGTAAATCGAAAATCGCAAAAAGGCATGCTGATCGGAAAAGGCGGTGAAGCCATTAAGCGTTTGGGAATTCAGTCGCGCGAGTCCATCGAGCAGTTTCTGGGCAAACAGGTGCATTTGGAACTGCATGTAAAAGTGCGCGAAAAGTGGCGCGAGAAAGAGAACTGGGTTCGCAACCTTGGGTATTAAAACACTTTCCTAACGGCGTTTGATTCTCATTCAATAAGATCTATTTTATTGATTTGAATGAACTCAGTGATCCTCATTTACAATTATCTATGAGCCTGAAATACTTTGCATTTCTTACCCTATCAGCTATAATTATTGTATCATCCTGCTCCGGCTCAACGGATGCTGTGGATGAGCCTCCAGAAATTGAAATTCCATCGATACTCTCAGCCATCATCGGCGTGGAATTCAGTCATGTTATTGAAGTCAGCGATCCGCAGGGACTCGACGTTGAACTGACGGTAACGGATATGCCAGACTGGATGACGTTCATGCCGTCAGAAAATCTCCTTCACGGTACGCCGGGAGATGATGACATCGGCCTTTACCGGTTCAGCCTGGAAGCCGACAATGGATCCCTCATCACATCTAGAGATGTGTACGTGCGCATCTTCCGGTCGGAAGCCGAAGCAGGCCTGCAGTCGAGGGTAGAAACCGCCAGGAACAGCACCACACCCGGACTAAACGGAATCTCGGTCACGGTGATCGACCGTCATGAACAAATTTTCCAGGCATACATGGGAACCAGCGGCTCCGGCCTCGGCAGTTCTGCCATCAATGAAAAAAATCTGTTCCGGGTAGCAAGCGTCACGAAACCGATGACTGCCGCCCTGATACTGAAATTGGCCGATGACGGCGAGATCGACCTTGACGCCACGGTGGCTGAGTACTACGAAACTGAACTCCCCAATGCCGATACCATCACTATAAGACACCTGCTAAGCCACACAGGCGGTGTTTTCGATCACCTCAACTCTTCCTCGTTCTGGGGCGATCCCTCCTTTACGCCCACCAAAGTGTGGACCGTGGAAGAGCTCGTGGATTTTGCCGTCCGAAACGGCCCCGTATTCACACCCGGCTCTGCTTACGGATATTCCAATACCGGGTTCTGCATTCTGGGCGCCATCATTGAAGAGGTAACCGAGCTAGAAATTCAGGATGCATTCCGGGAGATGTTATTTGAACCAATGGGGCTTTCATCGGCCGTTTATGACAATTTCTCCACCAACAATGATCCCATCGAGAACCTGGCGCAAAACTCCCGAACGTACGAATATCACCTCACGGCTGCAGGTGCCGCCGGTGCGGTTGCCGCTACCCCCGAAGACGTGGCCCGTTTCGGAAGAGCCCTGTACGGCGGGCGCTATCTCTCCGCCGCACTCACGGATAAAATGAGTGAAAACATCGGAGAAACCGTTGGCGGCCAGAATTATGGCTTCGGCACCCGGATCTGGAATATCGGGGGCATCCCCCACCACGGCCACACCGGCGCCTTGCTCGATTACCGCAACATCCTGATGTATGTACCGGATGCCGATCTCACCATCGCCATTCATACGCACGACGTGCACTCAAACTGGTTTGTGCTTGTGGACGAAATTTTTGATTACGCCGTACAAAACTACTCAGACGGACTCGCCAAACCCGTTCCGTTTGTGTATGGCGCCGAGACGAGGGAAGAAGATCTCCCTGACGCAGTCATTAAATTTATTCCGTAATCTGCAGTTTTGAATTCAATGCACATCCATAAGCTGTTGATAATTCTGCCCGTTGTTCTTGCAACAGTATTGTTTCTGCTGCCTGAACATACAGATGCACAGAATCCGCAGAGAGGCGACACACGCCTTGTAATCATCGCGGATATGAACGAAAGTTACGGATCGGTGCACTACGACATGTACGTAGATTCTGCCCTCGTTTGGATTGAACGGTGGCAGCCCGACGCCATTCTCACCGCTGGCGATCACATTGCCGGTCAGAGCCTTGCGCTGGTTGAGGAAAATATCCGGGCCATGTGGGAGGGTTTTGAAGAGACGATAGCCTCACCCATCCGGGAGATGGAGATACCGTTCGGGGTTACCATGGGCAATCATGATGCATCGCGGAGTGGCACGTTCGATCACGAGCGCGACATTGCCAAAGAGTACTGGACTACCCATCCGCACCATCTGCGGTTCATTGACGGCGAAAACTACCCCTTCTATTACAGCTTTTCGGTGAATAACCTCTTTATTATGAGCTGGGACGCCTCTTTTTCTGTGATCTCGGAGCGTGAACGAGAATGGGTCGCCGAACAGCTCTCTTCGGAAACGGCACGCGATGCAAGCATGCGAATTTTGATCGGTCACCTGCCGCTTTACGCCGTAGCAGAGGGACGCAACCGCCGCGGTGAAATCCTGGAAGATGCGGATAAGCTCTTTGAAATGCTCCGCGACGGCGGCCTCGATATCTACATCAGCGGGCATCATCACGCATATTACCCGGCGGAGAAAGAGGGCGTATTACTGCTGTCGGCCGGAGCCATCGGAAGCGGTCCGCGGCAGCTGCTTGGGTCGGATCACCCGCCCAGGCGCACCATTACCGTTCTGGATTTTTTTGATGAGCCCCACAGAACCGTAATCTCCACCTTCGACATTGAAAACGGGATGAGAGAAATCAAGCCGGAAGAGTTGCCGGATTCGATTGAGGGGATAAATGGAGTCATTGAGAGAAAGGGTTTGGGTGGAGAATGAAATCCCAAATTCCAAATCCCAAATCCGAAATCCGAATATCCCCATCTTTTTTGGTTGCTTATGGCTGATAGCTGATTCTGAAAATCTTGCCCTGGAAAATGTCGGTGACGTAGAGGCTGCCGTCGGGGCCTTCGGTGATATCGACCGGGTTATTCGGGAAGCCGTCATCGAACTGCCACACGGCAAAATCCTCGAAGGTCACTTCGGTATCCTGTCCCTCGCCAGTGGTATGCACCACCTGGATCCGCTTGCCGTTGGGGTTCGGGGATGATGAGTAGGTGAACCCGAACAGCACCTGGAACACCTTGCCCTGGTATTCGGAAGGGAACATGGAACCCCGGTATTTATGCAGACCGGTGGGAGCCACCGTTTCCACCCATACGTGGATCGGGTTCACATACTCCGGATTGTTGTGAAACCCGAGCTCATTCGGCCAGCCGTAGTTTCCGCCCGCTTCCACCACCATGAACCGGTCCATCCCGGTTGGGCCGTTGTCTGATACAAGCAGATCGCCGTTGTCTCTGAACTGCATATCGTACGCATTCCGGAACCCGAGGGCATACACGTAATTATCGGGACCGAACGGGTTGTCGGCCGGAATCTCTCCCTCCGGAGTCATCCTCAGAATTTTTCCGTGGAATTCATCGATATCCTGAACCTTGTTTTCCTCGTACGCGTCGCCAACCGAAACATAGAGCATGCCGTCGGGGCCAAATCTCAGGTTCTGTATCTGGTGGCCGCGGTCGCTTGGCAGGCCGGCCAGCAGCTCGGTAAAATCCTCTCCCCTGTTGTACACGTCGGTGAATCGGGCCACGGACGCAACGGTATCATCATTTCTTGCGGCATAGGTCACATAAACATAGCCGTTGCTTGCATAATCGGGGTCAAACTCCAGGCCAATCAGCCCGTTTTCGCCCGATACCGGAAAGCCGCCTTCGATGTTCAGTGCCAGGTCGACGAATGGCTCATCGAGCTTCTCCCCGTTTTCGTAGATCCAGATTTTCCCGGTTTGAAGCTCGGCAACAAAGAGGCGGTCAGAACCATCGGGCGGAAATTCAACCGCGGTGGGCAGGTCCACATCATCTGCGAATTCCTGTACAACAAACCCTTCGGGCACGCTGATATCCGAAACCAGGCCCGGCAGATCGTCCGGATCGTCATTGTCGATTACCTGCACGGGGTCGTCGCTGCAGGCGGTGAGTGAAAGGGAAAAGAGAAGAACCGATGCTGAGAAGTAAAAAAGATATTGCTTCATAAATCTGAAATATGTTGGCTGATGTTCAAAACTGTTTTTGTTACAACATTGCAGTGAAAGTTCGCAGAAAATCTAATCTGAAAGATCCGGAATTGAAAACCGGATCACTGTCAAAGTGTAAAAGAATGTATCCAAAAATATTGTTTTTTATTTCTTTTCCGTCTGCATAAAAAAAACTTGCATTGTGTTTCCAAATAGCCTTAACATTAGATCAATGAAAAATTCAGCCCTAAATACCATTTGTATGATTCGCATGATGTGTATGTGTTGTATGACTCACACATAGTGCGGAGGGTGTAGAAATTTTTCAAAAACGGATTTGAAACATTGAAGCCCTCCGGGAAACCGGCAGGGCTTTTTTGTTGTTCATATTTCCGAAGATCGTTCTTTTAACATAGTGAACTCTTATCGAGAAAGGTGGAGGGACAGGCCCTGTGAAGCCTTAGCAACCGCCCCGACGGCAGTCGGGGGTCAGGTGCTAAATCCTGCCTCCCGAGCAATCGGGGGGAAAGATGAGAGATCAGGCACACTCGCTGCTGCAGCCATAAGCCTCTTCTGAACATCTTTCCTCCCCGATACACCGGGGAAAAGGATTTTCGGAAGGGGCTTTTTTTGTATCCCCTCTCGAGAGGGGACAGAGTAAAAGAAGTGCGCGCAGCGCAGCTTCTGAAACTCAGGGGTGTGTTCACGGGCGTTGAGTTAGATTTCATATTGAAGACAAACTCCTAAGCCTTTGCTTTACACACCCCTCGCTCAACCGAACCGCGCTTCGCGCTTTCAGTTGAACTTTTCCCCTCTCGAGAGGGGACTTTTTAACCCAAACCTATTTAACCCATTGAAAAACACATTTAACACCTGGTACGACAAAAAGATGCGGGCTACGCCGGAACTCTCTGAAGAGACCGACCGCATTGAGGAGTACCTCGACAACATCAAAACCATTGCCATTGTGGGAATTTCCCGAAACCGACATAAAGACAGTCACCACGTAGGCCGCTACCTGCAGAAGGCGGGCTACACCATTTACCCGGTAAACCCTGGGGCGGATGAAATTCTAGGTGTGAAGGCGTATCCGGACCTGGAGTCGATTCCCGGCGATGTGGATGCGGTCGATATTTTTGTGAAGCCGGAGGCCGTGCCGGATGTGGTAGATGCTGCGCTGGAGGTAAACCCGAAAGTGATCTGGCTGCAGCTTGGCACGGGCACTCATCCCGGCGAGGTGGAGAAAGCCCGGCAGAAAGGCGTAACCATTGTACAGAACCGGTGCATAAAGGTGGATCACCAGTTTTTAATCCGCGACCGGGATGAAAGCAACAAAAATTAATGAGGCATCGAACCTCCCCTCCCCCGAAGGATCGGGACCAAGTGTGGCTTTTTAAGGAGGGGCCGGGCCTGCCTGTGCTGAAGCTTCGGCAGACAGGGGTGGTTCTTTATGGGTTATGTACCATGAACCAACCACCCCTTAATCCCCTCCTTGGGAAGGAGGGGAAATATTGCCCCAACCAATATCAAACAAACGAATAACAATCCAACAAAACCAATCACATAACCATGAGCACGAACGGAAAAGCCAAAACCTACAAATTCGAAACCCTGCAGCTTCATGCGGGGCAGGAACCCGACCCCACCACGGGATCGAGGGCGGTTCCGATTTATCAGACTACTTCGTATCAGTTTAATGATACCGATCATGCCGCCACACTGTTTGCACTGAAAGATTTCGGCAACATCTACACCCGCATCATGAATCCAACCACCGACGTGTTTGAAAAGCGGATTGCCGCTCTGGAAGGCGGTGCGGCTGCCGTGGCCACCGCATCGGGTCAGGCCGCGCAGTTTTTGGCAATCATCACAATGGCTAAGGCTGGCGACAACATTGTCTCAACCCCGAATCTCTATGGCGGAACCTACAATCAATTCAAGGTGACGCTGCCCCGGCTTGGCATCGATGTAAAGTTCGTGAATGAAAATGATGCGCCGGAAGATTTCGAAGCTGCCATAGACGAGAACACCAAAGCAATCTACGTGGAGAGTATAGGCAATCCGCGCGGCAATGTGCCCGATTTTGAAGGCATTGCTGCCGTGGCCAAAAAGCACGGAGTAGCGCTGGTAGTCGACAACACCTTTGGAGCGGGGGGCGCCATTGCGAGGCCCATCGATCACGGTGCAAACGTTGTAGTACAGTCGGCAACCAAGTGGATTGGCGGACACGGAACCAGTATTGGCGGCGTGATTGTAGATGCCGGTAACTTTAACTGGGGCAACGGCCGCTATCCGCTCTTTACCGACCCGGCTCCCGGCTATCACGGACTCAACTTCTGGGAAGTGTTCGGCGATCAGGGTCCGTTCGGAAACATTGCTTTTGCAATCCGCGCACGGGTCGAAGGCCTACGAGATGTTGGCCCTGCTCAATCCCCTTTTAACAGCTTCTTGCTGCTGCAGGGACTTGAAACCCTGTCACTGCGAGCAGAGCGGCACACAGAAAATGCGCTGAAACTCGCGCAATGGCTGGATAAAAACGAGAACGTTTCATGGGTGAACTACACCGGACTGCCGAACCATCCGCATCATGAAAACGGCAAGAAGTACCTGCAAAACGGCCGGTTCGGAGCCGTGCTCACCTTTGGCGTAAAAGGCGGCTACGATGCAGCCCGTGAGTTTATCGAAGGGGTTGAGCTGGCAAGCCACCTCGCCAACGTGGGCGACGCCAAAACACTTGTGATCCACCCTTCTTCAACTACGCACCAGCAGCTCTCCGATGAGGAGCAGGCATCCAGCGGCGTTAAGGAAGACCTGATCCGCGTATCGGTCGGCATCGAACACATCGACGATATCATCGGCGATTTCGAGCAGGCGTTTAAGAAGGTGAAGGCAGTTGTTTAACAGGACTGAATTTCGAAACGGGCAAGAAAACTCCCCTCCTTTCCAAGGAGGGGCCGGGAGTGGTTATTCTCCCCTTGTCCCAGCGGGATCCCTTTGGGAAGGGGAGTACGGCTTTAGCCGGGAGGGGTGTTGACGGGGCGTTGATCTGGAATCATGATAGTTCAAGGGTCATCTCCCCTGCTTTACACACCCCTCGTTCAACAAAGCCGGCTTCGCCACTTTGTTTTCACATTTCCCCTCTCCAGAGGGGATTTCACCAAAAAAACCCGGCTCCGAAAACCGGAACCGGGTTATTAACCATAACGCCGGAAGGATCTTTTTAGCGGAAGGCCAACCGGCATCACAATCAAACCAAATATACAAATGAGTACTACAACAATCACAGAAACAAACAAAGACCAGCAGCTCGAAGAGTCGATCCTGAACCTGATACGCGGGATACAGGATGACCCTGCTAAGGCAAATGCTGTATTCCGGGCGAAATCAAAACTCACGGATGGCTTCCGCGCCGATGTTGATGTGCGCGATTTCAGCTTTCTCTCCGACGAACCGCTCGACCTGGGCGGCACCGACCTGGGCCCCAATCCTGTGGAATATGTATTGGGAGCATTTGCAGCCTGCCAGGAAATCGTCATCAAAGCCTACGCAACCGTACTCGGCATCGGGATTACCTCGGTGCAGGTAGATGTGCAGGGCAGCATTGATCTCCACGGATTCCTGAACCTGAGCGATGAACGACCCGGCTTTACCGGTGTGACTTTCAAAACAACCATTGAAACAAACGAAACCGATCCTGAAAAGCTTAAACAACTCGAATATTTCTCTGTTAACAGGTGCCCGGTTCTCGACATCATCCGGAACCCTGTACCGATAGAAGGAACAATTCAGTTCGTACAACCCTGAACAACCCGAAAATTCAGCACACCTGCCGGCATCCCTCCGTCGGGTGTACAAAAGCGAATACGCTAAACTATGAACCAAGGCATCACTAAAACCACATTAAACAGCGCTTTTGTAACCGAATCGGGCTTCCGGTTCGAAAATCCGGAAGTTGCATATAAAACCTGGGGCACGCTCAACAAAACACGCGACAACGTGGTGCTGATCTGCCACGCCCTTACAGGGCATGCCGCGGCCGATGAATGGTTCCCAGGCCTTTTCGGTGAAGGGCGCGTGGCCGACAGCTCTGAAAAGTTCATCATCTGTATCAATGTGCCGGGAAGCTGCTACGGGTCACTTGGCCCCTGGTCGATAAATCCCGAAACGGGCGAACCATACCGTTCCTCTTTTCCGGAAATCACGATACGCGACATGGTCCGCTTCCAGCAGCAGCTGCTCGACCAAATCGGTATCCGTGGCATTGAACTGGTGATCGGCGGATCGCTCGGCGGCATGCAGGCGCTCGAATTCGCGATCATGGACAAGCGAATCCGGTCGGCCGTTCTCATTGCCATGGGTAAGGCCCACACACCCTGGGCGATCGGCATCAGCCATGCACAGCGGGCTGCCATCACCGGTGATGTAAAATGGAAGCAGGGAAATTACGACCGGGATGACGGACCTTTTAACGGAATTTCTGCCGCGCGAATGATGGCGATGATTACCTACCGAACACCCGGAGACTATAACCGCAAATTCGGCCGAAAGCTTCAGAATGAGA
>PWWL01000278.1 GCA_003561515.1 Balneolaceae bacterium
TACAGTTCATCTGACTGCACCAAACATATATAGAGGCTCAGCATTTCAGCAGTTTATATGCAATCAAACTACTAAAATGGTCAGGCTGCTGTCCCGACGGCCATAGAAAATACTGCGTACCCTTTTGCCGGACAATCAAGCAGCAGGCTAAGGCGGTTTTCCAATCACCGGCCAATACCACCTGTCCAGTTATAGGTAGTCTCGGGGAAGGGGCGGCACAGATCCCCCGGTTTTACGAGGGAAATTCATCCATGTTCATTGCATCGAAAATATTATTGAAGGAGCGGGTGCGGCGTCCAATCAAGCGCTGCGAGCTATCGAGGGTTGTTTTGGCCTATCCAGTCATCACATGATCTGATGAGCAGTCATAGTGGAAGCAACTGGTCAGAAGGCTCTGCCCTCATTATTCGTGCTTAGTTATACGGCGAGCTCACCGGCACCCCTCCCATTAAACTTTTTGGTTGACGTTGGCTCCGCTTAAAAACATGTTCAGTTTAAAGGGCTTTTCTCGGTTTAGCATATAGTACACGGCAATACCTAACCGCTTGGCGATAATGCTGAGGGCTTTGCTTTTGCCATGACGGTTAATCAGCCGGTTGTAATAGCGCTCAGCATCCGGGTTTTTTCGAAGAAACAGTACCGCCGCTTCGGAGAATGCCCAGCGCAGGTGTGCGTTGCCATTGCGTCCGCCACTGGTCCCATAATTCTTTCCGGCCGATTGCTTTTGCCCTTTGACCAGCCGTGCATAGGAGCAAAACTCTCCCCGGCTGGGAAAACGGCCAATGTCATGAATCGTTTGGAGTAACTCCAGGTTTTTCTGGTCGTGGCCTTTGGCCAGGGCCAGGATCTGTTTGTCCAGTTTTTTGATGATCGGGTCGTAGTGGTCGATCAGATGCAGGTCCGTTTCGACGATGAGTTGCACAACGGGATCAGGAAAATGTCCGACAATATCCTTTTCCAGGCGGTGGTGGGGCCGGGAGATCATGCCCAAGGGCTCCAGATTGTACTGCATTGTGGTATTTTGAATGTGGCTGATTAATTCAGCTCGTTTGCGTACGAAGTGGTTGCGACGGCGCATCAGATCTCGCGTGGCTCGCATCTGCGGTGGATACACATACCCCACCGGAAAGTTGCCGCCCCGTAGCAACCGGGCAATCTTTAGCGAATCAATCCGGTCGTTTTTTGTCTTGACCCCGTGAATCGACTTCATATAAAGGGCGCGCCCCAACACAAAATCGATGCCTTCCTGCTCGCATAAATCGGCCAGCCAGTACCAACAAAAATGCATTCTACGCCAACGACGATGTCCCCCCGGAAGGGAGCTATGGCTTGTAAAAACCGTTCTGATTTGCAGGGGATATTCTTGTGAAACACCTTTTTCCCAGTGTTATCCAGGATGCATACGTACATCGTTCTTGCGTGAAGATCGATTCCGCAGTAATATGAGTGTTGTTCATTATAGACTTTCATGGTCATTCCTCCTTGGTTTATTATGAGTTAAATCGGACCCATAATCTATGAATCCGGGAGGAGGCCATGAATAATATCAAGTGTTTCCTGCGGACTTGGCCGCTGATTGCCTTTGTCAATAATTCTCAGAGTTGCAGTGCATTCAGTTTTTTATGACTTTAATACATGTAATGGCCAAGCCGGTTAAGCGCCAAACCGTTAATTTGCCTACACGTTTCACATCTTGCATACTAACTGGCAAAGAATTTGCGTTTAAATAAGTAGTGTCGTAAAATGGCACTATGAAATTGAGTTCAAGACATCAAACAACACTACAAGCGATCTTTGATAATCCGGTTCGATCGGATGTTGATTGGAAAAAGATCGAATCCTTGTTCACTGCCCTGGGTGCAGAAGTAAGTGAAGGTAGAGGATCCAGAGTTCGAGTTGTTTTGAATGATGTAAAGGCGGTATTTCATCGTCCTCATCCACAGAAAGAGACGGATAAAGGGGCCTTGAAATCAGTTCGAAGATATTTGAAAGAAGCAGGGGTTACACCATCTAAATTTAAATAGTCATGTTAGATTACAAAGGATTTAACGGAAAAGTAGAATTCGACGAGGAAGCTGGAATTTTCCACGGAGAAGTTGTGGATCTCCGGGATGTAATAACTTTCCAGGGCAAAAGTGTAGATGAATTGGAAAAAGCTTTTCAGGACTCAATTGATGATTATTTGGAGTTTTGCGCAGAGCGAGGTGAAGAGCCGGACAAACCTTTTTCTGGTCGGTTAATGGTACGCCTACCTTCTGAAATTCATCGTAAGGTATATGTAAGTGCGAAGAAAGAAGGGAAGAGTCTGAATGAATACATCACCGAAAAGCTTGCCTTGGCAAATTAACAAGCGACTCAAGCGGACGAGTTTGTGATTCGGAGCCTTAAAAAAGATTGTCGTCTCACCGCTTAACCACTGCACCGTTATGCTACCTCTTCTTATAACTTGACAATATGTACGTTATGGCGTACGTTATTTTTATAAATCAATTCAAGTTACCAACCCATGAAAACACTAACAGCTACTCAAGCTCGCAAAGAGATTTATCGATTGATCGATGAGGCATCTGAGACGCACAAGCCGATCCAAATTACCGGTAAACGATCAAATGCCGTATTAATCAGTGAGGATGATTGGCGGGCTATTCAAGAAACGCTTTATCTGAGTTCCATTCCTGGAATGCAAGAATCTATCATAGAAGGAATGGAGACTCCTCTTGAAGAAACCGAAGACGAACTTGACTGGTGAGTAATTACAAACTCGTTTATACCAAACAAGCAAAAAAGGATGCTAAGAAAGCAGCTTCATCAGGGTTAAAATCAAAGATCGAAGACTTATTGGAAGTCATTGAGGAAAATCCTTTTGAAGAATATCCTCCCTATGAAAAATTGGTTGGTAATTTGGAAGGGGCTTATTCACGGAGAATAAATATCCAGCATCGCTTGGTGTATCAAGTCTACAAAAAAGAGAAAGTTGTTAAAATTATCAGAATGTGGACTCATTACGATTAATCCGGTAGCATAACCTATATATGGCCTCCAATGTCAAGTGGCAATAGCTATCCCAGGCGAGGAAAAATATCTTCTCGCATTGCCGGTTTCGACACTCTTTCAATGGCGTTGTACTACAGGCAGTTTTCAATTACGGTATTACAGTTCATCTGACTGCACCAAACATATATA
>PWWL01000205.1 GCA_003561515.1 Balneolaceae bacterium
TAAGTCAATTGCTATGTATACTACTTGTGTATCTTTCATAAGAGGTCTCCTATGGTTTTGGTTTAAGTGTCAAGAACTTAAATGTACCAAATCCAAGGCGGCCTCTTTTTTATAATACCTTTGTGGTTTAACAAAGCCATCATTACAATCTATTAGACGATTTTTCTCAATAACCATACCTGCCGATACCATGAACAAACCCGCCAAGAAATCAAAGAATAAAAGGAAACTCTCACCCGAAATGATAACGGCTATATCGGCAGTTTTTATCGGTGTGTGTGCCATTGGGATCTCCCTGTACGAAACATCGCTCATCAGACAGGCACAGAAAGGTTCCGTATGGCCGGCTTTGGGCGGCGGATATTCCTACAGCCAGGATGGTTTTTCTTACCTGTTTGAAAATGCGGGAGTGGGCCCTGCAATCATCGAATATATCGTACTCACGGTAGATGGCGAGCCGGTGGAAGACTGGTCGCAATTTTTCGACAAGCTTGGTATCGGTATCGGGAACTACCTGGTAACCCAGGCATCCGGCAGAATTATCTCGCCACAGTCGAGGGTTGACATACTCAGCATTCCCCCGCAGGAAAATATCGATGAGTTTGTGCCCGGCAGCAGTCGCGGGTGGATGTTGAAGTTTGCTTCTGCTCGGTGTATGATGATTGCTGGGTGTTTACAATGATGGAACGCGCAAAAGAAGTAGCTAACTGTAATGCTGACGGCCGGCTGGTGTTTATAAATTAACCTAAGTTCGGGATAACAACGAAGGCCTCACAAGTCCCCCTTTGAAGGGGGCAGAGTCCCGATGGTTCGGGATGAGGGGGATGACCCTCTGAGCGTTGATTTGACTCAGATATTCAATAATTAAACTTGAAATCATTACTAATCATCCCCCATTGCCCCCTTCAAGAGGCTGTGAAGAAATACGTAATCAAAGATCTTTGCCTACATTTTTTACCACGAAGACGATAAGCCACGAGGGCACACGAAGCAAAATAAAATCAATTTTATAGCCTTCGTGTAATCTTCGTGCTTTCGTGCCTTCGTGGCCATAAAAACCGGATTTATTATTTACTTGTCCTTTAATTTTCTCACAGCCTCTCAAAGGGGGACACTCATAAATAAACTCTTATCTCGCCCCGCAAGGGATCCCTTTGGGAAACTCACGTTTAATTAGATTTGGTTCGCTGAAGGTATGCCCACACTGTATGCCCCAGTGCAGAAACCGCAACCCAGCCAATCGCCAGAAACTTAAGACCGGCAATCACGGAGGCTGACCGGTAGTGATCATCGCCTGCAATAAATGCTTCAATGTTCATCCAGAGCAGGGTATTCTCGATTCCATCGAGTAAAACTCCGGCAATAATCAGAATCAAGCACAACCGGAAATAGCTCTTTACCCGCTTACTTTCTGCAGAAACTATTCTCTTACTAACCCATACCCACAGAAATATGGTATAACCTGCCATAAAAAGAAGATCGAGAAGCAGGTTCGTCTTCGCCATTCCGATGTTCTCTGAATTATCCCACCCTTCCAGGATTCTGACGATCTCACCGTCTGCTGCAAACTGAAACGCAATGATACCGCATCCCTCACAGCTGTTGCTCAACACAAGATCGGTAAGAAATACACCGGCCCAGCTTGCTGCAAGCAGTATCCAAAATTTTGAGTCTGGCATTTTGATTTGATTTTGCCCGTATTAGTGGCTTCCCACCCAACAGCCTGCAAGCAGCAGGTGTGCAATGAAATGTAACAAATCGCCTGTTAATTCGTAGATTCGGGATATGTGCACCAGTCATTATCATTAACCAAATCTTTCCCATCAATGTCGGAGCGAATTTACAATGAAGAAGAGATAGCAAAGCTTCTGAAACGAGCTGCCGAACTGGAAACAGAGAGATCCGTATCCAGGGATAACGGATTCAAAAACGGACTCTCCCTCAACGAGCTTGCACAGATAGCGTCCGAATCGGGAATTGATCCGGAACTGGTTCAGCGTGCTGCAGATGAACTGGATAAAGCAGATAGAAACAAGCCATTACCCAATCAGGACGCACGTATAAAAAGCAATGAAATAGTATGTGAGCGATGGCTGAACATAACACCCGACTCCCGCACTCTTGATGAACTGGTTACGGAATTAAACCATATGTACGGTACTTCCGACAGTGATATCTCTTGGTGGGATAAACTCTGGGATGATTACTCCGGCAAGGCAAAGGTGAGAAAAACGACCTCCAGCCTCGAATGGATTTACACCGATGAAGCCGGCGTTTATACAACCCGGGTTTTATTTCAGAACAGGGGAAATAAATTCAGAGTCAGAGTCAGCAAACGGCAGATTTGGGGCCTTGATTGGGATCCATCCGGAGCCGGTTTCATTGTGGCACTACCGTTTTTAGTTGTAATGATTGTAATTGGAGCAGTTGCCGGCAATTATGCCCTCGGCACAGCCTGGCCCGGAATTCTTGCGGGAATCGGGCTAACACTGATTTCAATACCATTCTATAACCTGTACAATAAGCGGCATCTGAAAAAACACAAGAACAAAGTAGTTGAAACCGCTGACGAACTTTCACAATTGGCAGTGCAGCTGGCAGGTGAGAGAAAAAGAAGAGAGTCGGAACGAACCGCAAAAAGCAAGCCGGCCGATATAATTGAGATCGAAATCAGGGATGAGGATGAAACCTCTGGAAACGATTCATTTAAAAATAAGCTCAGGGATAGGTGAGTTTACGACCTGACAGCATCAACGGTGCTTTTGCGCGGTTCTGTCAGCGTCTGACCTTGCAAGAGTGAACTCGCGTATAAGATACCGCTTCAAACTAACGCTGTCAGATCCGGTGGGTGCTGACAGGTTGACTAAATTTACCCCTTCTTCCTGTACACCGGCACGTTCGAGCATGCCTCTCCATACATCAGCTTTTTCACGTGGGGAAGCAGTTTTTTGGTGGCGTACATGTACACATCGGCCGGAACATCCATCTTGCTGCATCCTTTCAGGAGCACAAAACGGTCTTCGTAATACTCCCAGTTCACTCCATCCAGCTTTTGGCGGAAGATTTGGCTCAACGCTTGTGGCTTCTGGCCGAAAAGTACATCGATTGCGAATTCGCTTGCATGCTGCACCACAAGCATATAGGCCCACTTTGGGATGATGGCGTCGGTTGAACAATAAACGGTAAGATAAGCTCCTTTGTACTGCTTCCAGTCATGCGCCTCCGTTTTTTCACGGAATTCCGCTTCCTTGAGTATCATCCCGTGAAAGAGATAATGCTTCAAATCCAGTTCATGAAGCGTGATCCCGTCGGCGAACTTTTCAAGATCCACCGTTTCGAGCTTCGACTGCTTTACTTTATTTACAATTTCTTCCATGGGATTTAGTAGTGAGTATCGAGTATCAAGTAGTGAGACAATTTTTTTAACATCATAGGTTTACACCAAATAATCATGCTCCGAAAAAGTCTTGCTACTTGATACTGGCTACTCGATACTCAAATGATTACAACGAAAACGACTCCCCGCACGAACAGTTTCTTACAGCATTTGGGTTATGAAAATGAAATCCCTGCCCTGTGAGGCCGTCTGTATAGTCGAGGTTTGTTCCGGCCAGATAAAGAAAGCTTCTCATATCAACAACTACTTTGATACCATTTTCTTCAAACTGCTTGTCCTCTTTTGAGATCCCACTGCCTGAATCAAAATCCAGGTCATAGGTAAGGCCCGAACATCCCCCGCTTACAACAGATACACGAAGGGGAATATCAGGAGAGATATTCTGCTCCTGTCTGATTTCATGAATCCGTTGAGCGGCTCGCTCGCTGATTGTAATTGACATGTGGTTATCTTTTTGTAAGTAGATACGCTGTATCTAAAAATCTGCTATTAAACTGAAATCACCTGTATTTCCGGATCAATTCTCTTAACCATGCTCTCAATAGCGTATAGCGTACCGGTTGATGCAGTTGGGCAGGTTCCACAGGCGCCCTGGTAATGTACCTTCAGGCGGTTACCGTCGAGACCAATAATTTTAAGCCCGCCACCGTCGGCAAGCAGATACGGACGCACCTGTTCATCAAGCATTTGGTTAATTTGTTGCAGGCGTGGGTCGTCTGATTCCTGAACTTCTTTTGAAGCATGCACCTCGTCGTCTTCTGCAGCATCGAGCTGAGGCGAGGCCTCGCGAATGGGCGGGGCAAGCTTGCGAAGCAGTTCCGACCAAACTGCCTTACCATCCTGAGTTACTGTAATATACTTGTCGACGTAGTACACATTGATTACGTGATCAATACTAAACAGAGCCTTTGCCAGTTCATCACTCTCAGCATCCACACTATTTTCGAATGACCTCGTAACGCCATTTGTAAGTGGCTCTCCCAATACAAATCGCATTGCATCGGGGTTTGGTGTACGTTCTATTTCTTTGATTTTAGGCATATTTCTTCACCTCATTGTTATTCAAAAAATGTTTTTGCGTAATGAATTCCGTCAATCAGCCTGTCGATGTCTTCTTCTGTATTGTAAAACGAAATGGATGCGCGCGTTGTTGCCGGCACGTTAAACCTCCGAAGTATCGGCTGGGCACAATGATGCCCCGTACGCACGGCAATTCCTCGTTTATCCAGAATGGTTCCGAGATCAGAAGCATGTATGTGATCAAATACAAATGAGCAAACCGACGCCCGGTGCTCCGATTCTCCAATCATTCGAAGGCCTTCAATTTCACTTAGCCGTTTTACGGCATAGTTCACAAGCTCCTGTTCCCGGGTTTCGATATTTTCCATCCCGATAGAATTGAGATAATCGATGGCTGCTCCCAGTCCAATACCAGCCGAGATGGGCGGTGTTCCCGCTTCAAACCTGTATGGAGCAACATTATAGGTGGTCTCTTCAAAACTCACCTTGTCGATCATGTCACCGCCCCCGCGGTACGGAGGCATAGCATCAAGCAGTTCCTTCTTGCCGTATAGAATTCCAAATCCGGTGGGTCCGCACATCTTGTGGGCTGAAAAGACAAAAAAGTCGCAGCCGATCTCCTGTACATCCACTTTTTGATGTGGAACCGACTGAGCACCGTCTATCAGTACAGCAGCACCCGCTTCGTGGGCAAGGTCGGTTATCTCTTTAACAGGATTTACCGTACCCAGAGCATTCGAAACGTGAATCACTGCCACAATTTTGGTCTTGTTACTCAGCAGATCCTTGTAAGCATCCATATCAAGGTCTCCCGAATCAGTAACCGGAATAACTTTAATGACGGCTCCGGTTCTTTCGGCAACCATCTGCCAGGGTACGATATTGGCGTGGTGCTCCATTTCGGAAAGAATGACCTCATCTCCTTCCCTGAGATTCGCAGCACCAAACGTGTTGGCTACAAGATTTATAGAATCGGTGGCACCTGTGGTATATACTATTTCCTCGTGCGAAGATGCATTGATGAACTCCTGCACATTTTTTCGGGTCAACTCATAAGCATCGGTTGCGTTTTGGCTGAGCGTATGGATGCCACGATGAACATTGGAATGTTCATACCTGTGATACAGATCAATTCTGTCGGCCACCTGCACCGGCATCTGTCCCGACGCACCATTATCGAGATAAACGAGCGGATGTCCGTTCACCTTCTGGTGCAGAACCGGAAAGTCCTTTCGGATCTTCTCAAAATCGATTGTCGGTATGGTAGTTGTTTGCTGTGGCATAAAACAAAGATCCTGCCAGAGTCCGAAGGACTTGGTAGATTTCGGATTATTTTTCAAATACTCTGTGTAACAGAGTGAATAAGGGGGTGTTGCGATTGATCGTGGAACCGGCTGGTTCGAATATTTGATCAACATACTCTACACACCCCTAAATCCCCTCTCAAGAGGGGACTTCTGTAATCACGCCGTTACTTTTGCGACGGTGTTTGCTTTGGTGTAGCGGTACACTTCCTCGATGAGGAGCTTGTGAACCGATTCCACCTTCATGTTTTCAATAGTTTCGAGGGCAAATGCGTACGTGAGTACCTCTTTCGCCTTTTCTTCGGTCATGCCTCGGCTCTGCAGGTAAAATACCTCTTCAGGATCGAGCTGACCGATGGTGGCTCCGTGTGAGCAGAGAACATCGTCCGCGAAGATTTCGAGCTGGGGCTTGGTATTCACCAGTCCGTCGTTCGAAAGCAGAAGGTTTCTGTTCTCCTGGAACGAGTCAATTTTTTGTGCGTCTTTACGAACAAAGATCTTGCCGTTGAAGATACTGTGGGCGCTGCCGTTCACCACAACTTTATGGAGCTGGTGGCTTTCACCATGCGAAAACCTGTGATCCATCACGGAATGGGTGTCGGCTACCTGTTCGCCGTCAATCAGTACAAGACCATCAAGGGTGAAATCCACCTCCTCATCTTCCTGAACCACTCGCGGCTCGTTGCGGGCCAGTTTGGCACCCAGGTTGATGGTATAAGAGTGATACTCGGAATTCTTTTCAACGTAGGCGATTGGCCGCGATACATGCAATGCACTAAGACTATCGCGCTGAATTCGGACATGGTGAATATGCGCACCTTGCTTCGCCTTCACTTCACAAACCGGAATAGTCAGATACGTATTACCGGCTAATCCAATATGGTCTTCTATGATCGTGACATCCGACTCTTCTTCAGCAACCACGAGGAGCCTAGGTGTTGAGATAAATGGTTCTTTAGCATCAGTGTAAAGATTCAGAACCTGTATCGGCGCTTCAGCCTTTGCATCCTTTTCGAGATGGATGAATGCTCCATCTACAAAATTGAGCCCATTGAAATGAACAAACACATCATTATCGTAATTCACGAGTTTATTAAGATACTCAGAAACCGAATCGTGTTCTTCGAAGTCGGATAGGTTACCAACCGTGACGCCTTTTCCCAGGCCTCCAATTGAAGAATATTTCTCGTGATAATTACCATTAATGAAAACGAGACGGCTTCGATCCGATTCCGGGATAAAGTATTGTTCGATATCGGTAGCGGGAAATACGCCGGCTTCGTCGAAGGGCACAAATTCAGTTCTGGTAATTGGACGCAAGTCGGTGAATCTCCACTCCTCAATTTTCTTATGAGGAAAGGAAGACATATTCAGATCTTTTTGGCTTTGATTACGGATCGCAGCCCATTTCCCGCTTGCAGTAATATGCTTAGCAAGCCGGTGCAAGAACGATGATTCAACAGAAGTAGAAGAATTCATTAGCCTGCCTCTCCATTTACGGTTGCATGAGCTTCCAGCCAATCATAGCCCTGCTCTTCCAATTTCAGAGCAAGTGTCTTATCGCCGCTTTTAACGATTTTACCGCCAATCATAACGTGCACAAAGTCTGGCTCAATATAATTAAGCAGTCGCTGGTAGTGTGTAATCAGTATTACCGCATCATCGTCGCCGTGTAGTTTATTGATTCCATCAGAAACAATCTTTAGTGCATCTATGTCGAGCCCGGAATCGGTTTCGTCTAACAGCGATAGCTTGGGCTGGAGCACAGCCATCTGGAATATTTCATTTCTTTTCTTCTCACCGCCTGAAAAACCTGTATTGACACTTCTGTCAAGGAAATCACGCTTCATTTGAACCAACTCAAGTTTATCGCTGATATAGTCATCAAACTCCAGCGGGTCAAGCTCTTCACGACCGCGTGAGGCGGCAATTGTATTGTACGACTCCCTCAAAAGCGTTGTGTTTGTTACACCCGGAACTTCAACGGGATATTGGAAAGCCAGGAAAATTCCGGCATGAGCTCTTTCATCAGGGTCAAGTTCCAGGATGCTCTCGCCATCATAGAGAATGTCACCGCCCGTAACTTCATACTCCGGATGGCCGGCAGCCACTTTGGCAAGCGTACTTTTGCCGCTGCCGTTCGGCCCCATGATGGCATGGATTTCACCTTTATTAACTTTAAGATTCACACCTTTGAGGATCTCAATATCTTCACCCTCAACCACTGCATGTAAGTTTTTGATTTCTAACACGGTTTGTCTGTTTGGTTTAGCTTTTTATTGTTTTGAAAATCTTATTCCCTCGCGGGAAGTACTTTAGTGTTCAGTAGATTCGGGGGGATTCTGGAAAATCTCAGGGATTGGTTCATGACCGAACACACCCCTAAATCACTCCGTGGGAATCGCTTCGCTCGGAGCCCCTCTCGAGAGGGGACTTTTTATCTCCACTCTGCGCTATCCCACACTGCCCTCGAGTTTGATGCTTAGAAGTTTGTTGGCTTCAACGGCGAATTCCATCGGGAGTTCTTTGAGTACTTCTTTGCAGAAGCCATTTACGATAAGTGAAATTGCGTCATCTTCACTAATGCCTCGCTGCTGCAGGTAGAAAATTTGGTCTTCCCCCACTCGCGATGTGGTAGCCTCATGCTCAATCTTTCCTGTGGGATTAGCAGATTCAATGTAAGGAAACGTATGCGCACCACAAGTTTGCCCAATCAGCATCGAATCGCACTGCGAATAGTTTCGGGCGTTGTCAGCTTTCTTGCTGATTTTTACCTGCCCTCGATAGCTGTTATCCGATTTTCCTGCAGAGATCCCCTTAGAAATAATCGTGCTTTTTGTGTTTTTGCCAAGATGAATCATCTTTGTGCCGGTATCGGCCTGCTGACGCTTGTTGGTTACGGCAACAGAGAAAAATTCACCTACAGAATTGTCGCCCTGCAAAATAACACTGGGGTATTTCAATGTCACAGCAGAACCGGTTTCGAGCTGCGTCCAGGAAATTTTTGAATTTTTGCCGCGGCATGCACCACGCTTTGTAACAAAGTTGTAAATACCGCCTTTACCATCCTCGTCTCCCGAGTACCAATTTTGTATGGTAGAGTATTTGATCTCGGCATTATCAAGTGCTATCAGCTCAACAACTGCAGCGTGCAGCTGATGCTCATCATACATGGGAGCTGTACACCCTTCAAGGTAGCTAACATGGCTATTTTCCTCTGCAATAATGAGAGTACGCTCAAACTGTCCGGAGTTCATGTTATTTATACGGAAATACGTAGACAGCTCCATCGGGCAAATCGTGTCTTTAGGTACATAGCAGAACGAACCATCAGAAAACACAGCAGAATTAAGTGCGGCGTAAAAATTGTCTCGGGCCGGGACTACCGAGCCCATGTATTTCTTCACAAGCTCTGGATGATCCTGGATCGCTTCCGAAATTGAACAGAAAATCACGCCTGCTTCAGCCAGCTTTTCCTTGAATGTGGTAAAGATCGAAACGCTGTCAAATACGGCATCAACGGCAACACCGGCAAGCATTTTTTGTTCTTCGAGAGGAATGCCGAGCTTTTCGTAGGTCTCACGAATGTTAGGATCTACTTCGTCCAGACTGTTCAGCTTGGGTTTGTTTTTGGGTGCTGAGTAGTACTGAAGCGTGTCGAACTTTGGCTTTTCATACGTAGCATTAAACCAGCTCGGCTCTTCCATTTCAGTCCAGTTGCGGTATGCCTTAAGACGAAACTCCGTCATCCATTCAGGTTCATTCTTCTTCTCTGAAATAAGGCGTACAACATCCTCATTAATACCTTTCGGAAAATCTTCGTATTCAACATCGGTGGTGAAGCCATACTTGTATTCTTCACCAATCATTGATTCGAGAGCTTTTGTCTCACTCATGTCGATCTTTTATAGTTGGAGTTAATGTGATGATTACTGATTTTTCAACACCCTGAAGCTTCAATTAGTTCATAAAAATAATAGCTTATAGATGTTGTTCTTATTTAGAATGAATTAATATAAGCAAATTCTGAGTTCTTGAAAAACGAGCTCGGCTTATTCGAAAAGAACCGTCTTTAGTAAGTAAATATCCAATTGATTAGGGCTATTGGAGTGATAGGCACGTGGCATCGTTATTCGTTTAATCGTTGAGATAAATCGAGTTTACGATTTAACGAATAACCACTACACCGTTAACGATGATACCATTAACGAAAATCAAGCCATAAGAGCCGCCACGCACGCTGTATTTACGATATCATCGACCGAGCAGCCGCGAGAGAGATCCATATAGGGTTCGTTAAGTCCCTGAAGGATGGGGCCGGTGGCCGTGGCACCTGCGAGGCGCTCGGTGATTTTATAGGCGATGTTGCCGGCGTCAAGGTTCGGAAAGATAAACACATTGGCATCGCCCCTGACCTGTGACTCAGGCGCTTTGCGAGCAGCTATACCGGGAACGGCTGCCGTATCGAACTGGAACTCGCCGTCGATCCTCCACCCGGTATTTTTGGATTTTGCCAATTCCACGGCATTCTGAACTAGGTCTACCCTTTCGTGGCGCGCACTTCCCTTAGTGGAAAAAGAGAGGAATGCGATTACAGGTTCACTTTCTGTGAGCATCTGATGCGTGCGGCCTGTATCCAAGGCTATTGAGGCCAGCTGTTCCGAGTCGGGATAAGGCACCACGGCACAATCGGCATAGGAAAAGACACGCCCGTTGGGCATTTCCATTAAAAAGGTACTCGATACAAGCCCAGATCCTTCAGCCACGCCTACGGTACGCAGAGCCGAAACAATCACATCGCCGGTTGAGGCGATCGAACCCGCAACGGCAGCATCTGCGCGCCCTGTTGCCAGCATCCACCCTGCCGTAAATAACGGATTTACACAGAGCTCTTTCAGCCTCGCCGAATCCAGGTTTTTATGCTTTAATTTCTCTTTGTAAAATTCGTACTTCTCATCTTCGGTTGCCGGATCAGCATAAGGTAACACCTTGAGTGCGTCCGGAAGGTTGTCTCCGTTATCACCGGCAAGCTTTTTAACAACCTCCCTGCTACCAAGCAGCACCGGTTCTGCATAGCCTTCATCAAGGAGCTTAATTCCAGCCCGAACAACACGTATATCTTTCTCAGCTTCGGGCAGCACAATTCTTTTTTTCGATTTTGATGCTTTGGTTCTGATTAGTTCGATCAGGGTCATGTGGTGTATTTATTTTTTTTGTAATGGTTAAAATACAGTACCTCCTACTCACATTGATCTAAATAAGCAAGAGAATTGAAACCAGTGTTAAAAGAATTCCCGTCCACTGCAATTTTGTGAGTTTATCGCCCCATAGTACAACGCCCAATATAGTACCGCCTAGCACGGTAAGAACATTCACACTGCTGTAAACAACTCCGCCGGGCATTCGTTCGAGTGCCTCAATCAAGAAAATCGCCGAGTAGAGATTCGGAATTCCAACTGCCGTCCCGATCAGCAGCTCCCTGAAGGTAAACCTCCAGTTTTTTCGAAATGTTATCACGGTTATTCCAATCAAAAAAGCCGTCAGAAATACAAACCCCATAAACTGTTCCTTTCCCACTGCTGAAGAAAATTCAGCTTCATATATCTTCAGGGAAGCATCCCCGATACCGGTGCCAAGAAACAGAAGAACCAACAGCCATGCGGCGCTGAAAGGTTCACGCAGCATTTTACGCTTGTTTGGCAGCAGCAGCCAGAGTGTTACAAAAACGAATGATACCCCCATCCACTGAGAAAACGTAAGCAGTTCGAGATACCACAACGTTGAAAGCAGCACAGGCAGAATCAGTGAAATTCTCATAGATGCAATGCTGATCCCAACTCCGTTGTGAAAAACCGACTTGCTATAGATGAAAAAGTTGGCGATAAAAATAACGCCGGTGAACAGTGCAAGTAGCACGGGGCCGGTTCCCGCCGAAAAGTCAAGCGCCTGTACTGCGCCGAAATCTGATGTACTGAATGCCACAATGGTGGCTATAAGATAGTTTACAGTAAGTACGCGAACGGTGTTTAGTTTCTTTGTTTCGGCCACTTTCAGAAAGTGGGCTATAAGAACCGAACACGATGCACTGAGTATGACGAAAAACCATGCGCTCATTACTGAGCCATATTTAATGTAAAGTTCCCGAATGCATGGATTTCCTGCGGACGGTCGTGAAGCCGCCTCGATGTGTAATCGACATTATTATTGAGGTGGTTAAGCAGGTCGGAAACAGTTGTTCGTCGTTGCTTAAGAGCTTCAGCCCAGAAATAGTTGAAAATGTGGTGCCGCTTATTACCGTCAATAGCCCCCATATATA
>PWWL01000305.1 GCA_003561515.1 Balneolaceae bacterium
ACGCGGACGGTGCTTTCCGGCCCCGGCGATTCACCTCCGTTTTCATTTTCTTCCAGAGTTCGATATTGCAGGCCGCTGCCGGTTACGGAGATATCTTCCTGCTCTGCATTTTGGGTTAAAAACTGATCAGGATCCATAAGAAAGGATTCAAGTTCTATTTCAAAATAATAAACCCGGCCATCACGCAAAGCAAGGTCGGAGGGCAGAACGAATTCAAAAATGGCACCTGTATTCATGAGTTGTATTCCCTCACCGATTCCGGCAAAATTTTCGAATGATGAAGGCTGAAGAATATCAGGGTCATCACCAGTTCTGAAACTAGATGATTCATCCACGGAATTTCCGCTGTAGAATACAAATGTATAATCATCTCCCTCGGGAGTTTCTCCCTCACCTTCCTCAATCGTTCGATAGAGGAGGCCGGTGTCGGTCATTTGTACTCCTTCCTGCTGAAGAAAGCTTTCATAAAATTCGAGATCGGCTGTGTCATCATACTGTTCCATGGAATCATTCAGACATCCGGTAAACAGTAAAAGAGCGGCAGAAAATAGTAGAATATGTTTCATGTAATTAAAGAGCTGTTGTGTATGAGATTGTTACGATAATCAATACAAGCCTGGGGTGAATATCACCTATATGGAGATCGAAATGGGTAGATGCTGAAGGCCTTTTTCTATTCGGAAGAACCTCGCTGGAAGTTCATGGTCGAGATGTGTGCTGAGTGCTTCCGAGTAAAACCCGGGATCTGTGAGCTCTCGCCAAAAAATTCTTTCACTATCAATCTCAGGAATAATTTCTTTGATGAGATCTGCATCGAAAAAGAGCAGCTTCCTATGGAGTTCTTCAAGATTATCTGCGATTTTACCGGCAAGTGCCACGTAAAAAGGTGAGAACATTTCATCCGAATCTATGAGGTTGCGCAAGCCGAATGCGTCATGCCGAATGTCGCGACATAGCATAATCAGCTTTTCTCGTTCTACGGAGTTTTCTCCTTCCGATCTGTAGTAGCTAAAGTTGCGCTTCAATTTTCGCGCAGTGTAGAGCGATACGGCAGAAGTTGCTGCAGCGAAGATTAGATAATTTTCTGAATTTACATTGGCCATTCGGAAGGATTCTCACGCCATGAGTTGAGAAGTTCGAGATCACTTTTTTGAATCTTGCCTTGCTCCATGGCTACTTCTATGAGTGTACTGTAGTCGGTTAAACAAAAAACGGGAGTGCCGAGTTCTCTGAACCTCTCGGTTGCTTTTTCAAATCCATACGTAAAAATACTGATAACTCCCCGTACATCAGCCCCGATGAAATTCAGGGCTTCAATTACTGAAACAGCTGAGCCGCCGGTGGAAATGAGGTCTTCAATTACGATGGTTGACTGCCCCTTATCTACACCGCCTTCAATCTGGTTACCAAGTCCATAGGCCTTAGCTTTGGCGCGTACGTAGGCGAGTGGCTTGTCGAGCGATCCGGCTACCCAGGCCGCATGCGGGATGCCTGCAGTAGCTGTGCCTGTAATTACCTCCACATCCGAAAATTCCTTGCGGATGACATTTATAAAGGCAAGCGAAATCTTTCTTCTGATTTCAGGGTATCGAAGCGTTAGCCTGTTATCGCAATAAATAGGTGAATTCCAGCCTGATGACCATGTAAAGGGATCATTTGGTCTGAGTACAACCGCGTTAATATCAAGTAAATGCTTTGCAATTTCTTTTGCAAAGTCTTTGTCTACAATCTTGTATGTATTTGTTGTTTCAATCATATGATTCTGTCTGTACTTTTTTAAAGCAGGCGGTGAGCCGCTTTTAAAACGTCTGCAGATATAAGCTAATAAACTGTTGTTAAGCCCTTATTATTATTTTTAACCGTCAGAGTAAGGGTGTCGAAATGAGTTTTATAAATTCAAGAGATGCCAGAGCATAAACGCCTGCAAGCAAATCGTCTGCTAATATACCAAAATTCCCGTGTAATTTCTGCAAGCGGTCGATTCCCAGCGGTTTAAGGATGTCGAAAATCCGAAAGAGAATAAACCCGACCAACAGCCAGGTAAGATTGCCTGCGATGCCGTATGTGAACGAAGTGGCTGCAAATACAAGTGCCTGCCCGGCAGCCTCATCCATTACAAACTGTGGCGGATCGTCGCCGTATTTCTGGACGGCTGCAGGAGAACTCCACAGTGAAAGAATAGATGCCACTAGTACGAGCGCCGGAATTCCGTACACCGGTGATAGGAGCCAGACTCCGTAAATTAGCGGAAGCGTACACAGGCTTCCCCAGGTCCCCGGGGCTTTCGGCAGAAGGCCGGAACCAAACAGTGTACCAAAAGCCAGCTTCAGACCTGTCATTTAGAAGCAGGCTTATTAAAGAGATCTTTGTTTACTACAAGATATTCAATCCCGGAGTAAACGGTAACGGCCGTAACGGCCATCATGCCCCAGAAAAAGATATCCATTTCGAATACATTTCGGACAAACTCTCCAAATGCACCGCCAAAGAGCTGAAAGAAGCCGAAAAGCAGGGCAACATATAGAAAACCCATCTGCATGGCGGTTTTTGCTTTAGCCGTTACCCGCGTCTGGAGTATTATATCCCGTCGCTTTGCAAAAATCCTGAGACTCGTGATGCCTGCATCTCTGATTACTATCAGCGCAACGGCCCACCAAGGAAATTGAGAGGGATCCAGGAAAGGAAGACATACAAATCCGGCGAAGGTCAAAAACTTATCCGCCAGCGGATCTAAGAAGATTCCAAATTCGCTCTCAATTTGATAACGCCGTGCGTAATATCCGTCAAAATAATCTGTAATGGCAGCCACTGCGAATACAACCAGGCTCAGCCCCCTGAGCAAAATATCGTCCTGAATAAACAAAACAAGGAACACCGGGGCCATAGCCATCCTGAAGCCGCTGAGTATGTTCGGTATTTTTTCCACGCCCAAAGGTAAAACACTCTGTAATCAATTGGAATGACAGATTTTTTAAACAATCCGGCATTTACGGTGGTACTATAGAAATAGTGATAAGAAATAACACAAGTTGAAATTTCATGATAGCCGAGCAAACTGCTATTTTCCGTCGGTATGAAAAAAGCATATATCATCTCCATAGGCAACGAACTGCTAATCGGCGACACCGTTAACACAAACGCAGCTTGGATAGGCTCATATCTAACCGA
>PWWL01000314.1 GCA_003561515.1 Balneolaceae bacterium
ACGTCGTCATCGTCGCCATTATCTCCAATTTCCTGCTCTTCGGATGATATTTTCTTTTCAAGAATGGCACGAGGTGGCAGCTTTTCAAGCTCAGCGCTTTCCTTCTTGCGCTGTAGTTCACGCTCACGGTCTTCCTCCTGCGATCGTTCAACAATATCTTCGATGGTAACCTCTTCACGCTCTTCTGGAGCTGACGTTACTTTTTTCAGGCGCGCTTCCTGCTCTTTCTTTTCCGCTGCCTCGGCTTTTTGCCTCTGTTTAATAGCGGCTTTCTCATCCTTGCGCCGCAGCTTCTCTTCCCGGCTGCGCTCCCGTTTCTCTTTGTAGGATGCAGCCCAGCCTTTTATTGCGTCCACCGTTTTTTGCAAGTCTCTGTCAACCAGTATTAGCAGTGAAACGAACAGCAATACGGTCAGAATAATGATGGAGCCAATGCCGGTCACATTATGCAATATACTTGCCAGAGAGATTCCTGAGTTGCCGCTCCAGGCCATCGAATAAGCTTCATAGCGGTTGTAGAACCAGCCTGAGATGGTAGAGAGAAGAACCATAACCCAAATGCCGTAAGCCAGCGGCCAGCCAAGCAGGCTGAGAGGCTTTTGTCTGAAAACATACCATCCAATAGCAGCAATCAGAATTGGAACAATAATGCTTGCATAGCCAAAAAGTGTATGTACAAATAAGTTAGAAATGTATGCTCCAATAACACCAAGCCAGTTACTGACCCGAAGAGCCGGCCCTTGATCAATTTGGAATAGTGAACCCGAAGGCATTGATTTCACAATTCCGTAATCTCCGGGATGATAAGATGCGATGCTAAGCAAAAGCAGCGCAGAAACCGACATTACCAGAATGCCGGCAATCTCCATCTTTCGCGTGTAGGTAAAGCTGCTTAAAAATGTATTTGTCTGTTTCTTTTTAGCCATTATTTATCGAGATAATTCCATGCTTAAGCACGGGGAGCAGATTGCAAATGTCGCGCCTGCAGCAATATTCGATGTCATCACTGCCAACCAGCTTCACCAGCCTCGCGGCGTGATTCGATTTCATGATTACCTGTTCAATATTCTCACCATATTTTTCATACAGGCCAAAAGCAACTCTTGTGCCGTCTGTTGCATCGTCGGGTAATGTTCCGTTGTTTAACTTGTGAATAATTGCACCTGCAAGTATTGTATCTTCCACAGCGAGCCTTCCTTTCCAGCCCGCACACAGCAGTAAAATGTCGCTCTCTTCTCCTATAAGCGAATCTACCACTGCCGACATATTCAGGAAAGATGCAATTCTAACCTTTGGAGACCCTGCAGCTTTTTTGATCGCTTTGGTACCATTGGTGGTGTTAAAGATCAGCGTTTTTCCCTTCACCGCTTCAGGGGTGTATTCGAGAGGCGAGTTTCCGTGATCATATCCTTGAATTTTAACGCCGTCCTTCTCACCGCAAAGCAGGTAATTATCGGAGTCCACGCTCTGTGAAATTTTACTGGCCTCACCCATATCTCCCACGGGTATCACGCTTTTTGCACCATTGCTAAGCGCAGTTACAATGGTAGATGTGGCTCTCAGCACATCAATAACCACCACGACTTTATTGCGCAGTTCAGGCTCATCAAATGATTGTGCAGAAAAGAAAACGTCTGTGTTCTTAGGTTTCATGTGCAAATGTTGCTGCTTCTATTTTTTATAAAACGGGGGCTTCACCACAGTGGCCTCCGCAGTTTTTTTACGGATATGTATAGCAATTCTTTGATCGGGCTGTGCCTTGTCAATGCGGATATATCCCATACCGATTCCCTTTTCCAAGGATACAGACTGTGTACCGCTTGTTACAAATCCAATTACGTTCCCGTCACTATCGCCAATTTCATAACCCTGTCGCGGAACATTTCGGGGTTCATCCGTAACAAACCCCATGAGCTTTCGCCTTAATCCATTCTCTTTTTGCTTCAGAAGTGCTTCACGGCCGATAAAGTCACCTTTTTCCAGCTTAGTGAGCCAGCCCATGCCGGCTTCAAGTGGAGTTGTTTCGTTGGTAATGTCGTTTCCATACAGCGCATACCCCATTTC
The DNA here is from genome assembly GCA_003561515.1 of Balneolaceae bacterium. Lineage (GTDB taxonomy): Bacteria > Bacteroidota > Rhodothermia > Balneolales > Balneolaceae > Rhodohalobacter. The sequence goes on from PWWL01000314.1 coordinate 2,065, forward strand.
CAGCCGAAGGGTATCGCGTGCGCCGAGGCCGGCAGGCTCGAGTCCAAATCTGCTGCCTGCCTCCGTCAGTGCTTTCCATATTTTCACTGGGTCGCTCTTTTTTGTATCGATGTAGAGTTCAAATCCTTTTTCGCCGGTATAACCGGTGGCGGAGATGATTACACCCTGTTCGCCAGCAACTGTTCCTTCCTCAAAGGTGTAGAACTTGACACCCGATGTATCGATACCTGCTATTTCATTTAAAATTGTGACCGAGGCCGGTCCCTGCAGGGCCAAAAGAGCTATTTCATCGGAACGGTTCTCCAATGATGCATCCATCGTGTTGTGCGACGAAATCCAATCCCAGTCTTTATCGATATTGGATGCATTTACTACAAGCATATACTCGTTTTTAGAGAACATATATACCAGCAGGTCATCCACTATACCGCCGTCTTCGTAGCACATGGCGGTATACTGAGCTTTACCCGGCTCCAGCTTTGACGCATCGTTGATTGTCACCTTTTGAATGAGGTTCAGAGCTTTAGGGCCGCTTACAAAAAACTCTCCCATGTGCGACACGTCAAACAGTCCGGCTTTATTTCTTACGGCACGATGTTCCTGGCGAATCCCGGAATATTGAACAGGCATTTCAAAGCCACCAAAGTCGATCAGCTTTGCATTGTGTTTTTTGTGTTGTTCGAAAAATAGTGTTCGTTTAAGCATTAAACTTGAATTAGTTGTCTTCGCGATTTGCTGTATGGATTGAAAAAGCGGGTGCACAAATAGCCCAGTATTCGGCAGGCTCATCAAATGGGTTGGAATATCGAATGGTATGGCCCTTATGTGCAAGAAATGGCTGACCGGCATCTATATCAATTACTTCACCCGCAATTTCGACCTGCATTTTACCCGATAATACAATGGTTACCTCATCAAACTCCGGAGATTGAGCGGGCTCTGCCCAACCCGGCGGTGCCACCATCCGCGCTCACGACAACTGACGATGGCCTGTGTTTTTAAGCCCGAGATATTCCTTAATCGATTTGTTTCCCGGAACGGGTATTACGGTTGGCGAAACGGCATATGTATACGCGTCGTTGCAGGTGGTTTTGCCTTGAG
>PWWL01000359.1 GCA_003561515.1 Balneolaceae bacterium
AAATTGATGCTTGATGCTTGTTCCCTGCACCCTGCCGCGCGCTTTTGCACAACCCCGGCACTGCGGTGGTTCTCACACGTATGCATTCAGAATAAAAAAGATCATCACTCCCGTTACCGATACGTAGAGCCATATCGGGAAGGTCCATTTCGAAACTTTGCGGTGGGTTGTAAACTTTCCTGAAAATGCGAAATAGTAGCTGGTGAGAACCAGAGGCACCACAAAGGCCGACAATATTATATGTGAAATCAGGATGGTGAAATATACCGGCCTGATAAATCCCTGACCCGGGAAAGGTGTATGCCCTACATAGTGATGATAGATCAGATAGCTAATAAGGAAGAGAGATGAGGTGATAAAGGCGGTCAGCATCAGCTTCATGTGTGCCACAAAATTTCGTTTTTTGATGGCAACAAAACCTGCAAGAATCAGAACCGTACTTACACTGTTCAGCATAGCATTTAGAGCAGGCAGATTTGCTACCCAAGCCGCCGTTTCTTCAGCCGTTTCCCTGAAATAAATCAACCAAATAAGAAACAGAAACGCTGCAACGCTAACCAGAAGTATGGTGCCGATAGCCTTGGGAACGCTAATATCTTTTAGAAAATCAACGGTTAAATCTTCATTCACTGAGTTACTCATAAAACTGCTTTAAAGTATTTCGTTTATATCGTGTGCAATAATAGAGCTTTTCGCTCTCAAAATTTAAATCTTTATTGAAGGGATTTGATTCATCATTAAAGCAATTTATTACCATTTATGTGCTTCAGAAGTACGTCATGTGCTATGTAAGATGCTTCAATCCAATCTTTTCCCAACGTTTGTATCATGCCCTGTAGATTGCTTCTTCCTAACCGTTTTGCCGGGAAAAAAGTTGGCTTAATTCTCAGCAATTTTGAGAGTTGTACCCTATATTTCTCGGAAATTGTTTAACGATATCTACCGACATCCTGAATTATTTAGAATCATTATAAATATTACGTCTGCAGACGATGGGGGTATGAGGAATTTTGATATTTCGGTACCTTCCTGCCGTTCCTTTCAGGTGTCACAACAAGGCAATTGATAATTCTTAGTAGAATTTATGGCTCAGATTTTTCCAAAGTGGGCAAATGAAGCCCCGAAGCGAATTTTAATTGGTGTAATTGTTTTTCTGAACGCCGCTGTTTTCGGTGTCTGGTATTTCTTCTCCCCGGAGTTTACAGATGTTGGCTATGCGCCGGAGCAACCTGTCCCGTTCAGCCACAAAGTTCACGTGGGTCAGCTTGGCATGGATTGCCAATACTGCCATACGCAAGTAACGGAATCCAAGTATGCCAACATTCCAACCACCCAAACGTGCATGAACTGCCATAGCCAGATTCGGACGGATGCCGAATCACTTGCACCTGTGCGCGAAAGTTATGAAACCGGTAATCCTATTGAATGGATAAAGGTACACCGCCTGCCCGATTACGCTTATTTCAATCACGCCGCTCACGTTAATATAGGTGTTGGCTGTGAATCGTGTCACGGGCGAATAGACAGGATGGAGGTTGTTTTTCAGGCCAAATCACTCAGTATGAGTTGGTGCCTCGATTGTCACCGGGAACCGGAAAAACATGTAAGGCCAGTATCGGAAGTTACAACTATGGGATATGTAGCTGAGAATCAACTTGAAATGGGACGTGACCTAGTTGCCAAGCACAACATCAGTGCTCCTGTTTACTGCCAAAGCTGCCATTTCTAATTCATCACCATTGAAGCCTGTAAACTTAGAGTTTCAATTTAATATTCTGTAAAGAATGAGCGACCAGCCGAATCAAACAACGTATTGGAAAAGTTTAAATGAGCTCGCAAAAAACGAAGAGTATAAAAAATTCGTTGAGCGGGAATTCCCGGAAAACGCTACAGAATTAACTGATCAGGTATCACGACGCAGTTTCTTGAGAGTGATGGGAGCTTCTATCGCCCTTGCAGGTTTCGCCTCGTGCCGCAAGCCTGTCCAGAAAATCCTGCCTTTTAATGAGCAGCCTGAACACCTGGTACTTGGCGAGCCCTTATTCTACGCTACCAGCATGCCATTCCAGGATACCGTAACAGGACTTCTCGTAGAAAACAATGAGGGGCGCCCAACCAAACTTGAAGGGAATGAAGAACATCCCTCAAGCGGCGGACGTACCAGCATTTACAACCAGGCCGGGATTCTTTCCATGTACGATCCCGACCGTTCGCGCTCGCCCCGCAGAAATGGCGAATCTGTTTCAAAAGATGATTTTGTCGCATTTGCTTCAGAGCACTTTTCAGAAAGAAACCGCAATATCCTGTTCATTAGCGAATCAAATGCTTCTCCAACCTTTAATAGGATGAAGCAGGAAGCGCTGAACACTTTCCCGAATGCCTCTTGGGTTACATTTGAGCCATTCAATGAAGAAAATGCCCTTGAAGGCACACAAATCGCCTTCGGCCGGCGCCTTCGAACCGTGAATCATTTCGACAATGCCGACGTGGTAGTTGCGATTGATGACGATTTCATGAGTCCATGCGGACATAAAAACAGCGTCGAAAATGCTTACAAACTGACCGGACGGCGAAAGGTAACCTCAACCGACGACGAAATGTCGCGAATCTACACTGTTGAGAATTCCTACACAATTACCGGTTCCTACGCCGACCACAGGCTCAAATTGAAGACTTCACAAATTCCGGCATTCACCTATGCACTCGCAGCCCGACTGTCGGAATCGGTGAGCGGTCTGTCGGCTTTTGCCAACATCACCAATGAATTCAGCACGCATGACTGGGTAGACAAGCTTTCGAATGATCTTCTTGAAAACCGCGGCAATTCAATCGTAACCGCAGGTCAGCATCACTCAGCCGGCGTACACGCTGCAGTGGCCGCCATCAACCTGGCGCTCGGCAACAGCGGCAACTCGGTTACCTATCACGAGCTGCCTTACCACGAAAATAGAAACGAGCAAACTGCTTTCAGTGAAGCGGTAAGCCAAATGCTGGCCGGAAACTTTGATACGGTCGTATTTGCCGGAACCAATCCCGTTTACGCCGCACCTGCAGATCTTGGTTTTGCTGCAGCCTTGGCCAATGTAGAAACTAAAATTCACCTGGCCGATTATTATGATGAAACTTCGCGGGCTTGCGACTGGCATGTGAACCGGGCTCATTTCCTGGAGTGCTGGAGCGACGGTCTGTCGTACACTGGACAGCGCTCTATAGTTCAGCCGCAGATATTGCCTCTTTTTGAAGGACTGAGTGAATCAGAATTTTTAAACGTGATTATTACCGGCGAAGATACTGCAGGCTACGACCTGGTTCAGGAAACCTGGAGAACGGTTATCACTTCCGACTTTAACAGACGTTGGGAAAACATTCTTCATGATGGCATTGACCCCGATTCTGGATTTGGCAGCGTATCGGTTTCACTGGCGGGCAATTTCGGATCCGCAATTTCAGATCATCTGAATGAACAGCCCATTTCCGGAATGGAAATTACTATTAAACCGGACGCCACATTATTCGATGGGCGATTTGCCAACAACGGCTGGCTTCAGGAGCTTCCCGAACCCATGACCAAAATAACGTGGGACAATGTGGCTCTGATGAGTCCGGCAACCGCTGTATCTCTCGGAATACCTGCCGAACGAAGCTTCAGAACGAACAATGTTCCAACCGTTCGAATCTCAGCAGGCGACAGCACCATCGAAATTGCAGCATGGATTCAGCCGGGTCATGCCGACGATTCCATAACACTGACCACAGGATATGGCCGTGAAAATCTCGGGCGGGTTGCAGATGGCGTTGGCGTGGATACCTATCCGCTTCGCAGCAGCTCTGCCATGCTCTATCGATCGGCAAACGTTGAAGCAACAGGTTCTCAGTATGAAGTAGCCTGTGTGCAGGATCACTACAGTCTTGAAGGCCGTGACATGATCCGGACTGCAACGATGGAGGAATACAAGGAGAATCCTGACTTTGCCACCTTCAAGAGTTTTCATGGTTTCGAAGTGCCCGGAATGAAAGAAGCCGAAGCGCGCGGAACAGCCGATCAAGGACCGATTTCTCTATTTACCGAGCAGTACGGCCCCGACTATCAGCCGCAATGGGGTATGGCTATCGACCTGAATGCCTGCTTCGGTTGCGGTGTGTGTACCATTGCCTGTCAGGCGGAAAACAACATACCGGTAATCGGCAAGCGGGAAGTGGGCCGTCGCAGAATTATGCACTGGATTCGAACCGATCGCTATTTCGAAGGTGATGAAGACAATCCGAAGGTCTATCATCAACCCGTTCCGTGTATGCACTGTGAACTCGCACCATGCGAGCAGGTGTGTCCCGTGGCTGCAACGGTTCACAGCGATGACGGCATGAATCAAATGACCTACAATCGCTGTATTGGTACCCGATATTGTGCAAACAACTGTCCGTTTAAGGTTCGCCGCTTCAACTTCTTCAACTACGCGAAAGAGTATCTCACCACCGGTGATGATCCTGAAATCATCCAAATGGCTATGAACCCTGATGTTACCGTTCGTTTCCGTGGTGTGATGGAGAAGTGCAGTTACTGCGTGCAGCGGGTGAACCGGGCTAAAACCAAGTCCCGTATCGAAACAGGATCTCGAAAACCGGCCGACGGCATGGTACAGACCGCATGCCAGCAGGCGTGCCCTGCAAACGCAATTTCGTTTGGCGACCTTACCGATGAAAACAGCCGGATTACGATTGAAAAACGAAACGAAAGAAATTACGTGATGCTGGAGGAATTGAATGTTCGCCCGAGAACTTCATACCTCGCCAAACTCAGAAATGCTAACTCAGATTTGGCTTAACAGCCAAGCATATTTAATTGCAACTAACTTAACATGAGTAAAACGTACGAATACGTTCCCGAACCCGCTCTTGTAAAGGGTAATCACGACTTCAAGAGCGTCACGGCACTTGTGACGGACATCAACCTCCGCCCCACTCCCAAGCTCTGGTATGTTGCCTTCGGGATTTCCAATATTCTGCTTCTGATTCTTCTGGTTTCCATTGGCTACCTGGTCTGGGAAGGAATCGGGATATGGGGTCTAAATCAGCCCGTTGGATGGGGCTGGGCCATCGTTAACTTTGTATGGTGGGTGGGTATCGGCCATGCCGGTACACTTATCTCTGCCATTCTCTTTCTCTTCCGCCAAGGCTGGAGAACGGCTATCAACCGCTTTGCCGAAGCGATGACAATCTTCGCGGTGATGTGCGCCGGTATCTTTCCGGCCATTCACGTGGGCCGTATCTGGGTGATTTACTGGGTATTCCCCCTGCCAAACCAGATGGCAATGTGGCCCAACTTCAACTCACCGCTTCTCTGGGACGTATTCGCAGTATCCACCTATTTTACAGTATCTTTACTCTTCTGGTATGTAGGTCTTATTCCGGATCTTGCCACGGTGCGCGACCGCATCAAAAGCAAAGTCGGCAAAGTACTCTACGGTACTTTTGCACTTGGCTGGAGAGGCAGTAACCGCCACTGGTGGAATTACGAGAAGTCGTACATGATACTTGCCGGACTGGCAACACCGCTTGTGCTTTCCGTACACACCATTGTATCGTTCGACTTTGCCGTATCCATCATTCCCGGCTGGCATACAACCATCTTCCCGCCTTACTTCGTTGCAGGTGCGGTATTCTCCGGTTTTGCAATGGTGCTCACGCTTATGATTATCTGCCGTAAAATATACGGCCTTGAAGATATCATGACAGTAGATCACATTGAGAAGATGAACATTATTATTCTCGTAACCGGGAGCATGGTGGGTTTCGCTTACCTGATGGAGTTCTTTATTGCGTGGTATAGCGGTGTTGAGTACGAAAAAGCGATCTTCATACTTCGCGCCATCGGCCCCTACGCATGGGCATATTGGATTATGATTGCCTGCAACGTTCTATCGCCCCAGTTTTTCTGGTCGAAGAAGCTTCGGCGAAGTGTCACATTCACGTTCATCATATCCATTGTGGTGAATATCGGTATGTGGTTTGAGCGGTTTGTGATTACAGTAACTTCGCTTTCAACCGACTTCCTGCCCTCTTCCTGGGGTTATTACTCTCCCACATTCTGGGATGTTATCACCTATGTTGGCACATTCGGGCTTTTCTTTACCCACTTCCTGCTCTTCCTGCGATACCTGCCAATGGTAGCCGTTGCCGAGCTGAAAGGCGTGATGCCGCAGGCCGATCCGCATAACTATGACGAGAAGGGCGAATTTGTAGAACCGAAGGTTGAGGTTCCCGAACCAACAAAACAATCGGTATAAACGGACAGACTGATGAGGAATAGCACAACGAAAAAATCTTTATACGGAGTACTCGCGGAGTTCAGAAACCCCAAGGAACTGATAGATGCCGCCAAACTTGTAAATCAGAACGGGTACCGTAATTACGACACCTACAGCCCGTTCCCCATACACGGTATGGATAAAGCTATGAGCCTCCAAAAGTCGAAACTTGGCTGGATTGTAATCAGCCACGGGCTGTTGGGATTCACCGGTGCCATTGCAATGATTTACTGGATGATGGTTGTCGATTATCCATTGAATATCAGTGGAAAAACCCTGATGAATATACCGGCATGGGTTCCCGTAATTTTTGAGTTAACCATATTGTTATCCGCTTTTGGCGCCGTTTTCGGGATGTTTTTCCTGAATGGGTTACCTAAACTTAACCATCCGCTGTTTACTTCCGAAAATTTCAAGAAAGCAACTGATGATGGTTTTTTCGTCTGTATTGAGGCGGAAGATCCACAGTTCGACTCCGAAAAAGTTCAGAAACTACTGAGCGACGCAGGTGCATCCAACATCGAAGAAATTTATGAGGATTAGGCCATTATACAACAAGCTTTAAGGACCACATAGAATTATGCGAATAACCATAACTCAAATTTTTGCTCTTTTACTGGTTTCTGCCGTTTTGATGTCGTGCAGGGGACAACTATCTGACAAACCTCCGATCCACCCGCAACAAAACATGCATGATCAGGAGCGGTTCAACGCGCAGCAGGAAAACCCATTCTTTGCAGATGGACGCGCAATGAGGCTGCCTGTTGAAGGCACCGTATCACGGGGTAACCTGCGCCACGATACCGAAAAGTTTTACGGAAAAGATGACGACGGTAATTTTATTACGGAAATTCCTTACGAAATAACTCAGTCATTCCTCTACCGCGGTCAGGAGCGCTATGATATTTTCTGCCAGATGTGCCATGGCGGCACCGGCGACGGCCGCGGCATCATCATGACGGGCCAGTACGGCTATGTACCTGCACCAACATTCCATTCGGACCAGAGCAGGGCCATGCCAGAGGGTGAGATATATGACGCCATCGCGTATGGAATCAGAAATATGCCGGGGTACGCGTCACAAATTGGTGTGGAAGACAGATGGGCAATCGTAGCCTATGTGCGTGCCCTGCAAAAGAGCCAGTTTGTGCCGGAAGCTGAAATGGATGTTTTCGACGTAGATTTAGCTGAACTAAGACAAATTTTTGATGAGGAACAGGCACGTGCTGCAGCTCTTGCAGAAGCCCGTGCAGTGCGGGGCGATGATGATGTTTCGGTTGAACGGGGCGAACGCCTCTACGTTCAAAACGCCTGTAATGCGTGTCACTCTGTTGACGGACGTGACCTTGTAGGCCCTACCTTTCTCAATCTTTACGGAAGCGAAAGAACATTTACCGATGGTACTACACGCATAGCTGACGAAGAGTACCTCATAGAATCGATTGTAAATCCCGGGGCACTCATCACAGAGGGATATCAAAATGTGATGGTCGCTTACGACTTTCTATCAGAAGCTGAACTCCAGTCTCTTGTTGAGTTTATAAAAGCACAAACTGACAACTAACACCGAGCGAAAAGAACTAATTACATGGCTTCAAGTAGTCCACAACTTACTGATTCCGTTCAACTGCCCGCGCAAATGGATGTTGCCAAAACCTTCTACGGTGTTGGCGTGGTAGGCTTAATTGCCAGCGGTGTTGGATATTTCCTGAACAGCGAGCAGTTTTTCTACTCGTACCTCACCAGCTTTACATTTTTCACGAGTATTGCGCTTGGCGCACTCATTCTGGTTATGATACACCACGTTACAAAATCATCCTGGGCTACCGTACTTCGAAGAATCCCGGAAACATTTCTTGCAAATATTGGCATCTGGTCCATTTTTATGATCCCTGTAATTTTGGGCATGAGCAGCCTCTACCAGTGGACCAATGCCGAATACGTTGCCAATGATCCTATCATGCTCGGTAAGGTTCCCTACCTCAACGAGCCTTTCTTTGTGATTCGCCAGTTTATCTATTTTGGTGTATGGGGCTTTTTGGGCTACAAGCTTCACAAAGTATCTGTGGAGATGGATGAAACCAACGACTGGGGGCTGGTGCATGTTCTAAGGAAATTCAGCGCTCCCGGCATCTTAATATTCGCACTCACAGTTGCCTTTGCCAGTTTCGATTGGCTCATGTCTCTTGATGCTCACTGGTTCTCAACCATGTTTGGTGTGTATTTCTTTGCCATGAGTTTTCAGGTGCTGTTCCCGGTAATTATACTTACGATTTTCTGGCTCCATAACAAGGGGATGCTTAAGAACACCATCGGTAAGGCACACATTTATGACCTTGGAGCATGGTTGTTCGGTTTTACTGTATTCTACGCCTACATCGCGTTTAGCCAGTTCCTTCTCATTTATTATGCCAATATTCCCGAAGCTACATTATGGTTCTATCACAGACTTGAAGGCAGCTGGGCTTTTGTAACCTACTTGATTTTATTTGGACGCTTCGTAATTCCATTCTTGCTGCTCATGAATCGTGAACCAAAGCACAATAAAAAAGTGCTTACTTTTGTATCCATTCTGATCATCGTTATGCACTTTATTGAGCTGCATTGGATTGTAATGCCAATACTCAGTCATAGTGGTGTATCGTTAAGCTGGCTGGACTTTGCTACACTGATAGGACTTGGCGGAATTTTCATGGGCCTCTTTTTCTCCAAATTCAGGCAGCATAATATTGTTCCAGTAAATGATCCGCAGCTGTCTGATTCGCTCGACAAGCACTATCACCATTAAATCATTTCAATTGCATTTGTCATGAGTTCTGAAGAAAAGAAATTTACAAAAGAAGAAAAGTCAGCTATTGCACTAAAAGCTGCATCGATGGATACCGATGCGAAGCAGCAACTTGCGAAAGAACACGGCATTACAGTCGAAAAAATTAACGAATGGATGCATGAAAGCGGTATAAAAAACGTTACAGAGAGCGATGAGGGATTTTCTTTAGAGGCATCCGATGACTTTGCAAGAAACGTTGAGTATGGTGCTGCATTCGATAATCTAAACTACCGGAGGCTTACCTTCTGGTCCATTTTTGGTACTGCAGTAATTCTAATCATGATTATGGCCATAATGGTTGTTCATGACTTTACCGTTTCCGGTGCAGAACAAGCCCGTGCCGCTGAAAGCACTTTTTACAACATTGAACAGCTGCAGCAGATGGAGCGCACAAGGCTTAGCACATTTGGTGTTGTGGATCCCGATGAAGGTATTTATCGAATTCCTATTGACAGTGCAATTACAATCATGGCTCAGGAAGCCGAATAAATTAATCTGATTATGAAACATACGCTGATAATCACTTGCCTGATGTCAGTGTTTTTCATTTTCGATAGTGCTATCGCACAGCTAAATCAGAACAGACCCGCCATTCTGGACGAAATTGGCGTTGATGAAAAGCTCGGAGATCGAATTCCCCTCGATCTCCGCTTTGCCAATTCATATGGTGATTCAGTTAGCATTGGCGATCTCATTGAAAGTGGGAAACCAGTCATTTTAAATCCGCTCTATTATGAGTGCCCGGTACTTTGCGGCCTCGTGTTGGATGGGGTTTTTAAAGTTATCGATGATATGGCCTGGACACCAGGGCGAGAATACACAATCATCTCCTACAGTATCAACCCGAATGAAGGGCCCGAGCATGCCGCCGCTCATAAACAGCGCTATCTGAGAAGTCTCGACAGGCCCGGCGCCGAGAAAGGCTGGCACTTTTTAACGGGTAATGAAGAATCAATACGTGCCCTTAGCGATGCCGTAGGCTTTAAGTACAAATACGACGAGCGAATTGATGAATACCTGCATATGGCCAGTGTTATGATGCTGAGCCCGGAAGGTACAATTACGCGCTATTTATACGGTGCCAATTTTGATGAATTCAGCTTTAGAAACGCACTCTATGAGTCAGCCGACGGTCAGATTGGGTCAGCACTCGACAGGGTGATTCTTTATTGCTTTACATACGACCCTTCGTCCGGAAGTTATGTACCGGTTGCCATGAATATTATGAAGTTAGGTGGCTTGGCTACCGTCATTATTCTCGGTATATTTCTTGGCGTTTTTTGGAAGCGCGAGCGACGATCTTCACAATCACCACAAATTGAATTTGAGAAATGAACAGACTTACCGAATACATGCTTCCGCCAGCCCGAAGTGTTACGGCTGAAAACACGGACGCATTATTCCATTTCATCAACGTAACCAGTATTATTCTTCTCCTTGGCATTACAGTTGCGATTCTCCTTTTCTCATGGAAATATCGGCGCCGCTCAGAAGATGATGTCACCCCGGTTATCTCCCACAATAATAAGCTTGAGATTACCTGGTCTGTAATTCCGCTGATCTTAGTGATGATTGTGTTTGGATGGGGTTTCTCCGGTTACATGGATTTACGAACGGCACCCTCAGATGCTTACGAAATTAAAGTTATAGGCAAAAGCTGGCTCTGGGAATTTCACTACGAAACAGGGAATGTAAGTGTTAATGAACTGCATGTTCCCGTCGACCGTCCTGTCAAACTGGTAATGAGATCCGACGATGTTCTTCATTCTTTTTATGTTCCAGACTACAGGGTGAAAATGGACGTTTTGCCCAATCGTTACACTTCACTTTGGTTTCAGGCTACGGAAACCGGAGAGTCAATAGTTTTCTGTACAGAATACTGCGGCACGGCTCATTCCAATATGCTTGCAACCGTCTTTGTTCATAGCCAGGAAGACTTTGAAACCTGGCTCGAAACCGCAGGGTCAGCCGACGACGACATGGATCCGGTAGAGAGAGGTGAACAACTTGTTACTCAGTATGCATGTGCCACCTGCCACTCATCAGACGGGCGCAGTTTGTCTGGACCAACGTTCCAGGGTCTGTGGATGAGTGAGCGAACCATGGTAGACGGTGAAGTGGTTATTGCCGATGAAAACTACATCCGTGAAAGCATTCTCGAGCCAAATGTGCGCATCACCGAGGGGTACGATCCGGTTATGCCATCTTTCGCAGGCTCACTCAACGACCGACAGATCGATGCAATTATAGAGTATATCAAAACCTTACAATAATACATGGCTACGACAGAAGCATCCAATCTAAAAAAGTTACAGGTTCGGCGATTTAAGCCGGAAGAAAATCCTGAAAAACACTATCTGAATCAGGAAACAGGTATCTGGGCGTGGATGACCACCGTCGATCACAAGAAGATCGGCTTGATGTATCTTGCCTCCATAGCTTTCTTTTTCTTTATTGGCGGTGTTCTGGCACTTCTGCTGAGAACCGAGCTGTTAACACCCGCTCAGACTTTCATTGATGCAGATGTATACAACCAGGTGTTTACACTGCACGGCGCCATTATGATCTTTTTCTTCCTGGTGCCATCGGTCCCTGCCGCGCTGGGTAATTTCATTCTTCCCCTGCAGCTGGGCGCTAAAGATGTAGCCTTCCCGAGGCTTAACCTTGCAAGTTTCTACATATACGTAGCAGGTGCCCTGTTTACACTTTATGCTATCTTTACCGGCGGAGTTGATACCGGGTGGACCTTCTACACGCCTTACAGTGCCACTACCGGCGGCAACGTAATGATGATGACCTTCGGGATTTTTATACTTGGCTTCTCTTCTATTCTGACAGGTGTAAACTTCA
>PWWL01000141.1 GCA_003561515.1 Balneolaceae bacterium
CCGGTAAGTCTGACATTTCCTTTATCCTCAGCCCATCTGCCATTACCATCCATGATAATAGCAATATGTTTGGGAACAGAGCCTGAAGATTTTACCTTCTCTTGAAGCCTCTTATCATCTTCGGTTTGGTCGGTATCTGTCAGCGTTAGTGGTTCCAATACAATAAATTGGTCTGGTTTCTAAGCAAGAAAAAATAGCGTTAAAAGCCACAATTTTCAAACTTTAATTAAAATCACGCACTTCTTAATGAATGTCTCAGTTCGAGCATTTCGCATACCGAGAGTGCGGCTTCGGCGCCTTTATTCCCCTTATCCATGCTTGCCCGCTCTACGGCTTGCTCAACATTATCCGTGGTTAGTACTCCAAATGCAACGGGCCGGCCGCTCTCAAGATTTAAATCCGTGAGTCCCCGGGTTACGGCATCGCAAACATAATCGAAGTGGGGAGTTCCCCCTCGAATTACCACGCCTATAGCCACAACCGCATCTACATCCGCGTGCTCGATACAGTATTTCGAAGCGAGCGGCAGTTCGAACGAACCTGGACATCGCATCGTATGAATATTCTCCTCAGTGATGCCTTTGCCTTTAAGTGCAGCTATCGCGCCTTTCATCATCTCGTCGGTAATGAACGAATTCCATTTGGCTGCAACTACCCCTATCCTCACATGCTGCCAATTTATGGCGGTACTTTTTCCTTCTTCAGGCATAATTTGATGATTTTCTTCGTTGCGACAACCGCTTTATTGATGCTACATGCGCATTGCCAATAGTCACAATTCCAAAATACGGATCATAATCCGATTTTCCCTTACCATGATAGTCACTTCCTCCCGTAACCAGCAGGTTTCTTGTTTTAGCAATTTGCCTAAACGTGCGCTGCACATTAAAGTTGTGGCTGGGGTGAATACATTCGAGGCCGTCAACGCCAAGTGTGAGTATGTCGTCTATTTCTGACTGAGAATAAATAGGCCCGGGATGCGCCAGCGAAATCACGCCCCCGGCTTTTCTAACAGCGTCGATGGTTTCATCGATAGACGCATACCGGGTTTGTATGTCTTTCAGTTTCTCTGAAGAAAGATACCTGATGAATGCCTCCGCTACACTTGCCACATAGCCCTTGTTGATCAAAACAGACGCTGCGTGTGGCCGCCCCATATTTCCCGGCCCCGATTCCGCACGAACTTCATCAATGTCGATATCAAGTCCCTCTTTCTTCAGCGACTCAACGATAGCTTTCATTCGCACAATCCGTGCGCTCTTTTGCTTTTTCAGAAGGTTTAGCAGGCCCTGGTCGGTTTCATCGAAGTAGTAAGCAAGAAGGTGTACTTCCCGGTCCTTCCACAGCGTGGTAATTTCGCAACCGGAAATCAGTTCTATCTGGAGGTCTGAAGCGGTTTCTTTTGCCTCAAGATAGCCATTAACCGTATCGTGGTCTGTAATCGAAAGAATTTTGAGTCCTTTTTCAGCGGCCTTCTTTACAAGATCCGCAGGTTTCAGGGCGCCATCAGATGCGGTTGTGTGCGTATGGAGATCTGCCTTTCCCAAATTATGGTATGAGTATTGCCCTGTATCTCGCAGGGTTTTTGATCAGATCTATGGACTCAAGCACATACTGATCATAGTTCAGCATTTCACGGTTTCGCTCACTGCCGCTCCGGGTTTGCGAAAACCACTCCGATCTTAGTTCTCTTTCAATAAATTCTCTGCTATCGTAAATCAGGGATATTTTATAGTCGCGAAGCAGGGCTCTCAGCTCATCCAGGTTTTCTTCCGCACTTCCCGAATTGGAAAAGCTGTCCAGGTTCATACTGATGGCGTCAAGATGAGAATCAACAGGAGTTTCAAAGGTAAATTCTTGGTCTATAAGATATCGCGTGAACTGCCGATAGAGATTGTCGGGCATCGGTTCGTTTTGCAAATCTCCGTCCATGCTCGAGAGGGTTTCATTCACAAAAAAGAAAAACATGTTTTTCTGTTGCAATGCCAGCTCCAAAATGGATGATTCACCTGCTTCAAACTGAATATCGGGTTCTATTCCCCGCCCGTCGAAAACCACCCTCCCATTTTTTGTTCTGAAGGAACGGCGCAACGAATCAGCGATTGTAACACCGTCGTTATTCCAGGTGCCCCGATAATTAACCGATTGAATTCCTCTTCCGCTGGGCGTGAAATATTGAGAGACCGTTACTTTCAGAGAAGTATTGTACGACAAAGGCCTTATGGTTTGTACGAGGCCTTTTCCAAAGCTGTTTTCCCCTACCACAATTGCACGGTCAAGGTCCTGAAGAGCTCCCGCCACCACTTCTGATGCACTTGCGCTGCCCTGGTTCACCAGAACAACAAGCGGAAGTTCTTCGAACATGGCAGGCTCATCACTGGTGTAAACACTGTTTTGGCTTTCAAACCTTCCCCTGGTTTCAACTACCGTAACTCCCGGCTCAATAAATTTGTCGACAACCTCTACGGCTTCATTCAGAAGGCCGCCCGGATTGTTTCTGAAATCGAGAATCAGTCCGGACATCTCGCCATTCGACTGCAGCTCCATCAGCCGTTCGCGCAGCTCTTCACCTGTTCGCTGGCCAAAACGGGTTATATGCATGTATCCGATATCATCTTGCGGACCAATTAAACCGGCAAACGCAATATTTCTTACCTCAATTCTTTCTCTTTCAAGCTCAAATGTGATGGTTTGGTTAATACCGGGTCGCGTAATATTTATTACAAGATCTGTGCCCACATCTCCTACGGTAAGCCGCTGAACTTCCTCGGGAGAAAATCCTGCAACGGATGTGCCATTGATCTCTTCGATAATATCTCCGGCCCTTATGCCGGCACGATAAGCCGGATATCCTTCAAGCGGTGCGATAATTACAATTCTATCGCCCCTGAAACCTGCCTCAATGCCGATACCGCCGTAGGTTCCGGACGACAGGATTTCCATTTGCTGCTGTTCTCCCTCATCCACAAATACTGTGTACGGATCGAGTCCGCTCAGCATACCCTCAATGCCGCGCTTCATCAATGTTTCGGGATCGATTTCTTCAACGTATCGTATCGAAATTTCTTTGTAAACGTCGCTGAAGATGGTGAGCTGTTTTTTAATCTGGAAGAAGAGGTCGTTCTGCGTAAACGCAGCTCCGGCAACTGCCAGAACTGCGATCAGCAGAATCAAAATTGGTTTAAAAACAGCTTTCATTAAAACTTCTTATCTGCGCCGGATCGTCAGGGTTTGACCCGCGTATATCGTTGTTCCGCTAATGTTATTATCGCGCTGAATATCGGCTACCGAAACCCCGTGATTTCGGGCAATACTTCCCAACGTATCGTTTCGCCGTACAGTGTAGGTTACCGTGTCTCCGGACGACGGCGAACTTCCGTCAAATCGAAGTGCAAAGATGTTCTCGCCTGCTCGCTGCCGGCGTTCAATCTCCTGCTTCTGAGCGAACGACAAATTGTCTATCTGGCGATAAAAATCGACCCGATTGTTTGGAACATATACGGTTAACCTCTGGCCAACCCGAATCGTATTTGTCACATTATTCCAGGCTCTCAGCTGCCAGGCCCGTACATCGTACCATTCAGCAATGTGGCCTATCGTATCACCACTTTTAACGGTGTAGGTTAGTGGCGTGGTATTTGCGGGTGCCTGAACCTGCTGGCTAGGCTGTTGCTGCCGTTGTGCTGTGGTTCCTGCACTGCGATTTGCCGGCCTGTCGGCGGCAATCTGTTCGCGCGACCCGGGAGCAACCGGCACAACTATGGTTTGGCCGGGGTGAATAATGTTGCTAAGGTTTTCGTTGGAATCATAGAGTGCACGAACCGAAGTTCCATAGCGCCGGGCAATATATCCCAGGGTCTCACCTCTGCTAACGGTATGCATCGCAACTTCAGATGCCCTGTTGTCGCGCGGTATTTCCTGATACGCAGCAATGAATTCATCTTTTACACCTACAGGAAGCTTTAGAGGATATTTGCCGCCTGGAGGCGTTGCCCATCTCAGCAATTCCGGATTGTAATCGCGAAGTTTTTGTGTGGTTATGCCTGCAGCTTTTGCCAGATCTTCGAGGGGCATCAGCCCGTCTACCTCAACAACGTCAAATTGGTAAACGATGCCGTTGTTAGGGCGTTCAAAGCCAAACTCCTCGGGATTCATGGCAATCATCGTAGCCGCAATATATCCGGGTACATACCCCCGTGTTTCGCGCGGAAGGTAGGGAAAAGCCACCCAATAATCTTCAACTCCGCCGGCTCTGTTGATGGCTCTTCGAAGGCCTCTTGGACTCAGGTTGTAGTTGGCAAGTGCAAGGTGCCAATCACCCCAAACATTATGCAGATCGCGCAGGTGCTGTGCGGCAGCCCTTGTCGATTTTACAGGGTCGCGCCGCTCGTCTATCCACCAGTTCACTTCAAGACCGTAAACTGCTCCCGTAGCCCGGATAAACTGCCAAAGCCCCACAGCAGCAGCCCAGCTTCGGGCGGTGGGCACAAGTCCGCTCTCAATCATGGAGAGATGAATCAGCTCTTCGGGGACCCCTTCATCCTGGAAAATTTCCCGCATCATCGGAAAGTAGTACTCCGACCTTTCCAGCCATCTCTCCATTACCTCGGGGCGGCGCAGCGTGTAGAACATCAAATGGCGGTTCACGTGCTGATTCTGGATTAATGGTACTTCAGTCTGGTTGATTGTCAGATTGTCCGGAAGAATAAATCCTTCAGAAATCCACTCATCCTGATCAGAAAACAGCTCTTCCTGTATGGCAAAAATGTCTCCCTCAACCTCAGAGCGGGTCTCGGTAATTCCATAAAATTCGCTGTGCTCTGCCATTACAGACCGATATAGCTCTGCAAACCTTCGATTATTCGTAACCTCGGGAAACTCCTCCATGAGTGACTGAATAGATGCGAACGATTGGTTTATGTAGTGCTCTGCCTGCACAAGGTCACCCTGTACCTGCGCATCTATAGCGAGTACATGCAGCCTGTATGTGTCTGAAATTCTTCTCAGAACCTCACGGTCGAGCTCGCCGAGAGATACCGATTCTGTGGCCGACAATACATCATCTCTTGATTCAGTAAGCGGATTAGCATAAGGAAGCAGCTTAACAGGAACTTCAATGTGCGTTGAAGTTCTCTCCTGAGCAAACAAACTTTGTGCGAAGAGACCAATTAGAAGAAGTATGGTAGCAAGTTTCATATTTTCTCTATGTAATTTATTTTGAGCTAGTTAGAAAGTGTAGATAGCTTTTTTAGCCGCCATCAAGTACGTCTCAAAACGGTAATAATAAGAACACATTTCATTGTAAGTAAAAAAAACCGAAAGGTTTATCAGAATCTTCCAATTTTTTTATTGGTACGTCCAACGCTGTACGATCGGCCATCGACGGCCAGAACCAAACGACTTGGAGCTTAGTTTCAGTATCGGTACAGATTGAAAGCGCTTAAATTCATTTAGGTCTGCCAACCGTGTTATTTTTAAAACCGTGTCTTTATCGTGACCGCTTTTTATGATCTTTTCCCTGCTTTGCTGCAGGTCTATGTAACGGTACAAAATATCGTCTAAAATATCATATTCGGGAAGAGAATCAGAATCTTTTTGATCGGGCCGGAGTTCAGCACTTGGCGCTTTCGTAATGATTGATTCGGGAATGACCTCTTTTTTGAACCAGTGGCTGTTAAGCCATCTGCAGAGGTCGTAGACTTCTGTTTTATACAGATCGCCAATGAGCGACAGCGCACCGTTCATATCACCGTATAGAGTTGCATATCCGACGGCATATTCAGATTTATTGCCTGTTGCAAGCAAGAAGCTGTTGAATTTATTTGAATATGCCATTAAAAAGGTGCCTCTGATCCGGCTCTGAAGATTTTCTTCTGCTGTACCAAAAGGCAGGCCTTCGAAGAATGGTGACAAACCTTTTAAAAATTCTTTGTTTACCTCTTCAATTGAGATTTTTTCAAACCGAATACCGAGATTATGCGCAAGTTTGTCGGAGTCGGTAACGCTGCCTTCACTTGAAAACCGGCTGGGAAGTGTAATCGCAGTAACCTTGTCGGCACCGAGAGTTTCTGCAGCAATTGTGCATACAAGAGCAGAATCGATCCCGCCGCTAAGGCCGATCAACACGTTGTCCGATATTCCGGTTTTTCTGATGTAGTCGCGGAGTCCGCAGCGAATTGCCTCGAATTGCCTTTCCTCTTTCCGATCGGGATACAGAGATTTAAAATCCGTTATCGGTGATATCCGCCCCGCGGCCGGGTCCCATTGAACGTCTGCAAATCCTGGTTGGAATGGCTGTACAGATGCTGTGATCTCT
This sequence comes from Balneolaceae bacterium, assembly GCA_003561515.1. Taxonomy (GTDB): domain Bacteria; phylum Bacteroidota; class Rhodothermia; order Balneolales; family Balneolaceae; genus Rhodohalobacter. The sequence continues at coordinate 6,317 of PWWL01000141.1, forward strand.
CCATTTTTATCCAGAATCATCGAATCGCCGTCAAAAATAACATCGGTGTGGGCGCCGGTCTGGTTGCTGTAAAAGATAGGAAGCTCCAGCCGCTTTACATGGTTGCGGAGCATGCTTACCCTATTCTCATGCTTTCCTGCAGTAAATGGTGATGCTGAAATATTGATTACTACGTCGGCTCCTGCTTTTTTCATTTCCTGTGCAGGATCTATCTCGTAGGTGTGATACTGCACCTCATTTTCGTTGTACCAGATATCTTCACAAATGGTTACTCCCAGCCGGGTGCCTTCCAGTTCAAGGCAGCGAAAAACGGTATTGGGTTCGAAGTACCGCAGATCGTCAAAAATGTCGTAGGTAGGTAAAAGTGTTTTATGTGTAATGCCAAGCATCTCACCATTCCTGGCAAGTATGGCCGAGTTATACATTTTTCGGCCATATCCATTGTTTGGAGTAATTGAGCCAAATATTACGGCAGTGCCGGCTGTAGCAGAAATTATCTTGCTGTTGGTTTGATAACACCTTTCCCGGAAATCTTCACTTTCGAGCAGGTCTTGCACAGGGTAGCCTGTAACCGCCATTTCAGGCAAAATCAGCAAATCAACGCCGGATGCTTCTGCTCGGTTTATGGCATCCAGAATGAGTTCGGCATTGCCTTTCAGGTCGCCAATGGTTGGGTTGAGCTGTTCAGTGCGTACTTTCATCTATTACTTTTTGAACACGTTTCTCCCGCCAACCCAGGTTTCCAGTACCTGTGTCTGCCAGATTTCAGATGCGTCAATGTCAAAGAAATCTTTGTCAACAACTATAAAGTCTGCCCATTTGCCCGGTTCAAGCGTGCCAAGTATGTCTTCTTGATGGGCAGCGTAAGCGGCATCGATTGTAAACGATCTGAGCGCTTCAATACGGCTCATGGCCTGTTCGCTGTACCAGCCACCCGGCGGCATTCCCTCGTGGTCTTTACGGGTAACAGCTGAATAGAGCCCATAGAAAGGATTCACTTCCTCAACCGGAAAGTCAGACCCTCCTGCAATCACAGTACCCTGATCAAGAAAAGTTTGCCACGCATACGCCCCCCTAATTCTTTCCGATCCAACCCTGTCTTCGGCCATATTCATATCGCTTGTGGCATGCGTTTGCTGCATCGATGCAATCAGATCAAGCTCAACAAATCGGGGTATATCATCGGGATGTACAATCTGTGCGTGTTCAATGCGATGGCGAAGGTCTGCCTGGCTGCCAAGTTCGTTGCTCACATATTCAAAGCCATCCAGAACCTGACGATTTGCCGCATCACCAATGGCATGAATGTTCATTTGAAAACCTGCGGACGCACCTTTTAAAAGCATCGCGTTGAGTTCGTCCTGGTCAAAAAACAGCAGGCCTTTGTTGCCCGGATCATCGGAATAATCTTCGAGTAAGGCGGCACCACGGCTTCCAAGAGCTCCATCCGAAGATATCTTTACGCTCCTTAAAGCAAGCAGGTCATCGGCATAACTATTTATGGGGCCATCTGCAGCCATTATATCGAATGTATCGCCTGTACCGGCAATCATCGCATAAATTCTGGTAATCATGTCCCCGCGATCAGCAAACCGCTTATAGCGCTCCCATGTCTCGTTACTGGTGCGCGCATCGTGCACTGAGGTAATTCCATGCTTAGCCATTTCCTGAAGTGCCAGCTGGAGAGCAAGTTCATGCTCCGCTTCGCTCCTTTCCGGGATAATGCTTCGGATGTAGTACATGGTTGCGTCAATAAAAATCCCGGTTGCATCGCCATTTTCATCACGGTGAATTACACCACCCTGCACGTCGGGAGTATCGCGATCGATGCCTGCAAGCTCCATTGCTCTGGTGTTAGCCCATGCGGCGTGGCCATCTACACGGGTGAGGTACACCGGTCGATCGGGTACTACCCGATCGAGATCTGATGCCGATGGAAATTCATTTTCCTCCCAGAGCACCTGGTTCCACCCCCTCCCCTGGATCCATTCCATCTCTGGATTGGCTTCAGCGTATTCGCGTATTGTTTCAAGTGTTTCTTCAAGCGAGCGAATTCCCTGTACGTTTACATCCAGCTGCTGGTACCCGAGCCCCATAACGTGAGCATGCGCGTCAATAAGCCCGGGTAGCATTACCCTGCCTTCTCCGTCAATATGTTTGTAATCGGCAAATCTGTAAAGCAAATCATCATTCGTACCGGTTTCCACAACCACACCATTATTTACCGCAATGGCATCGAATCCGAAAAGCTGACCATCTTGTATCGTATAACCCTTTACGTTGTGGTAAACAAACGTGTCCTCTTCGGCAGCACACGCAGTAAAAAGCAGCATAGCGCCCGTTATGATTAATAGATAGTTCTTGATGTACGATTGCACGTTCATAAGCAGAGAGAAGTTGTGATTGTTTGGTTTCAGAACGGATTCTGGTTTTACATCGGTCCTTGAACAGACCGGAAATGATGGATTCCTTTGCCGGTTAAATTGCCGGTCATGGCCTCGTTTCGCAAGAACTCCGGGAAAAGATCAATATCAGGAATGCTGTCGAATTGAATCCATGCTACGTTTTTAATCAGCTGATTGTCTTCTGGATGCTCCGGGTCTGTTCCGGTTTTCAGCACACCTTCCTTCTTCAATGCGATAAAATAGAGTTCTACAGCATGGAAGGGAGGAGAAATAAATTCGTGCACGTAGCGCAACGAAACAGGTTGTACCTTACATCCCGTTTCTTCCATCACTTCACGAATCAGGGCTTTTTCAGCTTCTTCTCCGGTTTCAACTCCACCGCCCGGCGGCAGCCAAACAGGTTCGGATTTTACAGGCACGAATTGCTGCACCAGCAGAATAGACGTTTCTTGTACAATAAGAGCCGACGCCCGCACCCGAATCCTGCCCGAATATTGAGAAAAGTCGGACACTACACCGCCTGTTCCACTTTCGTTTCTGAAGTAAATAAATCGGATGCCTTATTCAATGAAGCCTCAATGAAAGCGGAAAAAAGTGGATGAGGATCATAAACCGTACTTCTTAGTTCGGGATGAAACTGTACACCAACAAACCACGGATGATTGTCAATCTCAACAATTTCGACAAGGTCTCTTTCCGGATTTACCCCGGATACAATCAACCCGCTTTCAAGAAGTTTTTCTCTCAATTCGTTGTTGAGTTCAAACCGGTGCCTATGCCGCTCGTCAATCATATCTGCGCCGTACGCTTCGCGGGCTTTGGTGTCTTCTTTCAATTCGCAGGCGTATTTACCCAGTCGCATGGTTCCGCCTTTGTCTTCAATGTCGCGCTGATCCGGCATCAGGTCAATCACCGGATATGGTGTTTGTTCATCAAATTCGGTGCTGTTTGCTGCCTCCATACTGGCCACGTTCCGGGCAAATTCAATCACTGCACACTGCATTCCCAAACATATGCCAAAGAAAGGAATGTTGTTCAATCGTGCATGCTTTACGGCCGTTAGCTTACCCTCAATTCCGCGTCCGCCAAATCCCGGCGCTACCAAAATGCCGCTTACACCTTCCAATTTCGATGCAACATTCGAGTCGGTGATATAATCAGACTGAACCCACTTAATATTCACACCGGCATCGTTCATTGCCCCGCCGTGTATCAGCGCCTCAACAATCGACTTGTAGGCATCGTGGTGCTCCACGTACTTGCCAACAAGTGCGATATACACCTGTTTTGAGGGCCGCTTTATTTTGTCTACAAATTCCGACCATTGCTTCAGATCGGCGTTCTTCGCAGGCAAGTCGAGCTTTTCTATGACGCGTGAATCAAGTCCCTCATTCTGCATCAGGAGCGGAACTTCATAAATGGTTTCAGCATCAAGCGATGCAATAACATCCTGCACTTCCACATTGCAGAATTGAGCAATTTTCGCACGGATACTGTCGTCAAGCTGGTATTCTGAGCGGCAAACCAGTATATCGGGGCTCAGGCCGCTTTCGGAAAGGGTTTTGACCGAATGCTGGGTAGGCTTGGTTTTGAGTTCGCCCGCAGCTGCAAGATATGGAACCAGCGTAAGGTGTATGGAAAGTGTATTTTTCCGGCCTACTTCGTAGCGAAGCTGTCTCATTGCTTCAATGTAGGGCAAACTTTCAATGTCGCCCACGGTGCCTCCAATTTCCGTAATGACTACGTCGTAATCATTCGACTCACCAAGTTTCAGTACGTGCGACTTAATTTCATCCGTGATGTGCGGAATCACCTGTACGGTTTTACCCAGATAAGCTCCCCTGCGTTCTTTCATGATCACATCGTAGTAGATGCGCCCTGTGGTCACATTGTTTGTCTGCGAGGTCTTGATGTTGAGAAAACGCTCGTAGTGGCCAAGGTCGAGATCTGTTTCTGCACCGTCGTCTGTCACATATACTTCACCATGCTCATACGGATTCATGGTTCCCGGATCCACATTGATATAGGGGTCCAGTTTTTGAATGGTTACCCGAAGGCCTCTTGCGGCAAGCAGCCTGCCAAGTGAGGAGCAAATGATTCCTTTTCCAAGTGAAGACGTTACCCCGCCGGTAACAAAGATGTATTTCGTGGCCATGAAATGAGAGGAAGTTGTTTAAGGAAATTAGAAAATAGGAGGCTCTCCCCTGCCATTCAAACAAAATGGTAAATTCTGTTCAATTTTTTTCAATCGGCTGCTTATCCCCTCTCAATTACTTTGGCGAGTACGTCCGGTTTATCACTGAAGATGCCCTTAACTCCTTTATTGATAAAACGCCGCATCTGCCATTTTCGATTTACGGTGTAGACCAAAACGGGAATGTTCCGGGCAGCAGCGTCCGTCATAATCTTTGATCTCAGGTCCCATTTTGATACATGCAGGGAAGCGGCTTCCAGGCTGCCAACAAGATCTGCGGGTTTTAATCCGGATGAATTCTGTTTTTTGTAGAGCACCCCTCTCGCTATTTCGGGTGCATGTTGTTTGAATCGTTCGATCGTTCGCAGGTCAAATCCGGAAATCAGTACCTCGGTTTCCATCTTCTGTTTACGTATCAGATGCAGCACTTTTTCTTCTATTCCGTTTTCAAAACTGTCGGTAACAGACTCCGGCTTTATTTCAATATTCAGCGCTGTTTTCCCATCCGCCCATTCCAGGACTTCACTGAGCAGCGGTATGGATGCATTCTTAAATTGAGGGCCAAAGAAGGAGCCGACGTCAAGGCTTTTTATCTGTAAACTTGAGAGCGTTCGTATGTCCTTGTCAACGCCAGCCAGTCTGCGAAGGTTTGTATCATGAATTACAACGGGCACACCGTCTGATAAAAGCAGCACATCGAGCTCTATGATTTGGGAACCTAATTCAAGTGCTTTCTCAAACGCAGGCATTGTGTTTTCAGGCGCATAGAAGCTGGCACCCCTGTGCGCGATAACCAGCGGCCGCTTATCGATTAGCAAATCGCGAATATCACGTTTATCAGCCACGGAGGTTTATCCTCCGCGTTCAGCTTTAAATTCCAAATAATCGATGAGCTCATTTATTTGGCGCCGCTGCAGAAAAATGAGGATTACATTTACTATAAAGAGAGCAAATAGGATGTAGTAGAAGATGTTGCTAAAGGTTGTATAGCCTCTGAAGAACATGTAGCCAAACACCACAATGATGGCAACATTGATAACCAGCTGTATCCACTTCGTC
>PWWL01000369.1 GCA_003561515.1 Balneolaceae bacterium
ACCTATGTTAAGGAATAGACTTAAGTTTTTTGGCATAAGGGGGTTTGATTAAGCGTTTTCCTGCTGATGTCTTGATGGGTGTTTTATGAAAAGGTTTATTACTCGCAATTTATATGTCCAAAACTCAATTACTGACAGATGTGCTGTTCAAACCTCTGTTTGGGGCCGCTTGACATGTTTAAAGGGAAGCCGTTGAGGATGTTTTCATACATGGAGTTACCAATGATTTTTGCAAGGTATGCTTCGTGTATGAAGTTTAAATAATCAACAATGAAAACCAAATGCTCGTGAAACCTTTTGAAGTCTACATCGGCATTAACGAAAGTTTCCACATCATGATAATTGGCTTTGATCCGTAGCCTGTAGAGCAAGTTCATAATGGAGGTGCAGGGCATATTTCCATAAATTATGTTCCAACGAGCTTTAGAAAAATTTGCAAGCATCTTGCTTTTTTTGAATGGAATCTCAAATCATTTTTGTTTATCCGGGCTCTTTTTGCTTTGGCATTTTGCTCCCTCGTTGACTTTAAAAACATCGCCAGCTGATTTTTGGCATCTTGAATGTTTTGGACTTTTCCTGCACCATTAAATCCTTCTTCTATTGATGAAAAACCATTCAGGTTGCAGAATACTGTTTCTTTCCACTCTCCTCTTGCATAGAAATTAATTGCCTGCGGATAATGACCTGAGATAACGGATTGGTTGAATTGATTGATTGTGCCGTCATGATTATTTGATGTGCAGCCCTGGGTTTTTTGAAATGCCTTTAAAACAAGAAAAACCGAGTAATATGCTTGAGGAAAACTCCAGTGAAGTGCGTATTTATAATAGTCTGCATTGTCAATAAGGTTTCCGATTTTGAGGGCTTGCTCCGTGCTCCAAGCGTTCCATAGCAGTTTTTTTATTTCAGCTACATCAATTTGGTTGCCTCTGCTGGCTAACCTGTTATAATAGGCCATTTGACGAAGTTCGTACCTGTCTTCAAAACTGGCAATATAGTGTTTTATGGCGCTAAAGTGGTTGAAAAACACTTTAGCGGCGAAGTTGGTGTTCAGGGTTTCAGGGGTTTGAGGTGTTATGCTAAATGGCATGGTAGTTGGCAGATTCTGTTTTGCTGTGCAAAGATGCTGCTCATCTGGGCAAAAGCCCATATTTTTCCCTATACTGTTCCCACTCTGATAAGCGTTCAAAAAAGCGATGACCTAACTCACTTTTGGTGTTTTCAAACGAAGCATCCGGCATTCCAAACCAGTGCCGAATGGCTTGAATATAGTATTCAGCAACACGAAGAAAGCTTCTTATCTGCTCTGATGAGATTCGTATTTCGTCAAAACTGGGCCTTTTTCGATCCAGATGTGCATAGTACTTGTTTCGCGTACGCTCAACTTTTTTAAGCTCATACGTTATGTCTTTTTCAACAAGAACCTGGTTGAGCTCATGTAAACGGGTTTTGCATATGCGCTTTTTTAGTTCAGCATCAGTTGACTCTTGTAATCTTCTTCCAAATTTGATTAGGCTGTATGCTTCTTTATCACCAAACAGTTTATAAAGGTCAATTATCAGAATATGAACAATTGCGTGATAAGTCCTTAAGAAAAACCAGGCATATGTGTTAAATGCTACAGGATGTTGCTTTTTGCTATTATGTATGTATTCCAGATCTTCGACAAATAATTTTGATGACACCAGCAAGTAGGTGGCTTGTTCAAGATCGCTTTTCAGACAATCAAAAGTAATTATTGGTTGGTGATCTTGCATGAACCTTTAATTGTTAAAGATATCGTCAAAATTGTTGTCAAGGATTCCATCTCTGAAGGATATTCAACTGCCTGCTCTCCCACCCAATAATGACCCACCAAAACCATCTAGAAAAACAGAGCAGTTTAAGTCGTTTAACATAAAGTCGTTGCTGGTTTCTGCGACTTAACCCTTTACAGAGCACATATGACCATCGGCATGCCATTAATCTCCAGCAGCTACCTTGAGGTGGTTTTAGTGATGGTGTGTAACCGAGCATTGGCACCGCCGGCGAGTATGATTGCTATTTACTCAGCTTCTGCTGCATACATTGCCCGCGTAACAATTTTCTCATAGAATTTTCTCTCTCCGCCATTTTGCCAATAGCTTACAAAACGTTTATTGATGTTTTTTGGTAGCCTGAACAATGAATAGTTACAAACTTTGAACTTCTTTTGCTTTAGGGCTTGCATCATATTATCCTGATCCAGATTTGGAGTAGGGAAACGATTCCAAGCCAGTTCGAAAGCTTTTCGGGAAAACTTCCGTGATTTTTTAATTTCGTTTGCAAGCGGTATCATTTCATCCGGAGGGAACAAACTGTTTCCCTGGTTCATCCGGCTATGGATTACTTTGGCTGCTTGCAGATCATGTTGAAAAACCCGGCTTTGCATATGGAGCTTATCGTACATGTTTTCTCCCTTATCCAGCCTTAAAGCAAAAGCTCGTTGTTCGCCGGGCCTGCTGAAAGGCTGAGGTCCAACTGTTTCGAATCCTGGACTGTAATGCGGATCCGAGATCTTTTTAGGCGATGCAGGGAGTGGCTTGTAACGGTAGATGATTCCGCATTTTTCCTTGTTAACAGGCTTGTAGCCGCCGGGTCTCTCCTCGCGAATTTCAAATTTGTCCTCTCCACCAAAATCTGACCAAATAAGTCCTAAAACCGGGTAAGACCTGACCCCCTCTTCATCCCTGGCAATATCATTTAACGCATCAAGAATGCCAGGTGTTTTTGGGGTTGAAGGTATGTGGCTGCCCTTTCGTAAAGTGCTTCTGCCTGATTATGTCTATAGTTGTTTATGCGACTTTTCCATTCAGCCTCCCGAAAATGATCAATGGCCAGGTGATGCCATAGTTGTTGTCTGAAAACCCGGCCTGTCTCCACCAACGCTTCAACTTCCAGCTTTACCTCACCCGCTTCTTTACTTACCTGCATGGCTTTACAATAGTCGTCGATTGCCTCATCCCACCGTCCTGTTCTGAAAAACACAACGCCCCGGGTAATTAGTGCTTTGCCTTCCTCTTTTTTTGCCCCTGCTTTTTGGTAGCAGGAAATTGCAAGTCCGGCTTGACTTATCGTTTCATTATAATCTCCCAGGTTTAACCGGGCTGTTGCTTCCGAAG
>PWWL01000242.1 GCA_003561515.1 Balneolaceae bacterium
TATCCACATAGTAACCAATATTGCCAAACATGTAGTCAACCAATACATTCAACTTATCCATGATTATGAAAACCTGTAAAAAAATAGATCTTTTACGCCATATGGCCTTATCTCCGGAACGCTTTATCGGTGCGATAATCCACGCATGGCTACCGACCAGGCGATTCTCCGAATCGCTCTTTTCGGGTTGATGACCCGCCAAATATTACCGGTAAGTCACACCGCCGGAGTGCGGGACAATGATTATCAATCAGGTTTCCAGACAAATGCTCCGGTTGCATTCACGGTAGTAAGTCAGCCATAGAGAGTACAACTCACGCTATTCCGGCGGAATGCATGGCCCGTAACGAATCATGCGGATCATGATCCGCCACGTTTCGGAGAAACGTATGGTCGGTAGCCAATCGCACAGCAATCAATCCCTGCGTTTCGGAGAAACGCCTGGTGAATGCGTGAGGGCACCCCACTTCATTCATGCCCCGAGCCCGTCCGAGTCAACCATAACATTCCACACCACGATTAACCCTGCCCGCGGGTCAGAATTCGCAAATACCCCCCCACAACCAACAATCCCGCTGAAAAAATCAACCCCTTCAGCAGGTATTCATCCATCCCTGTTACCGACAACATCCATGGCTCGGCAAAAATCAGGACCGCTGCAACGCCCATCAGCCCGAAGCTTTCTGGCAGCCGATAGGGCACATCCATTACTCTCTTGCTGTAAATTCCCAGGGTGGTTGCCATTGCACCGTAGCTAAGCAATGTGGCTGCGGCTGATCCGGTCATGCCTAAGACCGGAATCATAAGCAAATTGGCAATAATCGTAATAACCGCCCCCATCAGGGTTATTTTATAAAACACCCTCGTTTTCTCCTTGATGAATACTCCCGATGAAAAATTGATATACCAGCCATGAAACCAGTACGCCAGAAGCAGATACGGAACTATATCCAACCCGCTCCAATACGCACTGTCGATGAGTGTAGCATTGGTGCCGGGTATGGGAATTGCCACAATTTGCTCCTTCAGCAGCGCAACCCCCATAAACAGAAGTGCGGAAAAAGCGTTATACCAGATAAATGCCTGGCCAAAAACCGAACGCGAATCACCGTCTTTTGCATGTCGCATGAAAAAGGGCTGCCACGCCATTCTGTACATCTGTACCAGCAGCAGCATAAACACAGCCAGCTTGTAACAGGCGTTGTAGATCCCAACCACATCTTCAGGGGTAACACTTTCGCCATAAAGCCGGGCAGCATGGGCCGGATCCATAGCATTGAGCAGAAAGCGGTCGAGCATTTCATTAATCACAAAACCAATGCCGGAAGGCACAAACGGCCAACCGAATTCAAACGCTGTTTTCATCCATTCGCTGCTGAAAGATCCCTTCAGCAGGCTGGCCGTGGCCAACCAGACAATTATTGTCATTACCAGTGAGCCTGCCAGGTTGGCGAGAAACACAGCTTCGATTCCCAGACCGAGTCCCAGAATCAGGTAAAAGTTCAGGGCTAGATTGATGAGCACATTCAGAGTTTTAACAGCCGCGTAGAGATATGCACGACGCGTTAGGCGTAACTCGGCCAGGGGTACTATCGACAGTGTGTCGAACCAGAGTATCCCAAGCATGATCAGGAATATACCCGAGGTTTCCGGCTGCAGACTCATCATGGGCAGAAGCCACGGCATAATGAGCCACAGCAGGAGGCAAAGCAGGGATGCAAAAATCAACAGGCCAGTTTGCAGCGTTCTGAACACATTCGGGGCGTCCTTTCTGTTTTCGGCGTAGCGCAGGTAGGCCGACTCCATCCCGAACGTGAACACCACATTCAGAAATGCTATTGCGGCATATACCAGGCCAATGATGCCATACTGAGCCGTATTAAACACCCCGGTATGGAGCGGCACCAGCAGATAGTTGATGAACCTTGCCAGCACGCTGCTGATGCCGTAGATAAGCGAATCGGAAAAAAGTTCTTTCAGCTTTTGCACAGGCTGTTATTTCCTGTTCAGCAGTTTCAGGGCAGCTTCTATTCCAAGGAGGTAACTATCGGCACCAAAGCCGGTAATGATCCCATTCATTGCACGCCCGGTAACCGATGTTTCACGAAAACCCTCACGCGCATGAATATTCGAGAGATGTACTTCCACCTTTGGTATATTCAAAAGTTCCAGTGCATCATGGATAGCCACCGATGAGTGGGTAAATCCTCCCCAGTTGGCTACAAGCGCGTCAATGGTTCCGGTACGGGCCGATTGTATCGCTTCAATCAGGTCCCCCTCGTGGTTGCTTTGCAGAAAAACAAAGTCGACTTCCGGGTACGACCCGGTAATGAGCGATTCGATGTCAGACAGCGTTTTTGCACCGTAGTGTGATGCATCGCGCTGTCCGAGCAGATTCAGATTAGGCCCGTTCAGAATCAGGATTGTCATTTGGCAGCTTCTCCCGCTATGGCTTCAGCAATTTGCTTCATCTCCTGCTCGCTGAAACTGAGTTTGTTTTTAAGTGAGACGGATTGCCCCTCTTTATAAATCGGAACCAGGTGCACATGTGCGTGCGGCACTTCCCTGCCATCCACAATCACCCCGGTTCTAACGGTATTGAACGAGCGGTCGATGGCCCCCGCTACCTGTTTTGCAAACCGCATGGTGTCGGCAAGCAGCTCATCGGGCAGGTCGAACACATAGTCGATCTCGCGCTTCGGAACCACAAGTGTGTGGCCTTTTGCTACGGGATTTATATCGAGGAAAGCGATATGTGATTCATTTTCAGCGACTTTATAACAGGGAATCTCACCCCTAATTATTTTTGTAAAAATGGTTGGCATATATTTAATTAATTCAAGAACGAATTTTTTAAGATTCACGTTACATTAATATAAAATACTGAAATTTTCTCTACGCATTGTGTTATCGAATCAGTTGCTCAGTACCTACCGGAAAACGCTTATTTTTAGGAAATCTCCGCTATTTGTTTGTTCTGAATAACTCTACTCCTTATCTTAGGAGTCTTGCGAATTAACTGAATCGGTAGCTCAGTTGGTAGAGCAGCGGCCTTTTAAGCCGCGGGTCGTGGGTTCGAGCCCCACCCGATTCACGACTCACTTTTTGAGTCTTCCATCATTTTATTGACTCTCTCTTGATTAACCCTTATCGGCTGATACCCGGTAGGGGTTATTTTTTTTCGGAACCGCCCAATTACTACGCAAAGTCTCTTCTTTCTTTTCTTGATTTTGTTTATCCGTCAAAATTGAAGTAATTTCAAAAAAATCATCTGCAGAACTATGAATTTTGAGAATTTAAATCCTCTCCGATGGAAGAGATCTTTTTTGATCTCCGCACTGATCGCATTTTTGACTGTTTGGTTCGTATTCATTGACACCTATAGTCTTGCCACCCGCTTTCAGCTCGAGTCCAGAAAAAAAGAACTTATTGAGCGAACAGCTGAAACTGAAATGAAAACCAGTGAGCTGGAACAAAAAATTGAGGATCTCAAAAATAATCCCGACCTGTTGGAAAAAATTGCGAGGGAAGAATACGGTATGCGTAAGCCGGGTGAAACCGTCTATCGGGTTAAGAATTCTGAATAAGTATTTTTCACCGTACTTTGCCCATTTTTCATTATTTTCGCTTTTTTGTTAACCAAACACCATCAGCATGATAGCAATTGGTATAGACCTTGGCGGCACCAATATAAAAGCCGCGCTTGTCCACGAAAATAATGGGTTCATTGAAACATTATCCATTCCAACAAATGCAGATCAAGGGAAAGAACATGTATTTGATAGAATTGCGATGGCTGTTGAGGAACTGAGGAAATTATATCACTACAAGCCTGTTGGCATAGGTATGGGTTTGCCGGGAATGGTCCATTTAGACAGACAAACCGTGAAAAATCCTCCCAATCTGCCCGGCTGGAAAGTTGAGAATGTTGCGAACGAATTGAAGAAGCGAACAGGCCTGAATTGCGTAATTGAAAATGATGCAAATCTGGCTGCATTGGGGTCCGCACGTTTTGGCGCCGGTAAAAATTTTGAAGACTTCATAATGATTACGCTCGGCACGGGAGTAGGCGGCGGCATCATCATCGGAAATAAGATCTATCGGGGTACCAAGGGGATGGCAGGCGAACTGGGCCACGTTATCATCAACTATCATGGCCCTTTGTCGAACAGCAATACCAGAGGTGGAATTGAGGCCTATCTGGGGCAGAGGTTTCTTAGTCGTTTTGCAGCAGATACAATTCGTCAACACGATGACAACCCTTTGTTCGTTAAATTTCACAAGGATTTCGAAAAACTGGAGCCCATTGATCTTTACGATGCCGCAACAAGCGGAAACGAGCTGGCCGTCGATATTTTGCGACAGGCCGGCGAAAAACTTGGATATGCGATCGTTAATTACATCCACATACTCGATATCAGAAAAATTATTATTAGTGGTGGAGTAGCCAAAGCCGGTGATCTGTTATTGAGACCTGCTTACAAAACCGCATCTAAATTATTGATGCCTCCTTTTTTGGAAGATTTTGAAATCCTGTATGAGTCACTTGGAAATGATGCAGCACTCCTTGGAGCAGCAAGCCTTGCTTTCGATGAGCTGCATTGATCGGATAATGAATGCGGATCAAAACCTCAAAAAAACTGTTTTCCGGGATATTAGCTTCGGCCCTGCTGACACTTTTTTGTGGCTTGATTACGGTGCAAGCACAAGCTATCCCGGATAGGTTGCGTGCACAGCCTTCCGATACCCTGCAGGCCGCTCAACCCGACACCATTCCACCACCCAATGCCCCGCCTGCGACAACCGATACTCTTCCCCCGCCGCAAACCCCTCCTGAGATCAGCGGAGGCACAACCACCCAGGTTCCTCAGTCACGTCAGGCCGACCGCCAGGCGGCTCCAGACGCAGTGAATTTTCAGGCTCGTGATTCACTCACGTTTAATTTCAGGCAACAGCGCATAGCCCATCTTTACGGTTCAGGAAATGTAAAACACACCAGCGGTGAATTAAGTGCCGGAACCATTGAACTTGACCTGAACAGAAATCTTGTTCAGGCAAAGACACCAACACCCGAAGACACCCTTTCTTACCCTGTACTCAGACAGCAAGACAAAGACCTTAGAAGCACCCGAATTCTATTTAATTACGAAACAGAAAAGGGAAAATTTGAGGTTGCGGAGCTCGAAATTGATGATGGGTATCTGATCGGCACCAGGGTAAAAAATGTGTCGAGAACCGAAGTTTTTATTGAAGATGGAATCTACTCTACTTGTCCGCCCGACCACATGTACTATTACATAAAGGCTCAGCGTATGAAAGTGGTTGATGAGGAAGAAATCTTCTTCACGAATGCACGCCTCTACATACTCGACATCCCTTACCCGCTAATATTCCCCTTTGGATACGTTCCGGCAGGTATCGACCGGCGACGATCTGGACTGCTGGAGCCAACATATGCCTATCAAAACACCTCTACCAGAGGAATAGGCCTGCAAAACTTTGGGTGGTTTCAATATGTTAACGATCACCTGACCGCTCAAACGTCGTTCGATATTTTTACATCCGGTACCATTTTTAATGAATCGAGGCTGCAATACAGAAAAACCGGGAGTTTTAATGGCTCCGTAACCATAGGATATTCAAACGAGCGAGGCCTTGAACCCACAGATCCGGGGTTTAGCGAGGTAACAAGCAAGAGGCTTGCCATAACTCACGATCAGCAGCTCTCTCCGTTCGCAAACCTGTCTGCCAACATCAATTTAAACACCGCCAACTACTTCCAAAGAAATTCTTTCGATCCCTCCGAAAGGGCACAGACAAGCAGTACGTCGAGGCTGTCGTATCGTTATAATCATCCAGAGCGCTTGTACAATTTCAGCGTTACCTCTAACCTGAACCAGCAGTTCACAACCAACAGAACGCGTTTGAGCGGGCCCGACGTTAGTTTTTCTCTGCGTCAGTTTTCTCCTTTCGAATCGGATCAACCGGGGCTGCGAGAAGAGCGCTGGTACGAAAGAATTTCGGTTCGCTACAGTAATAATTTTCGATCTCAATATAATTTTAATCCCATCGATGCAGATACCGCTTCGGTTAACTGGCTGGAAGCCCTGTTTAGGCCATCACAGTACCGGGAAGCCACGGGTGATGATACGCATGTGCAGTTTGGCTTCAGGCAGCAAGCATCTATTTCTGCAAGTCAGATAGTTCCGAGCCAGTTTATGAACGTGACGGCAAGTGCCAACATCAACGAGTACTGGTATCCTGCAACAACCCGGCGCGAGTTTGATGAGGATCAGAACAGAGCCGTTACCAGGCAGCAGCGCGGATTTGCAACAGCAAGGGACTTCACTACAAGCCTCAATTTCTCAACAACGTTTTACGGCATTTCGCAGATGCGTATTGGAAACTTTGACGGGTTCAGGCATACAATTCGCCCTTCAATCAGTTTTAACTACAGGCCCGACTTCTCATCCGACTTTTGGGGCTATTACAGGGAAGTTCAAACCGACACTACGGGTCGTACCCAGCAATATTCGATTTTTGAAGGCACCATTTTTGGAGGGCCCCCAGCCGGTGAGCAAAGAGCCATCCAGTTTCAGCTGGGTAACGTTTTTGAAACAAAACGTGTGCGAAGAGACTCAACCGGTGAGGTACAGTCCACAAACCTGAGAATTATTGACAACCTGTCTGCCAGTACCAGCTACAATTTTGCCGCCGACAGCCTGAACCTTTCCCGACTAAGCGTCTCTCTGTCATCAAGGGTTATAGAAGGCCTTCGTTTCTCGCTTAGGGCAAACTATTCATTCTATACAAGGGATGAGCAGGGTAGAGAAATTGACACGTTTATATGGAACGACACCAACAAAATACTTCAGCCCATTAATTATAATCTCAGCCTTTCAACACAATTTTCGGGAGGTGGCAGAGGGCCGCGCATTACAACGCCTGCTTACAGGCCATATGATCCATTCGACCAGGGCTTTTTTAGTCCAATCGACAACAGATTCAACCGGCAGCCAATACAGGATGCAGATTCTCCATGGAGGTTCGGGCTCGATTTCAGCTACAGGTGGACCTATCGTTTCAACGCACCTGCACAACGAACTGCGGTTCTCAACGCAAACAATATTCAGTTTAACCTAACGCCAAAATGGAGTGTTAGAACCAGTTTGGGATACGATTTTATCGAAAAGGAACTGACACCGGCCCAATTCAGCTTGCAAAGGGAAATGATCTGCTGGAATCTTTCCTTCACGTTTAACCCTTTTGGCGATTTTCAGTACTACTTCTTCAGACTATCGCTGTCGAGCTCGCAAATTGCGGGTTTATTCCAAAAACTGCCGGGGCTCAACAACCTGGAAAGAAGCTCATCGCCCACAGGACGGAACCCAAGATTTTAACTGCGAGCTAACTACCGGATTTACCCTTGCTCCCGATTTTTCAGGTACTGAACAATGTACTTTCCGAAAATGTCGAACTCGATGTTGAGATGATCCCCCTCCTGCTTTGATCGCAGATTTGTGTAATCCCATGTGTATGGAATAATTGCCACTACAAATTGATTTCCGTCGTTCCGAGCGATGGTGAGGCTTATACCATCAATGGCTATACTGCCCCGGCCAACAACGTAGTCACGATACTCTTCAGGGAATGAAACGGTGAGAAGCAGGTCTGCTCCATCTTGATCAATTTTTGTCAGTATGCCGGTTGTATCAACATGGCCTTGAACAATATGGCCTTCAATACCCTGGTTCAGCTTCATCGACCTTTCAAGATTCACCTCACTGCCAGACTTGAGCTCGCCGAGGTTGGTCTTACGAAGCGTCTCCTCTACGCATTGTACACTGAATGTGTTATCAGAATTCGAAACAACGGTGAGGCACACACCATTAACGGCTATGCTTTCATCTATATGGGTTTCTGAAGCGAACGGGCATTCTATTGAAAGTTCTTGTCCTCCTTTCATCGGTTTTACCGATGCTACCCTTCCAACATCAGAGATTATTCCTGTAAACATAATTACTTATAAATTTGCGGTTAATAACATATCACAGCCAACCCGATTCCAGGTATAGCTTTTAAATGGAAGGATATCTTCCATACGGTTAATACCAAGGTTTAAAATGGATCTTGTGCCCCCTCCCAGCAGTTTCGGAGCGATGAAAAGCTGAAGACGGTCAACCAATCCTTCACGAAGCAGCGCCGAAGATAGCTGCTGCCCGCCTTCAACCAATAGCGAGTGAACGCCGTTATCGTAGAGTTGACTCATAGCCTGCTTAAGGTTTACGTGCCCATTGTTCATTTCTGTGAGTAAAATCGTGCCGCGAAAGTAGTTACTTTGCAGCATTTTTAACATGGGGTCGGCTTCACTCTCCGATTTTTCACGATTATAAGTGATAATGATCGTTTTTTCCTCATGCTGATCTGTAAAGATATTCAGGTTTCTTGGAAGCTCAAAGGGTCCATCGAGCACAACTCGCTTCGGCTGTCGTCCATCCACCAGCCTTACTGTAAGTGAGGGATTGTCGTAGAGCGCCGTGGTCCTGCCTACCATAACGCCATCATATTCGCTTCGCCAGCGATGTACGAGTTCTCTCGAATCGTTGGAAGAAATCCATTTCGATTCTCCATTTGGAGCCGCGATGTAACCATCAGCAGTTTGAGCGATTTTTAATGTGACAAAAGGTCGCTTTAATTCCAGGGCATGCAGCCATTTTTCATTTAGCTGCTTGGCCTCTTGTTCCAATATACCGACATCTACCCGAATGCCCGCCTTTCTTAGCTTTTCTATGCCCCGTCCATTTACTTCCGGGAACGGATCAGCCATGGCAACTACCACTCTTGCCAATGGGTGCTTAGCCAGCATATCGGCACATGGGGGTGTTTTACCCGTGTGAGAACAAGGTTCCAGGGTAACATAGACTGTTGCCCCTTCGAGGGTTTTCATGACTTTCACACTCTGCACTGCATTTACTTCTGCGTGTGCTTTCCCATACTTCTCGTGATATCCTTCCCCAATTATATCTCCCTCAGATGATACAATCACACAGCCAACCATCGGATTGGGAGATACATATCCTAACCCATGGGATGCCAGGCTCAGCGCCCTCTGCATCCATAATTTGTCCTTTTTTTGATTAGCTCTCATCTTTAGAAAAATAAAAAAGGGCAAGAGATAATCCCTTGCCCTTCTGTGTCATGTATGCACATTAAAGTATTGAATTTCTACTATCTGAGAATGCGGCTGCGGTTATCCCGAATTCTCGCGTCTTCTTTCAGGCGGTCAATAAATATACTGTTGAAGGCCATGAATTGCTGCTGCTCTAGTCGATTCCGAATTTCATTACGTTCAGATATGGTCATAGTGGCGGGATCTGCCATATCGAGTTCATCAACAACGATTACAAAAACAGCATTTTCACCGCGAATTGCGCCCGACATTTCGCCGGGATTCATGCTAAATACGGAACCAATTACTTTTAATTCGCGCCCGGCACCGGGGATTGATGAACCTCCCTTTCGGATACCTATTCCGCTCTGAATTTCCCTTTCGGCTGCAGAAGCCAGAGATTCAAGTTCATTAGCACCACCTGCAAGAAGCTCTTCAACTCTGCTAACCATCAACTCTCTGCGCTTCTGATTGCGAACAGCGTTTTCAACCTGTGATCGCACTTCGTTAAATGGCCTTACTCCTTCCGGAATACGCTCAATCATTTGCACCACAATAAACTTCTCATCAAGCTCAATCGGCTCCGAAATTCTGTTTGTCCTCAGGTCTTCGAGGGCATTCAGGGCTTTTTGGCTTTGACCTATTCCGGGTATGAATGGCGTGCCTTTTGTTGCGATAGCTTCCCGTATTTCAAGGCCTTCGCGCTCTGCTTCAGATTCAAAACCATCGGAAGAGGCGTAGAATCTGAACTCTTCTGCAAGTTCGGCGAGCCTGTCTATAGTTCCTACGGGATCGGCTTCAACTTTGTATGAGAGTACGGCAAATTGAATTTCATCACCCCGCCGGTCAATTTTCTTGAATGCATGCGGATCACCGTTGATCAAGATTACCTCAGAAACTTCACCTATCTCAAGATCGATTACGGGGCGAAATTCATCCCGAATATCATCCTTATGTACAAAGGCACCCCGGAAAGGCGTAGAAGACTGATACCTTCTTACGAAGATAGAATCATTCACCGCATCGGCAAATGCCATTCGTAAATCTTCGACTTCCTGAATGGTATTGAGTGTATCGCGCTGAGTTGGGCTTTTATCCCAGCTTACGTACCTGAAACGGTATTGTTCGCTGCGCTGAAATCTGTCGGGGTTATTCCGATAATATTCACGCATTTCCTCTTCACTAACCGAAATCTCATCATCGCGTATCTCGCTGAAAGGAAAGCGTAGGAATCGAATATCTGCATAAGAATTATCGCGAATAAACTCATTGTTGATGTCGAGTGAACTTACGCGCATTCCTGAAGCAATAAAATTGTTCATTTTCTGCTGGCGGCGCTCTTCGCGAAGCTGTTGTTCTATCAAAATCCAGATTTCACTGTTCTCGGGTGACTCAATAGCGTTTCTCAGGGCGATTCTATCGATGGTGCCATCTTCCTGCTGAAACTGTTGCCGGATGAAAGGCGCCGGACTATCACCGGTTACCATATCAACAAGTTCACTGTCGGTTACGGTGATACCGAGCTGGTTCATTTTCTGGGTCATCAGGCGCGCAGCCACAAGATCTTCCCACGCTTGATTTTCGTAGAGGGCTCGCATTTCAGGAGACATGGATGAGCCCATTTGCTGGGTAAACTGCTCGGTGTAAAAATTTACACGCTGATTATATTCATCAAGGCTTATCTCGTCGCCATTTACCTCTCCTAAATTTCTCGGTCCTTGGGTGAGACCGCTAAAAAAGTCAACGTCAGCCAAAACCCAAAGTATTCCAAAAGAGAATATCAGTATCCACAAAATCGATGCGGTACTGTTTCTCATTTTTTCCATTACTCCCATGGGAAAAACCTCTAAATCTACATTTACAATTGATATTTAAAAAAATTCCTGAGCCTGATAAGATACGATAACATCATGCGAAGAGCAATCTGCTTTGGTGGTAACGAGTCTATTGTTTATTCATTTTAGAAAAGTTCAATGATGCTCATATGACGAAGATAACGTCCCGGATTTTCATTTATTCCGCGAACCAATTCGGTTAGCTCTTTGGTGAGTTCATCAAGGTTATCATAAACCGAAGCATCGTTTACCAATCTTCCGAGTGTGCCTTCACCATTATTAACTTTCCCCAGAATATCATTCAGGTTGGCGGTGGCCGATTCAACCTCGTTTCTTACTCTTTCCAGATCTTCCAGATTTTGTTGAAGCGCAACCATTACGCTGTCGATACGTGGCCTGCTGTCGGTTGCGAGCGTATCGAGCTGAGCCATCATTCTGCTGCCCGCATCAATGGCATCGCTAATTTCCTGTTGTTTGTTTTCGAGAAGCTCTGCAATCCCCTGTGCGGCTTTCGAGGCGCTTTCGAGGGTTTGATCGAGTGTTACGCGGGTATCATCGTCGAAGGCAGTGTTCAGCTGTCGCAAAAAAACATTCAGCTCAGAGAGCGATTCTGAAACATCTCCTGCAATCTCTTCACTTCGGGCGCCAAGCACTTCAGTCATACTCTCTATATATACCCCGTCTATTTCATCGCCAAATTGAAGCAATTCGTCGGAATCACCCAGGCGTATCACAATAGATTTGCCCTCCACAATACCTAAACTGGTAAGGTGAGCTACAGAATTTCTCGGAATGGGGATCTTGTCATCAAGCCGCATCACCACTCTCACCTGGAGATCGGGGGTGAGCTGCACCCGGCTAACTGAGCCCACTTTTACTCCGCTAA
>PWWL01000262.1 GCA_003561515.1 Balneolaceae bacterium
ATGTCTGATCGGATTAGATCAGGATGAAGTTATCCAAATACGATCAGGCGTAGATCGATGAGATGGGGTTGGAGAGACATATCATGTTTAATTCATGGCGGAGTTTGTTTTGAAACATGGTATGTCTGATCGGATTAGATCAGGGTGAAGTTATCCAAATATGATCAGGCGTAGATCGATGAGATGGGGTTGGAGAGACATACCATGTTTAATTCATGGCGGAGTTTGTTTTGAAACATGGTATGTCTGATCGGGACAGATCAGGATGAAGTTGTTAAAGTACGATCAGGTACAGATTGGAGAGATGGATAGGAGAGACATACCATATTTAATTGATGGCGGAGGTTGTATTAAAACATGGTATGTCTGATCGGGACAGATCAAGATGAAGTTGTCCTAAAATGTTCAGGCTCAGATTTGAGTGATTGGGAAGGAGAGACATACCATGTTTACAGAAACGGGCAGAAATAAAAAAAACCCCGGCAGAAATCTGCCGGGGCCTACGGTCTATTCAACAACGTGTATAATTAAACTTCTTCTACAGAAACAAATTTTCTGCCGTTAGACCTTCTTCTGAAGGTTACCTTCCCATCAATAAGGGCGAAGAGGGTATCGTCGCCGCCACGGCCTACATTATCACCGGGATGGAACTTGGTACCACGCTGACGTACAATGATATTTCCGGCGCGGACTACTTCACCGCCGTACTTTTTTACGCCGAGTCGCTTCGATTCTGAATCTCGTCCGTTTCTTGTGGAGCCTTGACCTTTCTTATGTGCCATGGATATACCTCGTGGTCTTAATTACGAAATTTTTTCAATTTTGAGCTGGGTAATCGGCTGGCGATGGCCACGTTTTACTTTGTAGCCTTTGCGTCGCTTTTTCTTGAATACGATAACCTTATCGCTTTTGAGATGGTCAACAACCGTTGCCTCGACTTTTGCGCCTTCTACGGTTGGTTTACCGATGATAACTTTGCCTTTGGCATTTTTCACCAGAAGCACATCCTCGAGAGTGATTTTTTCTTCACCTTCGGCAATACGATTAACAAACACCGTGTCGTTTTCTGCAACCTTGTATTGATGCCCGCCGATTTTTACGATAGCGTACATAAATCTGAATTTCCTGTATATTCGAATTTTTTGATAGACTTCAAAGATAAAGGAATTATTTCAGAACTAAAACAAGTGCTGTTCAGTTTTTTTGCCTCCAACGAATGTACTTGCAAAGCAACGGCCACGGAACAGTTGAGTTAACTGTTTTTGTTTTATATGATGGTTCGATGCCGTATTTTTGTGAATAAACAAAAAATGATGACTATGAAGAAACTACCGGATCTGCATAAGCAAGCTTTTAAATTTAAAAACCGGAAAAAACTACAGCATGATGGTGGTAGGGCCTGGATAAAAGACTCTCAGCTTTTCGAATCGCGGAAAGGTGTTAATGGCAGGCTTGAGACAAAAAAAGAAAATTAGTCCGCTATTCAATCTCAAGGTAGTTTTTCCAGCCTGAAAGTTAGCTTGCCTTTCTTGCTGCTCTTCTGTGAATTCCTGACCGATTCACGTGGCCGATGTACTTTCCTATTATTCTCACCTCTTCAAATACATCAGGTTCTACGATAATTGTATCGTATTCCTCATTGGCGGGTTCGAGCCGAAGTCCGTTCTTGTCGTAGTAAATTTTCTTCAGGCTTGTTTCCCCGTTGTAGAGTACAGCCCCGATGTCGCCATCCTTCACGTCACTATCCATCAGCAACACAAAGTCTCCGTCAAAAATACCGGCATCTTTCATGCTCATTCCTGAAACACGGAGTGCGAACATGTCGTCAAGATTGGGAAAGATGGTTTCGAGCGTAATTCGGCCCAGATCGGCTTCAACGGCCTCCTGCAGATAGCCGGCTGCAATGAGGCCCCGCACGGGTATTCCAGCCTCTTTTTTAATACCCAGGATTTCTTCATGGTTGGGATGGATATCGTACTCGTCATCATCTGTGCGCACCAGAAATCCTTTTTTCAACAGCGCCTGAATGTTTTGCGTAACACTATTGGGAGACTTATAATTGAACTGATCGGCAATCTCCCGATAGGTTGGCCATACATCGTGTTCCTGTTTGTACTCTATGATGTAATCGAAAAATTCTTTCTGTTTTCGCGTTAGCTGTCCGTGATCCATAGCTGAAATTGATTACTGTGTAATATATGTGCAATAAACGAAGAACTTCATCAAATATCAATTCTATGACTAAACTATTGAAAGCGTTATTCCCGCAATGTGTTGCGCTGCTTGTCATGTTATCACTGTTTGCCTGCACTCCTGTTGAACGGCCTTTGGAGAAAAACCAACTTTTAATCGACAAATATCCGGAAATCGGAGTTGCTATAGCTGAGAGAGACTTTAACAGTCTACTCGAAATGACCAATAACACCGAAAGGGAAATTGCACTGATGGCATGGAGAGCACTGGGAAAAACTCCTGTAAATGATATGAATAGTTTTCTGCAGATTGTTCTTGACAAAGACAGTGAAGAAGCATGGTTTGCGTTAAGTTTGCATGAACTCGAGCCGCAACACCTTGAATCAATCCTGAACGCTTTCGATAACCGTGAGATTCGATCGCCCGGGGTGTGTGAACTTTTTTACCGGCAGGGTGATGAACAGGTTATGAATTTATTTAGAGACTATCCCGGAACGGTTTACAACAATCCTAAATGTGCACTTGCAGCCGGCGGTATTTTAAACCGGGTGCAGGCCGATGACGAAACCAAGATGCTCTTTTTTTCCATAGCGTTTGATGCAGAAGATGATGATGTGAGGCGAAACCTGATATATGGCTTTTACAGGATTTCGGCCGGCGGACCACTCTTCGCTCCGGCGAGCGCAAATGAAGTAAGCCGAAAATGGGCAGAGTTTGGCGTTGGCAGAGACATTATCGTTGATAAGTACATGGTGAGGATTCTGGGTCAGAGAACCCTGCCAATTGTCTATCACAGGCTTGGTGAAGACATCATTAATCAGAACATTCAACTCGGTGTAGAAATGGCGCGCGTTATCAGGCACTCAAGCCTTTCTACCGTACAGGATGAAATCCTCGATTATCTTTTCA
>PWWL01000093.1 GCA_003561515.1 Balneolaceae bacterium
CGATCCGCGCGATGCTCCCGGTCTCGAACGTGAAGATGTGGGCATCTTCACTCAGTAGCACGGTGTCCCCCGGCGCGCATTGCGTTAGCATGGCGAGGAGATTCGCCATGCTTCCGGAAGGGGTGTAGATCGCCGCCTCCTTGCCCGTTATTTCCGCCGCCCGCTCCTGAAGCGCGTTGACGTTGGGATCCTCGCCAAACACGTCATCTCCCACGGCCGCCTCGGCCATGGCGGCGCGCATGGCGTCCGTGGGCCGTGTCACCGTGTCGCTACGGAGATCCACCGGCATCTCGCGTTGCGCAGCGCCGTTGCGTTGAACCATTACTTACCTCCGTACGCAAAGTTGAAAGCCCGTGGCAGGCCGTTTCATCGCCGCAGCATTTTCACGCGATTAGCAAAGAAAGGGGCTCACCCGTGCACGCTCGCGCGGCAAGCCCTGTCAGGCGCTTTCTGCTTAAAGCCGGTTCATGATTCGAACAAACCACGAACCGGCTACGGTGTTCAGGTCGGGTTGTTCCTATTCCGGGCGCACTTCCGTCGCTTCGGGGCCCTTCCTGCCTTCCGCGGGCTCAAAGACCACGCGTTGTCCTTCTTGAAGTGAGCGAAATCCGCCCATATCAATATTGGAATGGTGCACAAAGAGATCCTTGCCGCCATCGTCGGGCACGATAAACCCATAGCCCTTTTCATCACTGAACCACTTCACAATGCCTGTCGCCACGTTCAACTACCTCCGTCCTAGGCCTCCATGGAACATGCGGCCGAGACCCTGAGCCTTGCCCCGACACAGTCACTGGTGGCGCCGCCTCCTCCGGGGCCAAGAGAAGACACCCCACTTATACCTTCCATTACACAATTTTTGACGCCAAATGTCAAGAGCCAAATCCGGCCAATCAGCGAGTAAGGCCTGTTCGGGAAAGGAACAAAGAAATGTCTTTTCCGCATACGCTTTTCACAACATCTCTCCGGGGCGGATACGCCCGTTGGCTTTATGCCGCGACACCTCTCCAGACGCAACGGCCATGCCCGGCGCTGGAGGCGCGAAGACCAGCCCGCTGAATTCCGTGGGTCCAATGTTGTAATTCGGCGGGCCCTTTGCTAGCATGGGTTCTTTCTGGGGGATGACCATAATGCGCCGGCTTGTGGATAACTTGTGGATAATCCCTGGAATTTCGAATAGACCATCGCACACGCATGTCCGCCTCCGGGACCGTAACTCACTGTGAGCCTTGAACTTAGCCCATATTTCCGCCGACGCAGCGCATCTTGCGCCGATCGCGTAAGTCCTTATATGACAATAACTTATGCTTTTTCAAACCATCACGGGCAACGCAAAAAGACAGCTGGAATTCCATGTTCCACGGGCTGTGGGAAACTTCCCACAAGAGAGACGAATTACCGCGCCACACCAGCCCAGCGCTTGTGGATAATCACACGCGCCTCCGTGGAACCCTTGCTAAATGGCTCCTGGGGAAAACCATAGCCGGGATTGTGGAAATCAAGGGGCTTTTCTCCACAGCCCTTCCGGCTGCGTCAGTCGGACGGACGGACGAGGCACACGCCCGGTGGAATCACTGGAAAGAGCCGACAACTTATCCACAAGGCTTTTGCAGCGCCAAACCCCTGTTGGGTAAGGACTTAGGGAGTTCTCCACAGTTTCAACACGCCTTACTACGGTGATTACGGTTTTTCTAGTTAATGGAATCCCATAAACACAACAAAAGGTTCAACCGACCTTCAAACGGAGCACCAAAGCAATGAAAATTGAGATATCACGGCAAAACCTTCTTGAAGCCATTAATAAAGTGAAGAGTGTGGTTCCCCCCCGATCGGCCTTGCCGATATTGTCTCATCTGCTGTTGGAGGCGGAGAGCGACGGCATATTACGCGTGTCCGCCACGGACTTGAAGGTGGGGATTGAGTGCCAAGCGCCATGTGAGGTGGAGGAGCCGGGAGCATTGACGGTTTCGTCCCAGCGATTGGCGTCCATCACGGGAGAATTGCCCGAGCAGTCCATTCGGATAGAACTGAGCGAGAGTAATATTATTAATTTGGAATGCGGGCGCATACGGACAAAGTTGTATAGCATGGCGCCGGATGAATTTCCGCCCGTGCGAAAGTTCGAGAGTGTCGATCCCTTGATTTTGAGTCAGAAGGCGCTGAAACGCCTGTTTGCCAAGACGTCGTTTGCGATATCGAAGGATCAAGCGCGGTATACGCTGACGGGCTTGTTATGCGAGATTGGAAATGGCAAGATAACGGCTGTGGCGACGGACAGCCGGCGCATGAGTGTGTGTATGGATGAGCAGGACGTGCCGGAAGGTTTGAATCATCAAGTAATTATTCCAGGCAAGATGATTCAGGAACTGGAGCGCTTGTTAAGTGATGAGGGGGAAGTGGAGGTATATATTGATGAGACGCATGCCGGATTCGCGTTTGACTCGGGCCGGTTGGTGACGGCGCTGATTGAGGGAACATTCCCGCAGTATGATGCTGTTGTGCCAAAGAAGCATGATAAGGAAGCGCTCATTGACACAACGCAGTTCTTGGAGGCGGTCCGGCGTACGCGGACGATGACGAATGAAAAATGGAACTCGGTTCGGTTTTCCTTGGACAAGGGCGAAATGACGTTGAAGGTGGTAACGCCAGAGGTTGGGGAGTATCAAGAGGAGATAGAGGTGGAATACGACGGGGAGCCCGTCGAAGTGGCTTTCAATCCCGATTTCATCATGGACGTGGTTCGCCGGATTGAAGAGGACAAGGTGAGCTTTAATGTGAAGGATTCTCAGAATCCTGGTCTGATTAAGCCGCATTTGGAATCCGCCGAGGATACGTATTTGAATGTTATAATGCCTATACGTATCTAACGTTATCTGGAGGAGATCCTTGTTGACATTTGTTCGAAGCAAGGTATCGTGTTTGGGTAGACTTATGGGGTCCCGCGAGCGAGCGGGGCTCCTGGGTATTATGCTTCTTGCGCTCAGCCTGCGATTGTATAGGTTGGGCGCGTATGCATTTTGGCAGGATGAGGCGTATAACCTGTTGGTCTCGGAGAATCTGTTCGTCGCGGTGACGGAGGGGGAGTTTGTATCGAATAATCC
>PWWL01000031.1 GCA_003561515.1 Balneolaceae bacterium
CCTATGGTTGGCGCAAGTTCCTGGAGGGCGGAGCGGCTGATGAGGACGCCTTCTGGTTAAGCCGCCTTCCGATGACAGCCGCTGCCATGCGGGCAATGGATACGGTAACTGAATTCTCCCTTACAAACCTGAATATCGACGTGGACAGCTACATGGTATCGGGGGCATCCAAGCGCGGGTGGGCTGCATGGACAACCGCCATTTTCGACGACCGAGTGGTTGCCGTTGCTCCGATGGTGATCGACCTGCTGAATATGCTGCCTTCGTTTGAACACCACTGGCAGGCCTATGGGGAGTGGTCGCCGGCCATCCGCGAATACGAGGATGAGCAGATCATGGACTGGCAGTTTTCACGAGAGTACGAAAGGCTTCGCGAGTTGGTGGACCCCTACTCCTACCTCGACCGGCTTGAAATGCCCAAGTTCATCATCAACGGTGCCAGCGATGAGTTTTTCCTGCCCGATTCATGGCAGTTTTACTGGGATCACCTGCCTGGTACCAAAGCCCTGCGCTACATTCCCAACACCGGCCACTCGCTCAGCGGTACCGACACTCCGTCGAGCCTGATCGCTTTTTACAGTCATATTCTCGAAAACTGGGATCTCCCCCGCTTCGAGTGGGAAGCATCCAGCGAATCAGGCATCCGCATCCAGCTCGACCCGGACAACCAGCCCGACGAACTTCTCCTTTGGAGCGCCCACAATCCAAACGGACGCGATTTCAGGCTGTATGTGATTGACCGGATCTGGCTGGCTCAGAGCGTTGAAATAGATGATGACGGATCGGCTTATGTAGAGCTTAACAGTCCTGGCAGCGGGTTCACCGCCTGGTTTGTGGAGGGCATTTTCGGGGCCGGTTCATCTCATCCGCTGAAGCTCACAACCGGCGTGGTGGTCACGCCGGATGAATATCCGTTTGAGCCCTTCGAAACGAACAACCCGCTTGGAACCAATCCGGAACCTGATATAGCATTGGAAGATTCAGCCGAATGATTTGCTCCGGATTTTCATTTTTTGGGCAGTAATGAATTTAGAAGAACATCAGTTCGATATAAGAACCTTGAACTTGGCAATTAAAAAGCTCCCTCCCCCGAAGGGTCGGGACCAAGTGTGGCTTTGCAAGGAGTGCCCCGACTTCTCGGTGTTTTTCCAAATTCTTATCTCGAATTCACGTTAAAATATCATCGATCACATGCGTATAGTCTCTCTTCTGCCAAGCACCACAGAAATAGCGGCCGCTCTGGGCTTTGCCGATGCGCTTGTGGGAAGGTCTCATGAGTGTGATTTTCCGGAGGGGATCAACACCCGGCCGGCACTGACCAGGCCCAAATATCCGCAGCAGAACAACAGCGCTGCAACCGACCGGGAAGTGAAGAATCTGCTTGAACAGGGCCTGTCTGTGTATGAAGTAGATGCCGACAAGCTTTCAGCGCTGAAGCCGGATATCATCCTTACTCAGGATCACTGCGAGGTTTGCGCTGCTTCCCTTTCCGATGTTACCGAAGCCCTTCGCAGCTACACCCATACTGATTCGGTAGAAGTGATCTCCGTTTCACCTGTATCGCTGAATGGAATTTTCGAATCGTTTCTAACCATCGGTAAGGCCCTCAATGCCCCTGAGAAAGCGAAGGAACTCGTGATTGAAATCCGCGAGCGGCTGGACATCATCCGCAATACGGTTCACGGAGAGGCAAAGAGAAGCGTTGCTACTATCGAGTGGATTGATCCCCTGATGACCGCTGGCAACTGGATTCCGGAAATTACCAATATTGCCGGCGGTGAGCACCTGATTGCGGAAGCCGGTAAGCATTCTCCCTGGCTGAAGTGGGAAACGGTTCTGGAATGTGATCCGGATGTTTTATTGGTCATGCCCTGCGGCTATAGTTTTGAACAGTCCGAAAAAGAACTCCACCTCCTCACCGATAAGCCCGGCTGGAATGATTTGAGAGCAGTTCAGGACGGTGAACTGTATCTGCTCGAGGGCAATCAGTATTTCAACCGGCCGGGCCCGAGGATTTTTGAATCCACGCGCATTCTGGCGGAGATTCTGCATCCGGGGTTGTTTGAGCCCATACATAGGGCTGTGGGGTGGAAATCGTTTGAAAAACAAGGATCGAAAATTGTAAACAGGAGAAATGAAGAAATTACAAATGGTGGGTGCAGAAGAAGTACTAAGTTCTAATGTGCTAAATCCTAAAAGACTCTTTCTCGGGCTTTTCTGCCAACTTCTCGAAATGGATTACGGCGTTGATCAGAATCCGGGCTCGGGGTTCAATTGTTTGGATTCACCTTCCCCGGGTTGCACCCGGGGCTATCCACTTTCAAACCCTCCGGGGTTGTGCATGATATAGGATCGATTCATTTATTTGAATTATAAAATCGATCAACGCCTAAAATCCCAATCGATCTTAGATCGGCCATTTTATTATCCGAAACTAACGCACAGGTTAACTGAAACAATTACTCTAGGATCAGAACCCCGAACTTTGAACATTGATCTTAGAACACCACGATTTCACCTGGCCGTTCTACTCTGGCAGGTGCCTAAAAGCGGCACTCCATCAGGTTGGAAGTGGTTTTAAGGATTTACCCTCACATCCGTCACACGAAAGATAATTTCACCTATCTCACCGCTCTCAATCATTTGTTCGAAACGCTCGATTTGCGGACGCAATTGCCGCTCAATCATTTCCCGCTGTGCTTCGGGCATCTGCTGCAGCTGCTGCTCCAGCTCCCTGAGTGCCTGCCGTGCTTCGGCGATATCCTCTTCGGTAAACTGGGTATCAATGCCCGACATTTTTACGCTCACCGAGTGAGCAATTGGAAGGCCTTGGTGCTCGCGGTAATCGCTGAGTGTAATTTCAACATTCAGGTCGTTGCCATATTCGTCTGTCTGTTCAAAAAACATCTTTCGTGCAATCAGTTCGTCCCGATCGATCCACATGGTTGCCCGTTTCACTTCCATTTCCATATCCATATCATCCTCAAATTCAAAATCATCCTCAATTAGCCTGTTCAGAAGATCTACGTCATCCACAACCACCTTGTACACCCTGTAGCCGTTCATGGATTCATTGGAAATAGAACTTGCAC
>PWWL01000008.1 GCA_003561515.1 Balneolaceae bacterium
CAATAACAGAAACCGCATATTTCGGCTCAAAAGCATCGAGAAAGCGCTGAGTTCGGGCCCGGTTTTTTTGTGCGGATTCAACCAGTTCAATGATTTTTGCCACCGTGGTATCTTTTGCCGGCTTGGTAACCTCCACCTCAATAACCCCGTTTTCGTTCAGGGTGGCTGCAAATACACTGTCGCCGGGCTCTTTCGAAACAGGGATGCTTTCTCCTGTAATAGCTGATTGGTCGACCGCTGTCTTACCCTTAACAACTTTGCCGTCTACGGGAATATATTCACCGGGTTTTACAACAACTGTATTTCCCGGCTCAAGTGACTCTATGCCCACCATTTTTTCGGAACCGTCGGGCAGAAGCAGCAGAGCCTGACTCGGCCTGAGCTTAAGAATGGCATGGATCGCATTACGGCTTTTATCCAGGGCATAGCTTTCCAGTGCTCCGCTGAGCGAAAAGAGGAAAAGAAGGATGGCACCCTCAATCCACTGCCCGAGGTATGCAGCACCTGCAGCGGCAGATATCATCAGGAAGTCGATGTTCAGCTCAAAGTGACGCAGGTGGTGCCATGTTTCCTTCACAGCCGTATAGCCGCCGCTTACATACGCTGCGATATAAAAATAGATAGCAAGTGTTTCGGGCAGGAGGGGAGTAAAGTCGGCTGTAGCCCCTGATATAAGAGCTGCTGCGCAAATAACGGTAAGCCTGACTACTTCGGGCCCGTATGAGTGATGATGTCCCATTCCCGTGTTGACGCTAAGTCTGTTTACGATTCGGGGTGATAGAGTCGGAGCTGTTTCCTGAAATTGTTCCTGATGAGGAAATACTGCCTGACGATATGCACAAGGTACAGAATTGTGATCAGAATCAGTACAAGAGAGAGCGGAAACGTGATGTTTCCGGTGGCAGCATTATAGCTGTAAACACCCACTGCTATAACCAGGATCAGAATAAACAATATGGTTGTATGGAGAAGGTGTTTTACAAACCAGTTCATCACTTTTCTGAAGTAAGCCTGATCATCCTTTGATAAAGCGAGTATTCTTTTTTTCTCAGGGAAATTCCATGATTCAAAGCCTGCTGCTATTATGGCCCAGAAGATGAATATGGTATGGATCCCCGAGAATGTTACGATAATCGGTACCAAAAACCATGAACCGATACTTCTATCGGCCGTCCGGGTAACTTCTCCGGAAAGATCGAAATGCACCGGAATTTGATCGGGAAGGTTTGTGTAATAGAATATCATCATAACCCAATACGACAGAAACAGGATGCTGTTGAGCATAATCAGGTATCTGTTTATAAGGCTATACACAAGTTTCATTATATATAGAATAACCGTATGCTAACTGAGCCGTTCGATCGGTTTCGATCATCTACATAGTATTGTCACTCTATGCATCAACCCTGATACGCCATTATTCAGGTAAGTGTTGCAACCATTATATAGAACTAACTCCATCATATATAACAGAAAATATCATGACAAACAGAATCATTTACACATTTGTAGCCATTACATTTCTTTTGTTTACTGCTGCACCGGAAGTCTTTGCCCAGAATTCGGATGACGAAGCAGCCGATCGTCTCGAAGAAGTTTTAAAAACCGAGCGCCTACAGGTTGGCATGCTTTTGCAGTCGGTAGGTGTGTTTTCGATGAAAGATGACGGTTTTAACGGTGGAAGGCGCTACCAGCTCGGAGCCACCCGCCTCGATTTGAGGGGAACTCTGGCCAGTAATTTTGTTTACCGGCTTCAAACCGATTTCAGGAATTCACCTTCCGTGATTGACGCTCAAGTGGGATATGTCTTTTCAGATCAGTTCAGGCTTGTTGCAGGTATGTTCAAGCCCTTTCTGAGTGCCGATCTGGATCCAGGACCGGGTGATACTGATTTTATCAACAGGGCGCGTCTTGTTGGAACCATGATGAATTCCCGTGAAATTGGGCTTACCGCAATCGGTAATTCAGGAGACTTTAACTATGCAATAGGTATGTACAACGGACTTGGCCGTACTACAGCCAACGACGACCGATTTCTCTACACCGTTAGATTGGGATATACCGCAGAGAGTGATAACGGGACTTTCGACTTTGCTTTTAATGGTGCACTCAATTCTACACAGGCTGAACCGGTTGGAAACACAGGCCTTGTATCGGCAGGAGACCGGCTTATTTACGGAGGATTTGTCAAATACGACAGCGATACTTTTTTCGGTACGGCAGAATTTCTGCAAACCAACTTTGATCTTCAGAACCTTGCCGCTGATGAGACCATCACCGGGTTTTACCTTACTTTAGGCAACAAGATTACGGAGCGGGATGAGCTGCTTGCACGCTGGGATCACATCTCGTACGATTTCCTCGATACCGCTTCGAATAAAATTGTACTTGGGTGGAATCACGTTCTGGCGCGATACATGGAGCTTCAGGTTAATTTCCTTGCGCAGTTTGAGGAAGGTGAGGAGAGTTTCGGATTTTCCGGAAATCTGCAGTTCATGTTTTGAAAAGTGAAAAGTGAAACAGGAAAAGGGTGAAATTCTGTTGAAAGGCTAACCAAAAAAACCTCCGGATGTAAACATTCGGAGGTTTTTTTACGACACTCATTCACCCATTCTTCATCTCCCCACCTGTTTTTGACCAATTCACTTTTTTCCAAAGCAGCCAGATACCGATCAGCACAAACGGGATACTGAGCAGCTGCCCCATGTCGAGCGCGGCTCCAAGCAGAAAATCAGCTTGCGTTTCCTTGGTGAATTCGATGAGAAATCGTCCGGAAAACAGCAGTACGAGAAAGGTGCCGAACAGGGCGCCTTCAGGAGGATCGGTTTTATATTTTTTGTAAATCCACAACAGTATCAGGAAAATAGCGAGTACTGAAGCTGACTCGTAAAGCATGGATGGATGGCGTGGCATGGCATCAATTCGCTCAAATATGATTGCCCAGGGTACCTCTGTTGGCATTCCGAGTATTTCGGAATTGAAGAAATTTCCGATCCGGATAAACATCCCGCCGATGGCCACTCCCGGCACCACCCTGTCGGCTACCCAGAGAAAACTGACTCCGGGAGTGTTTCTGGCGTAAAGCCACATGGCTATAATAATACCAACGGCAGCTCCATGGCTGGCGAGTCCGCCCGTCCAGACTTGCGGTATCAAATGAATGTTTCGAAGATAGAATTCAGCCTCATAGAAAAAGACGTGGCCAAGCCTGGCACCAACGATGGTTGCAATCAAAACATAAATGAGCAGGCGGTCGAGGTCCTGCTGTGTGCGGCCGGCGTCCCTGAACATTTTACCGCCAACCATGTATCCTGAAATAAATGCGAAAGCGAACATCAGCCCGTACCATCGTGGTTCAATCGGGCCAATTGACTGAAACCCCGGTGAAGAGATAAAAAGAAATGGCAGCTGGCCTGCAATGAAGGCTCCAATGGCAAGAAGAGCCGCTTTCCACAGTTCGGGATCCTGCGGTTTTTTTCCCTTAACAGGTTCCGGTTTGATTTTGCCCCATCCAAAATAAATGAGTGCGGCGGCTATGATCAAACCCCAGATAGAAACTTGAAAAGGAAGTGAGAGCTCAGGTATCGTAAAAATGACCGGATCTGTATTCCAGTTGATGTAACTGCGGTCCATATGGAAATCTAGGTTCGAGGTAAATCAGCGCCAAAATACAAAAGAGCGGGCGAAGGTGCTGTGTTTTTATGTAAACATCAGGGGTTTCGATTGCAAGAAAAAGAAACACTACGGTTGTTCCTTAAAATGAGGTTAGTTCTGCCTGAACAACCTCCTCAGCACATCACCGGCTCCTTCGCGAGCACGTTCGCGGATAATCTCTTCAATTACCCGCGTATCGGGCCTTACGGTTGGATTTCTCGAGGTTCCGGTAATGCGGATCGGAATCGCCATCCGGCCGTCTTCGCGCTGAAGGGCATCGGCCGCCGTTGTCGATATCACCGAAGCAATGGCGGGCTTAAAGCTTTCAGGCAGAAGCAGGGTAGCCACATAGTCGATACGGTTGTTGATGAGGTGCTGCGTTCCGTTCATCTCGATGCCGATATCATCGCTTGTAAGGCGGAGATCGCGCATGGTAAGTACGGTGTCGCGGATAGAGAAACTTGCCTGCCACTCGTCGAGGTTCACGCTTTCGAGGCGCGGATCTCTCACAAATTCAGCAATTCTCATCTGAATGGGGTGGCCGCGCAGGTTGGCTCGGGTCATTCCAAACGACCCGGTTGCCAGCGTTGTGGTTATGTCGGGGTCGAGAAACTCGTCCAGCTCGGCATAGTAATTTACATCCGCATTAAAACCGCCGCGTACGTGTTCGTGAAAACGCCTGTCTGTGCCAAGGAAGCCGGTTTCTCGGAAAAAGGTTTCCGCCCTCAGATCTTCCAGGCTCCCTTCAAACCGGATATTGGTTCGCATCGGGTCGGGCACATTCCATTCCATCTTGCCGTTGGCCTTTCCTTCGTACATGGTGGCCGTGGCCTGGTCGAGAATGAGCTGCGATGGATTCATACGTCCCGAACCTGAGATCTCGGTTACAAACATGTCAAAGATTTTCAACGAATCTATCGTGGCATCTACGGTAGCAGTCAGGTTCGGCAGCTCAATCGGGAAGGGATCCTCTTCTTCCTCGTCCCAATCTATCATCTCGTCCATGCTGAGGAAGCGGCTGTGGTAGCTTCCGGTTATGCGCGGCATGGTACCGGTGCTTTCGTGTGATTCTTCGAGGAACCCGAGATAGCGCTCCAACCTGCCCTCCAGGCCGATATCAGATCCGCCGTATTTCATGCTGAAGGATTCGAGCGTCATAGCCGTGGGGGTGATGCTCAAATTCCCGTTCAGCTCGGTGACCGGCAGTGGGATGGAGTCACCCGAGGCAGTCACATTTCTCACTTCTAGTGAACCGTTGAGCGCAATGTCCTTCGGATCACCCGCCGGACCGCGTGCATTCAGGCTCATCACGGCTGTGCCTGTCAGCTCACTGATCCACGGTTCAAGCGTGTAGTAGTTGGTGATGTCGGCAAAATCGGCGTTGCCGTCGAACGTCAGGTTGAAGGTGGGATCGTCACTGAAATAGTCCGAAACGGTTCCACGCATCGAAAGGGAGTTTTCCCCGGTGCGGAAGCGGGCCGTGCTGATGTTCATTTGTCTGCCGGTGGCTTCGGCAGCAAAGGTGATATCCTCTATGGGTCTGGCCAGCGAGCGATGAGAGATGTACCCGTTTCTGAGTTCTGCCGTGCTCTGCTGAAGCAGGGTTTCGAGCTGGTCAGGGTCGGGCCGCCCGCGAAGCGTAATATCGGCCGTAAGCTGCCCGCGCATAGCCAGAGTGTCTTCATCGATGGGATAAAACTCTTTGATGGTGGCCAGGTCGAACCGCATTCCGGCTGTAATGTCGACGGTTCGTTGATCTTCATCGAGCGGACGTACAACGGTGCCCGACATGGTAAAGCGGTTTGTGGCAGCGGTAAATCCTGATTCGCGGATTTGAACCTGGTCCTGTGTGGCCTCCACCCGGGCATTGATCTGCTCGATGGGACGCGGTACACCGGCATATTGAATTCGCCCCTCACTCAGGTCAAATCTGCCTGAGAAGATGGCATCTTCCGGGCGGTTGATGCGTCCGCTTGCGGTGGCATCGGCCCGCAGCAGGCCGGCAAGTTCTTCGAGGCCAAAATCGGCGATGGGGTAGAAGCGGCTCACGGTGCCGAGGTCCACATCGCCGTCGAGCTCGATGGAGAAAACGGCATCTTCCTCGAGCGGACGCTCAAGCGTGCCCGATGCTGTAATGGTATTTTGTGCTGCCCTTGCACTAAATCGCCGGATGGTGGCCAGATCGTTGTTTACCTCAACCTGGAGGATGATATCCTCGATTGCATCGGGCAGTTCCGGATTTTGAAGAAAACCATCAGCCACGTCAATGATCAGGTCGAAGCGGGGCATGACATCTTCTGTTAAGGTGCCGCTAACCGAACCTTCAAGCCGGAGAGAGCCGCGTGTCTGGAGACCCGCGAGCATTTCATCGAACTGCGGAGGAGCCAGACGCAGCAGTTCGCCGAAATTGTCGGACCGGGAGGCGAACTGAAGATCGAGCGTTGGTTCATCTGCGCTCCATGATGAAAATGCCCCTGAAAGATTGAGTGCAAGTCCGCGAATGGAGAGAGTGCCCTCAGTAATCGTCAGGACTTCATTCTCCAAGTCTACCCTGGACGTCTGACTGAGGCTGAGGGCAAGATTTTCAATATAGTTTGTGCCGCCTGAGGAGGCGCTGAGGGAACCCAGCGTGGCATCAACCGTGGTTTCAATCAGGTCTGCAAAACGGAGTGACACATCAGCGTCGAGGTCGTTCAGCAGTACGTGCGTATCGGACGTATCGTCACGGTAATTGAAAATGGCATCGCGGATCGTGAAACGGGGGATATTGATATCGAAACCTTCTTCAACCTCTTCCGGCTCTTCTTCGGCCAGCTCAAGCAGAAAGTCGATATTGGTGGTGGAGTCGGCATATACTACGTAGTTTATATCGGGTCGGGTAATATCGAGCTGGGCGATGGAAAGCTCATTTCTGAAGAGAGGAAACAGTTCCACGGAAACCAGGATCTCTTCCGCAGAAACAAAAGGTTCACCATCGGGAGTTGGCACTACCAGGTTGTCGAGCTCAACGCCAAACCTTGGGAATGTCCTGAAAAAGGTGAGCGACATGCGTTCAACCTGTACTTCAGTTCCGGCTGCCTCTTGTACCTGTGGAATGATCATATTTTTGAGGCGATCGTCGGTGAAATAGAGATTGAGTGCGATGATAAGAATCACAAAGAAGACCAGAACACCGGCAGCAATCTTGAGAAATGTTTTCATAAATACCTTTTTTTAAGGAGGTTGAACTCAACAAAAGATAAGAGGTTTCGTGGAATTTTCGAGAGATCAATTCCCAATTCATTATCCGTAATTATGAAAGCAGGTCTATAAATTGAATCCATTCCGGAAGAACGGCCGGTGGTTAACATTGTTGGGAGGATATGTGTAGATGCGTGATCCATTGATTCCGACGGAGTCCCCTGTTTGTAGAAACAATTAAGCCCATACTTCCACATCTCCGGAAGGAGCTGCCTGAGATTGGAACGATGGTATTTTATGGTACAGATATCGTGATCGAGCTATCTCTTGATGGGTTTTCCTGCCAATCCCTCGGTCTGGATTTGGGCGTTGATTTAAATCTCGCCTCGGGATTTATATTTGTTTTGATCATTGTTTCTACAAACAGGAGGCTCCCTCCGGAGCCATCATGCAGCAAAACCGATGAATTATGAATGATGAAGGGAATTCCAGGATTGGAGTTCTGATGTTCTAAATCCTCATGTTCTAATAATCTGCAATTGTCAATCGGCTATTGAACATCTTCAATCAGAGATCACTTTTTAATCACCCAAGCCTCTCCAGCGCTGCGTCAATTCTTCGCAGCACGGTATCTTTTCCGAGCAGCTCCATCGATTCGAACAGATCCGGGCCGAAACCCTGGCCTGTTACGGCGATGCGAAGCGGCATCATCAGCTTGCCGAATCCGACTTCGTTTTTGTTGATTACCTCTTCCAGACTTTTCTTCAGTGATGCAGCTTCAAACTGCGATTCATCATAACCCTCAATCATGCCTCTGTACTCAGAAACCAGGCCTGCGCTGTCGTCCTTCCACTTTTTTAGGGCATTTTTGTCATACTCCTTTGGATCTTCAAAAAAGAACCGGCCCATATTCAGAAGCTCGTCAATCTTACTGACCCGGTCTTTGAGAAGAGATATGGCGGGAAGCAAATGGTCATCATCCGGTAGCGAGATGTTCCGCGCTTTGGCAATAGGCTTCAGCCGTTCTGCCAGCACAGCAGCCGATTGCTCACGAAAGTAGTGTTCGTTGTACCAGAGCAGCTTTTTATGATTGAAAACAGCACCACCTTTATTCACGCGATCGAGCGTAAAAAGCCGGCCAAGCTCTTCAAGTGAATGGATTTCCGAATCATCACCCGGGCTCCATCCCAGAAAGGCAAGGAAATTGACAAGGGCATCAGGCTCATAGTGTTGTTCAATATATGCGCCGGTGTTTACGGGAATGCCCTCTTCCTCCGCCTTTCGCTTAGAGAGTTTGCCGCCGCTGGGCGACATGATGAGCGGCAGATGGGCCATTTTCGGCGGCTCCCAGCCAAATGCGTTGTAGAGCAGGATATGTTTTGGCGTACTGCTGAGCCACTCCTCACCGCGGATTACATGCGTTATCTTCATCAGATGGTCATCCACAACATTTGCCAGGTGATAGGTAGGCATGCCGTCCGATTTCAATAGAACCTGGTCATCCAGCCCTTTCGATTCGAAAGAGACGTGGCCGCGTATCAGGTCCTCAAACCGAATGGTTTCACGCCTTGGAACTTTTAGCCGTACCACGAACTCTTCTCCGGCATCAAGTCGTTTTTGCACCTCATCCTGCGGAAGTGTAAGGCTATTTTTCATCGACTGACGAGTAACGGCATCATACTTTGGAGAAGGATTTCCAGATTTCTGAAGGCGCTCGCGCATCTGTTCGATTTCATCGGTTGTGTCGAAAGCGTAATAGGCTTCACCCTTTTCAACCAACTCTTTGGCATACTCATGATACAGCTCCTTTCGTTCACTTTGGCGGTAGGGGCCAACATCTCCGGGATTCTTCGGCCCTTCATCCACCTTCATGCCGCACCA
Organism: Balneolaceae bacterium; assembly: GCA_003561515.1. Lineage (GTDB taxonomy): Bacteria > Bacteroidota > Rhodothermia > Balneolales > Balneolaceae > Rhodohalobacter. The sequence goes on from PWWL01000008.1 coordinate 8,716, forward strand.
TTCAAGCGAGCGTATGATATCCTCCTCTGCACCTTCAACGTATCGGTTCTGGTCTGTATCTTCAATTCGGAGAATGAACTTTCCTCCCGGCTGAGACCGGGCAAAGAGATAATTGTAAAGAGCAGTGCGGAGCCCTCCGATGTGAAGAAATCCTGTTGGTGAGGGTGCAAAACGAACGCGTACGGTGCCTTCCATGAATGATTTTTAAATGTGAATATTTACAGCCTTTAAAAATACGGGTTAATGTATACGAAGGCTAATGAAATCGGACCAACGAATGAGGATGTGATCTCTATGGAATTTGTGGCACGGAAATCGCATTATCTCATTGCACCACACAGTTCTTAAAAATCGCCATCAAATCAAATTCATCACTATGGTTTTTGCAAGGATATTACTTTACATAGCAGTTGCAACAGCTGCTGTTTTTCTGATGTCAGGGTATGGATATCAGTGGGGATTATGGGAACTGGGAACAGGATTCAAGTTGCTCCGCTACAGCGCCTACACAGCCATTGCACTTACGGCAATAAGCCTGATATCGTTCTGGTTTATACGTGAATCGGTTTTCAGGGCAAAAGCATATGTTGTGCTTGTTTTTCTGCTGATGGGCGCCGTTACCGCAACCGCTCTCTATTGGCAGCACCAGGCACGCTCGGTACCGCCCATCCATGATATCACCACCGATATGGAAAATCCGCCTGAGTTTGTAGCCATGGCGCGGCTCAGGGCCGATGCGCCAAATCCGCCCGAGTACGAGGGAGAGGAGACGGCCCGGCAGCAGCGCGAGGCCTACCCACACATTCAGCCGCTGTTGATTGAAGCAGACCTCCAGGATGTGATGGATGCAGCCGTGGTGGTTGTGGCCGGCCATGGCTGGGAGCTTGTGGCAATTAACCGGAACGAGGGCAGAATAGAAGCCACCGAAAAACTTGCGTGGTTTGGTTTTAAGGATGATGTGGTGATTCGCTTTACCGAACAGAACGGAGCAACACGGGTCGACATGAGGTCAAAATCAAGAATCGGCCGCAGTGACATCGGCGTCAATGCCAAACGAATTGAGCGATTTATGAAAGACCTTGAGGGGAGATTTTGAGGAAGGGACATCGAAGTTAAGGGGAAGTTGATAGCGGATGATTGCAGGCGGTAAAAAGTAGGCAGTTGGCAGTAAGCAGTAGGCAACTTTTGTATGCGGAAATACCGGCACTTTAAAGAATTGCCTTTTAGTTCTTTATGTAATAATCGACACTCCGTTTCAACCAATTGAGTTGCCTACTGCCTACTGCCAACTGCCAACTGCCTACTTCCCAAATATCAAGTCACAACGCCACGCCCGGGCATCACCGAATTACCCGCCCGTCTTTTCTGGCCTGCTGCACAACGTTGCCTGATGTGAGTGAATAAATAGGCGTAATGGGGTAGCCGGTTTGCCGGAGGGCCCTGGCTGTCCATACATTGGATGTTTTCGGGAGATAGTACCTTCCCCTGGCTTCAAAAAATACGCTGTTGGTGTAGAGGCCATCGGCTGCGTAGATCACTTCTCCGTCACTGTTTCTCCTGAAGCGGCGTTCCACAAATTCACCCATTTTTCTGGCACCCTCCTCGGAAACTTTGATTTCAATGATTTGGCTGCCTGTAAAGTAGTTTTCCATGGAGATATCAATTCCAACGATGTGAAGAACGCTTCGTGTGGGCAACAGTGCGGCGCGGAGCATCAGCCAGAATCCTGCCTCGGTATCGGTGTAGTAGCGGCCGTCACCCCACCCGAATTTAAGATAGCGGGCTTGCGGAATGTCGGGATGATCGGGCAGATAGTCGATAATGGCTTCAGACTCGATGGCGATGCCTGCATGCCAGCCATGGCTAACGATGTAAACGGTAACCGGGCGATCTGACTCATCCTCCGGATAGAGATCCCTTACCGGACCGAGGCAGCCGCTCAGGAAAACAACTATGGGTAATAGAAATCGAAGCATGGAAGTAAGGTATGAAGGTGGGGGCAAAGGATAAAATGGAGGTTGACAATAGGCAGCGCATGTATTACGTTACGTAATACAAATTTAACACTATGAGATCTGTACGACTTTCAGAAGAAATGGAAAAGGAGCTTGAGAAGCTCTCAAATCAAAAAAATGTCTCCAAATCAGACATAGTCAAAGAGGCACTGGTGGAATACATCGCAAAAGAGAAGGGGTACAACCGTCCTTATGAAACCGGGAGGGGCTATTTTGGTAAATATGTAAGCGGTGAAAGTGACAGGTCGGTTACCTACAAATCACGGATAAAATCTAAAATACGTGAAAAGAGCTCTGATTGATGCCGGACCGGTAATTGCACTTTTCGATAAGACTGATTTACATCATCAAAGTGTGCTCAAATTTCTGAAAAAGTTTGAAGGACGTCTGCACACCACGTGGCCTGTATTAACTGAAATATCGTACATGCTGGATTTCAACGAACATGTCCGGCTCGATTTTTTAAGCTGGGTAATTGAAGGTGGTATTGAAATAATCCTGCTGAAGCAAAATGATCTAATCAGAATTCGCGAAATACTGGATAAATACTCCGATCTGCCGGTTGACTTTGCAGACGCCTCTCTTATAACAGCTGCAGAAAATGAGAGAATTGGGGATATCATTACGATTGACAGGGATTTCTCAATTTACAGATTGAGCGACGGTAGGGTTCTTAATTCACTTCTTTGAGCATAGTGAGACGTTTTGGGAAAAGCGTAAATATTTGTTTGAATCGATGCTTTTGCCCTACAACAGCACACCCCTAAATCACTCCGTGGGAATCGTTTCATTTCGCTGTCGCTCCATGTTTAAAAGATGAGCGCTCGGAGCCCCTCTCCCCGATGCCCTCGGGATTTCGCTATCGCTCAACAAGAGGGGACTTTTACAGTCATCTATCAAATAACGCGTTGAGCGGTTGAATTAATAAGTAACATTGAAGCGTCTGTAGCGAAGCGAAAGTCCTTCAATCGTTACGAGTTCGTTGGCAAATAGACGCTTAAAGGACCTACGGACGCTTTA
>PWWL01000389.1 GCA_003561515.1 Balneolaceae bacterium
CCACGGTCATGATGGTCTCCTTGCTGACTACCAGCGGCTGTTCTTCACCGTCAATCGTAATCACTGCATGGTCGAATGCCAGCTCCAGAAAGTCGGGCAGGAACATCGCTTCGTAGGGGGTTACCTCGCGGTCGATACGCCTGCCGAGCAGCAGGTCGATGCCGAAATGAATAAAGGAGTTGCCATCAACATAGAGGGCAATCATTTCGCGGAAGGTGAGCTGTGGATCGGGCTCGGGCTTAAAACGCACATCATCACCAAAAACCGCCTCCATGGCATCACGGATGCGCGTTGAGCAGTTATCGAACAGAAAATCGTAGAGGTAATATCGGTTTTCTTCCCGTGCATTGTTAATCAGGAATCCGTACAGCGACTGCTGTTGATTTGGCGTCAGGTTCAGCACCTGTTCTATGATGGGTCGCCTGCGCTCCCTGTAGTGTTCGATGGCAAAAGCCGTTCGTGCCACAGAAAGGAAATAGTTCAGCTCTCCATATATAAACCTCGGAAGGAAGAATTCATCAAACTGAAAGGTGCCGTAATTGAACATAATGTCCAGGTTCTGCTGCGGATCAATGACCCGGAAAGCGCTGTGGCCGAACAGTTCCTCCGGAGCCGTACCCGGGAGAATAGTAAACATGGTGATAGTCGCCTCATCAGACAGCGTTGCCGGTTGGGCATGGGTGTTCGGGATTGAGATCAACCCAATTGCCGCAGTCAATGACACAGCAATGAGGATTTTGGAAATGAACCGGGGCATCAGCAGTCGGTCTGTTTTTTGTTTGATGGATTCAGATAATTAAACGAAGTCGAAGCAGGATGATTTTCAGTCAGCGGGAAAATAGGGGAAAAGAGCGGGGAAATCCTGTGGTGGGGGAAAATTTAACGGCGGACTCACCCCAGACTCACCCCCTGTCCCCCTCTCTTCGAACCGCCGGAGGCGGATTCGAAAAGAGGGGGGACTCCTTAACTATGAACTGCTCGTAAACGAGTTCAGGAGTTCCCCCTCTTTTCAAGACTGGCAAGCCGCGACAAGCGGCTGAGGCAGTCGCAAAAGAGAGAGGGACAGGGGGTGAGTCTACGCACAGGCCCAAACCACCCCATAAAACTTCACACTATCAAAACATGCGTTTACAGTTCATTATCGCATATTTGTTGAAACTATGTGGATAACCCTGTTGAAAAGTTGTGGGAAAGTAACGTATTTTTTTGTTGACGCAGATTGGTTTTATTGTGTTAATTACAAGTGAGTACAGCACTCAGGAACGCTACGGCAGGAATGAGTGAAAGCTGAAAATTTCCGCAGCTTGTTTGCTTGACGAATCCCACAAGATGAGTTAAGGAAAAGTACTCCGGTACTTTTTTTATTTCTGGAAGTCGCACATTCTCTTCTCTTTATCCTGACTTTTTAATCCTCTCTTTTTCAAAGGATTCTAGTTCTACCCAATTTAGATTTCAGGCTATATTGCCCAAAATCTCATACTATGCATTTATTCCAGATTAGAAGATGGCTATCGCTCCGTTGGAGCTTTCAAATATGATTGATTCTTCTGTACATAGGACTTCGTCCTATGCTAATGCTTATGTCCCGATGGGACAATCTTTTATTTAGATGGAATATGTGTATTGCCAGAAATTATTGGAAAGAAGGGGGAATTCATCAACAAACTCTTGTATTGAAATGATGTTTATCTGATCAGCGAAAATCCGCGGCTAACTCAGCGTAAATCTGCGAGAAAGGAATCAGTGTGACTTTCTCGCAGAGGTTCGCGGATTTTTTCGCTGAGTCGCGCAGAGTAGTTAAACATCAAAGCCCAATTATTATCTATCGGGATGGCTATGGCAGCGGACAGGAGGCTGATTCATACAAAACATTTTACCGAACCGGTTCGGGCGGATCATTATATTGTGGCTTCCAAAACGGATTTCGAACCATTCACGAAAAATCACGACCCTTTATGCTCCAAAAGTTTACAGTAATGATCACAGCTCTTTTATTCATGTTGACGGCTTATTTCGGAACCGCCGTAGCTCTACAAAATACTGCCGGACAGTCTGCTCAACTGGATGAACTTTTCAGCGCATGGGATTCTGAAAATACTCCGGGGTGTGCAGTCGGTGTATCAGCCGGAGGCTCGCCGGTTATTTCGCGTGCATGGGGAATGGCCGACCTGGAGCATATGATCCCGAATTCACCCTCTACCATCTTTGAAGCAGGTTCAGTTTCGAAACAGTTTGTTACCGCCGCCGTGATTCTCCTTCACCTGGATGGAAAGCTGAATATTGAGGATGACATCAGGGAGTATGTGCCTGAGCTGCCTGATTACGGTCACATCATCACCCTTCGCCATCTGATGAATCATACCGCCGGACTTCGTGACTGGGGAGCTGTGACGTCCATTTCGGGCTGGGGCAGGGGTCAGCGCACCCATAACCATGATCATGTGCTGGATATTCTGAGCCGACAGACCCGTCTTAACTTTCAGCCCGGTGAACGCTATTCCTACAGTAATTCGGGCTATAACCTGCTTGCTATTGTTGTGGAAAGGGTGGCCGGAATGCCATTTGCTGAATTTACGGATGATAAACTTTTTGGCCCGCTGGGTATGGCATCCACACAGTGGCGCGATGACTATACACGCATTGTACCCGGAAGAAGTTCGGCCTATTCCGGCAACGAGAACTCCGGAAACTTTTCCATCAACCGTCCTATTGAAAATGTTCACGGTAACGGCGGCCTGCTCACCACGGTAGGCGATCTGCTGACCTGGAACCATGCCATCGCCACAGAGCACTTCGGTGATGAATTCAATGATCAGTTCCTGAAGCAAGCTGTACTCGGAAGCGGGCGCACCATTGCCTATGCATCAGGCGTACAGGTGAGTAGCGATCATGGACAGCCGCAGGTTGTTCATACAGGTGCCACCAGCGGCTATCGTGCGTATCTCGCCTACTATCCGGAGCGGGATCTGTCGGTTGCCCTGCTCTGCAATGTTACAGGTGCCAATCCAGGCCGGCTTGGCAGTGCCATTTCAAAAATTTACCTGGGTGATGATGCTGCTGAGTCAGAACGTGAAGAACCGGAG
>PWWL01000377.1 GCA_003561515.1 Balneolaceae bacterium
CCTCTCGAGAGGGGACCGATTTGAAAAAGATCGCGAAGCGAAGCTTTCGAGAATCAGGGGTGTGTTGAAGGAGCGTTGATTTGGCTGGATGCCTTTTATTTCAGCTCCTACACTCCCCTCCTTCGCAAGAGCTTGTCCCGAGATTTAGGGAAGGGGCTAGGGGTGGTTGAATTAAGGGAAGTTGCCAGTAATTGAACCACCCCTAAATCCCCTCCTTGAAAAGGAGGGGACTTTCCAACCCCTTCCCACAAAACTAATTAAAATCACAAACCACCACCAAACTTCCCCACGAAGTCCCCCCTCTTTTCGAACGCAGTGAGAAGAAAGGGGGACAGGGGGTGAGTCCGAACATGACGAACAAAATCATCCACTTTTTCCTCCAAAACAAACTCCTCGCCGTGCTGCTGTTCCTGGCACTGGCCGGGTGGGGTATAGCCACGGCGCCGTTCGACTGGGATATCGACTTCCTGCCGCGCGACCCCGTGCCGGTGGATGCCATCCCCGATATCGGTGATAATCAGCAGATTGTCTTCACCGAATGGCCGGGGCGGTCGCCGCAGGATATTGAAGACCAGATCACCTATCCATTAACTACGCAACTGCTGGGATTGCCGGGTGTCCGGGCGGTACGCAGTAACTCCATGTTTGGTTTTTCAACCATCAACGTCATTTTTGAAGATGACATTGAATTTTATTGGAGCCGCACGCGTATCCTCGAAAAGCTGGCATCCCTGCCGGGCGGAACCCTGCCCGATGGCGTAGAGCCATCCCTGGGTCCCGATGCCACCGGCCTGGGGCAGATCTTCTGGTACACGCTGGAGGGATATGACGCAGAAGGCAACCCGACCGGCGGCTGGGACCTGCACGAACTCCGAACCATCCAGGATTATCAGGTACGGCTGGCGCTCTCCGGCGTAAGCGGTGTGGCTGAAGTGGCCAGCATCGGCGGACACGTGAAAGAGTACCAGGTGGATATCGATCCCGTGCTGATGCGGGAGACGGGCGTGAACGTGATCCAGATTGCCGATGCCGTGCGCAAAAGCAACCTCGATGTAGGCGCGCGCACCATTGAGATGAACCGTGCAGAGTATATTGTTCGCGGACTGGGATATGTACGGTCGCTGGAAGACCTGGAGGAGAGCGTGATCCGTGTGGTGGACAATACCCCGGTTCGGATCCGTGATGTGGCACACGTCAGTTTTGGCCCCGCTCAGCGCCGCGGCATTCTCGACAAGGCCGGAGCCGAAGCGGTTGGCGGTGTGGTTGTGTCGCGCTACGGAGAAAACCCGCTTCAGGTGATCAATAATGTGAAAGAGGAGATCGAGCGGATCAGTCCCGGCCTGCCGACCAAAGAGCTGGCCGACGGCACCGTTTCCCAGATCAAGATCGTGCCGTTTTACGACCGCAGCGGATTGATCTACGAAACACTCGGTACACTCGAAGAGGCCCTCTCACTGCAGATTCTGATCACCATCCTGGTCATCATCGTGATGGTGATGCACCTGCGCTCCTCGTTCATCATAGCCGCATTGCTGCCATTGGCAGTACTGATGAGCTTTATCCTGATGCGCTACACCGGGGTGGATGCCAATGTAGTTGCCCTGGCCGGAATCGCCATTTCGATCGGTACCGTGGTGGATATGGGGATCGTCCTCACCGAGAACATGCTGCAGCACATGAAAGAGAGGGGCAACAGAAACCTGTTTGATGTGATCTATGAAGCCACAACAGAGGTGAGTCCCGCCGTGGTTACCGCCCTCACCACCACCATCGTCAGCTTCCTGCCGGTCTTTATGCTGGAAGCACAGGAAGGCAAACTGTTCGGCCCGCTGGCCTTCACCAAAACCTTTATCCTGATTGCGGCACTCATCATCGTACTGACTTTGATTCCCGCATTTGCCCACTGGCTCTTTTCGCGGAAGATCGGCAGCGACCGCTCCCGGCTTTTCTGGAACGGAGCACTGATACTGTTCGGGCTCTATGTGGCAATTTTCTGGATGGCCTGGGCCGGTTTATTGTTGATGGCACTCGGCGCCAATAATCTTGCGGTACTGTATCGGCCGGAGTACCGGGAGTGGGCGCCATGGGTCAATAACGCCATTATCATCATCGCAGTGGCGTGGCTGCTGGCCGGAAACTGGCTGCCGCTCGGCCCGCAAAACCCGGTTACCCTCAGCTTTCTCTTTATCCTGCTGCTGGCCGGTGTACTGTTCGGACTTTTCTGGCTCTACATTAAATACTATCAAACCATTCTTGGATGGGTGCTTGAAAACAAGGCGCTCTTCCTGGTGCTCCCGCTCTTCGTCCTTTTGCTTGGATTGTTGAGCTGGCGCGGATTTGGCGACACCTTCCGGTTTGTTTCAAACGGGTTTAATTCTGTAGGATGGGGTGTGGAGGAAACCCGCCTCTGGAGCGCTATGGATGATCGCTTCCCCGGACTGGGCCAGGAGTTTATGCCCACGCTCGATGAGGGCTCATTTCTGCTAATGCCCACCACCATGCCGCATGCCGGCGTGGAGGAGACACTGCAGATGATGCAGGAGATGGACATGCGTATCGCCTCCATCCCGGAAATAAGCGAAGTGGTAGGCAAAATCGGCCGGGTGGAGTCACCACTCGACCCCGCTCCTCTTTCGATGTTTGAGACGGTGATCAACTATCACAGCGAATTCAAGACCGATGACCGGGGACGGCGGGTTCGTTTCAAAGTAGAGGATGGGGAATTCGTAAGAGATGACAACGGAGACCTGATCCCCGACCGTCGCGGGCGATATTACCGTCAGTGGCGCGACCACATCCAGAGCACGGATGACATCTGGACGGAAGTACTACATGCATCCGATCTGCCGGGCGTCACCTCTGCCCCAAAACTGCATCCGATCGAAACCCGCCTGATAATGCTTCAGACCGGCATGCGTGCCACAATGGGCGTTCGCATCAGTGGTCCGGACCTGGAGAAGATAGATGAGTTCGCTACCGACCTGGAGCACCTGATACGTGAAGCTGATGGCGTTCGTCCCGCTTCTGTTTTTGCTGACCGCGTTGTGGGCAAACCCTATATCGAGATCGACATTGACCGACGGGAAATTGCCCGTCACGGCCTGTCGATCGAGGATGTGCAGATGGTGATCCAGACCGCCATTGGCGGAGCGATAGTAAGCACCTCGGTTGAAGGACGCGAGCGCTACCCGATGCGGGTTCGATACGCCCGCGAATACCGCAACAATCCTGAAGCGATGGTACGCGTGCTGGTTCCGGCTCCCGATGGTTCTCAGATCCCGCTCGGGCAGCTTGCAGAGATTCGGTTCGAAACCGGCCCGATGAACATCCGCAGCGAGAATACGTTCCTGAGCGCCTATGTGACATTCGACCGCCAGGCGGCTTACGATCCTGTACAGGTAGTTCACAACGTGCGTGAACTGCTCGACAGCCACATCAGTGATGGCACTCTGAACGTACCCTCAGGTATAAATTACACCTTCGAAGGAGAGTTCAAGAACCAGCAACGGGCTGCCGAACGGCTGGCTTTGGTGCTGCCGATTACACTGCTGATCATCTTCCTGCTGATCTACTTCCAGTTCCGGTCCGTGCCCATCACCACCATCATCTTCAGCAGCATTGCGCTGGTGTGGGCGGGCGGATTTATCATGCTCTGGCTCTATGGTGAAAGCTGGTTTATGAACTTCAGCCTCTTCGGGATGGAATTCCGTGAATTCCTTCAGATGGAGGTGATGAACCTGAGTGTGGCGGTCTGGGTCGGTTTCCTGGCCGTATTCGGCATTGCCGTGGACGACGGTGTAATCATGAGCACCTACCTGGATCAGCTCTTCAAAAAGCGCAATCCGCAGGATCGCGAGTCGATCTACGCAACGGTACTTGAAGCCGCCCAGCGCCGGGTGCGTCCCTGCCTGATGACCACAGGAACCACCATGCTGGCCCTGCTGCCGATCCTGACATCGGCCGGAAAGGGTTCCGAAATCATGATCCCGATGGCGATCCCCGCCTTCGGCGGCATGTTCGCACTGCTGATAAGCCTGCTGCTGGTGCCGGTATTGTATGCGGTGTATAAAGAGATGGAATTGAAATTTGGTATTAACGTGGAGGAAGAATGAATAGTCGTGAGAAGTTAGTCTTGAGTCGTGAGGAATATTCCCCCCTAACAAAGCCTGTCCCGACCCTTCGGGAGGGGGACAAAGGGGGGTGTAAAAATCCCCTCTTGAGAGGGGAAAAGTGCAGTGCAAAAGGCGCAGCCGGTTTGCACAAGCGAGGGGTGTGTTCCCTGGCTGAGCCCGCTGAGACACACCCCTGCCAGTTTCGCTGGACGCTCAACTGCCTGTCCCCTCTCCCCGAAGCGCTCGGGACAGGCGAGAGGGGATATGCTGCGGCCATAGCATTGTTTCTCATCATGTTCTTGGCTCCACTAACCACCCAGGCTCAAGTACAAGGTTCAGCGCCACAACATAACACCCCTCTAAATTTCACTTCGTGGGAATCGCCTACGGCTCGGAGCCCCTTATTAGGGGAGACTACTTATACCCAACTTACCCAATACCTCCAAACCGCCATTGAACAAAACCCGGAGCTGCAGTCGATGCGGGCGATGACGGAGGCGGACCGGGAGCGGGTGCGGGAGGTTGGTCAGCTGATGGACCCTGAGATCACTGTCGCATACGATTTTAACCCGATGATGTACGATTCACAACTCGGACGGTTTTCGGTGTCGGCGATGCAGATGTTTCCGTGGTTCGGTTCGCTGGAGGCGCGCCGGGATCTGCAGCGGTCGGCGGCCGATGCGAGGGGTGCACAGGTGAGTGCGCGGCAGCTGGAAATACTGCGCGATGTGAAACTGGCATGGTTTGAGATCGCCGAAGTGAGGAAGCAGATCCGCATCACGGAACAGACCGTTGAGCTGGTGAACGATCTGGAAAAACTGGTGGAAGCACGCTACGAAACCGGGCGCGCCGGACAAGCCGACATCCTCCGGATCCAGATGGAAGAACAGCGGCTCAGAAACCGGATTGCGAATCTGGAAGATCAGCTGAAAGCCATGACAGCCCGTTTTAACGAATTGCTGAACCGGGATGCCTCTGCGGAGGTTGAAACACCCGATGAGATGATTTCGCAAACTGTTGCCTATGAAGATGAGCAGCTTCGAAACCTGGTTAGGCAAACCAACCCGCAGTTCGACGGCATTGCCGCGGAACGAAGCGGTGCCGAAAAACAACGCCGGCTTGCAGAACTAGACGGTCGTCCAGGTTTTGGAGTCGGAGTTGAGGTGATGGGCCGCGATTTCGGGCCGATGTCGATGTTCCCTGATTCACGGGAAAGCATTATCGGTATGGCTACGGTCCGGGTGCCCCTGTTCCGGTCGCGTTACGACTCACAAAAACGACAGGCAGGCTACCGCATACGCGCACTCGACCGACAGGAGGAGCAGACCGGGAATCGTTTGATAACCGAGCTGGAATCGGCCCTTGAAGAGATCCGGACATCTGAACGGTCGGTCATCTTATTGGATGAAGAGCTGGTGCCCCGTGCAGAACAGGCCCTCCGAATTTTGAGCGAAGAGTACGCCACCGGAACCGCCCGTTTCGACGAACTGCTTCAAATCCAGCGCGAGTTGCTGGAACTGGAATTTGAACGAATTGAAGCCATCGCAAAGCAGAACCGGGCCGTGGCGAAGATTGAGAGTTTGATTGGGGGAGGCGGATGAGAGAGGGAAAGAAATATTTCATGGCTATGAGCCAGTTACGGAGTTCCCCTCCTTTCCAAGGAGGGGACAGGGGTGGTTCAAACAGAGCTGGTTTCTCGAACCCAACCACCAAACATACCTGGATTTTTCAAAGTATGGATTATCAGCTTTTAGCTGGAATTAAACTGATTGAAGGGTTCACTTTCATTCAGTTGAAGGATCAAGTTAAAGAGGTACTCAAAAAGAGATAATCATTTGAACCCAACCACCCCCGGCCCCTCCTTGAGAAGGAGGGGAGATTCGAGGTCAAAATTTGATTAATAAACCCATAAGAAAAATGAACATCACAAAAACCCAAATACTCACATACGCCTCCATCCTGCTGGCCGGGATCATTCTTGGCTGGCTCTTTTTCGGAGGAACGCACGATCACAATGATCATAACGGCCACGACCATACCGTTGCAGAGAGCAGTAACGAGGTGTGGACCTGCTCCATGCACCCATCGGTGCGGGAAGACGGCCCCGGCTCCTGCCCTATTTGCGGGATGGATCTGATTCCAGCTACGGCCACCGAGCGTGAAGACGACTTTAGTATGGTGATGACTGAGGCGGCCATACGGCTGGCAAACATTCAAACCACACCGGTGATACTGGATATCCCGAAAAAGGAGATCACGCTTCCGGGACGAATTGCCGTTGATGAGCGCCGCATCAGCTATGTAACAGCCCATTTTGAAGGGCGGATCCATGATGTGAAGATCGACTTCACCGGGGCGCCAATCCGGCGCGGTGAGGTGATGGCCTCAATCTATTCGCAGGAAGTGGTGAGTGCCCAGCGCGAACTGCTGGAGACGTATCGCAACCGTGACCGAAATCCCAGCATGTACGAATCAGCTGTGAGGAAGTTCAGACTTTGGGAGTTCACCGACGAACAGATTCAGGCCATTATCGATCGCGGCGAGGTAAAGACTCACATGGATATTCTCTCTCCGGTTGACGGGTTTGTGATGGTTCGCAATGTGGTGGACGATCAGCACGTGATGGATGGATCGGTAATCTATGAAGTAGCCAACCTCGATCATCTTTGGGTCACGCTCGAAGCCTATGAAGAGGATATCGGGTGGATATCGACGGGTGACAGAATCGAATTCCGGTCCCGAACTAACCCGGGTCTAAAATATGAAGCAACGGTAGATTACATCGACCCGGCTTTTGATGCTCAAAAGCGCACCATCCGCCTGCGTGCCGATATCAAGAACAGCGATCACCGGCTGCGGCCCGATATGCTGGTGACCGGCATCCTGCATGCTGAACAGCGTGAAGAAAAGCTGATGGTTCCTGCTTCAGCCGTGCTCTGGACCGGCCCCCGTTCGCTGGTGTACGTGAAAGATACCGGTGCCGATACCCCGCGGTTCATGGTACGTGAAGTGGATCTTGGCCCGAAAGCCGGCGACTTTTACGTAATTGAAGGCGGTCTGGAAGAGGGCGAAGAGGTGGTATTCAACGGTGCATTCAGAATTGACAGTGAATTTCAGCTGGCCGACCGCTTCAGCATGATGAACCGTCAGCCGGGAACCGGCGCCGTACCGGCCGGTCACCAGCACGGAGATATGGATCATACCGATCACGCACATGATGCCGATCATGAGCCGTTTGATGATGTGCCTGCTGAATTCCGCGCCATGCTTACCGGGGCGATTGAAGCCTACATCACCGGGAAAGATGCGTTTGTGGAGTCTGATCTCAGCAGCGCTCAATCAGGCTTTGAGGCTTTCCGGGATAAACTGAGCAAAATCGGTGAACATGGGTTGTCTGGCGACGGCCACATGGCGTGGATGGAAACCTGGGCTGTACTCATGGAGCACACCGATACCATTACGGAAACGGAGGATATCGAAGAGGCGCGTACCGCATTCCGCCATCTGTCAGATGAGCTGGTCAAAGCCGTTCACCTGTTCGGCGTTGAGGGCGTGGTGTACCACCAGTACTGCCCGATGGCCTTCGATTGGGATGGTGCCAACTGGCTCAGCAGCGAAGAGCAAATTCAAAATCCCTACCTGCCCGAAACCATGCTGATGTGCGGCGAGGTGATTGAGAGGATAGAGGATTAGTCGTGAGTCTTGCTGCGTGCTTTTCGCAGTCCCGAGACCTCGGGAAGTCTTGAGATTATAGACCTGACAGCGTGGTCCGGTGATTTTCCGTCCCGACGCCTCGGGATGTCAGCGTCGATTCACGACTCGTACAACGCTGTCAGGCCTGTCCCGATTCTCCGGGCTCTGTGGGTGCTGACAGGTTGTACTTTGGCATCTACATCCAAACCCAATTAACCGATAACCTTTACGCCATTAACCATGATCCCCGACTGGATACCCAACATACACCCATTAGTTGTTCATTTCCCGATTGCACTGCTTGTGATTGCCGTTTTGTTTGATGCGGCACGCCTTTATTTCAAAGAAGAAAGCTGGCTTCAAAAAGCGGTACTTGCTCTATATGCAACCGGTTCGGTGGGATTGATCGCTGCATTTTGGTCAGGCCGCCGGGCGGTTGAAACCGTATCGGTAACCGGCGATGCTATTCCCGTGGTTACCACCCATGAAGATTGGGCGCTCTATACGCTGATCTATTTTCTCGTTTTTACCGCCATCCGGTTTGTTACCTGGTGGAAGGAGTTGGAAAAAGGATTTTTGCTGCCGCTGCTTGTTTTGATCGGTTTTGGCGGAGCCGGAATGCTCTGGTATACCGGTGAGCGTGGCGCAGAACTGGTGTACAAGCACGGTGTGGCCGTAGGTGAAATCGACCGGCTGGGCGAGCAGATTGAAGAGCTGGAGCAGCGTCTTGCTCAGTTCAGAGAAGAAGCAGGACCTGAAATCCGCGAGGACGGTTCATGGATTTGGCGAATCGGCGCCGGGGCCGGTGAAGCACTCTCGGAATACTTCACCATTGATGGGGATAGTGATATTGAAACAGACACCGGTCGTGATGAAGGACGTTCACATCTCGAATTAACGGCTTCTTCTGAGATGACCTTCATCCACACGGGCGGCGACCTGCGAACTATTGATGGCCGGATTGAAGTAAACCTCTCCGGTTTTGACGGAGAGTTCAAGCTGATCCACCACTATCGCGACAGTGAGAACTACCAGTACATCCGTATCACCGGCTCCGAACTACAGCAGGGACAGATCATTAACGGCTTCGACAATGTTCTTGGGTCAGGCAGTATTGATACTGACGGATGGCACACATTCAGTGTCACCGCCTCCGGCCGTCACTTTTACGGCTACCAAAACGGCAATACCATTGTTCACACCCATGCCGATGAGATGGAGCCGGGTACAACCGGGTTTGCCGTGAGCGGTGATGGAATGGTGAAAATACGGTTAGTGGAGTTTGGGTCGGTAGAATAAAGAAAACCCTGACCACGTTGTAATCTCACAATAAAACACGTATAATCTATCAAACACGTGTAATCATGAAGAAAAAACTCACCCTTACCGTACAAGAGGATATTATAAAATATGCCAAGCGCATGGCAAAGAGGAGAGGAATGTCTGTCTCTCAGATGTTTGAAGAGGTGATTGGCAAGGACGAGGCCGGCGAAATTGAGACAGAGCAGCAGCGGGCAGCGAAGCGGCTCATAAAAAAGCTGGACAAGGCCAAACCTGTTAAGACAAAAGATGACAAACAACTGATCAAAGAACATGTACAAAGGAAGTTTGCCTGAACTGTTCCTTGATACGGACGTAGCTTTTGACATTCTCTCAAAGCGAAAACCTCATTACAAGGACTCTGTTCTGCTGCTGGAATTGGCAGCTAATGATAAAGCACTGCTGCTTTTGGCTGAAAGCAGCCTGGCTAACCTGATTTACCTCAGTTTTGATATCTATAAATTGGATAGCGCGAAAGAAAAGTTGATGGATCTGATTTCTGCTTGCAACATCATCAGTGGAGGCAAGCAGGTGATGCTTCAGGCAATCTCATCACCAATCAAAGACAAAGAAAACGCTCTTCAATATTACACCGCCCTGAACCATGGCGCCGACTATTTTATTACCAGAAATATTTCGGATTACAAGGAAGCATCCATGCGCCTGCCGGTGATAACTCCTGCGCAGTTTATAAAATCATCAGAAAAGTAAGCTCAGCAAGACCTGACAGGTTTCGAGAACCTGTCAGGTCTGATGCTTCGGTTCACTTCCGATAAGGCACTCCTTTTCAATACCTGCTTAAACATTCCTATATTCTGCCTTTTAAATCAGTTGACTGTGCACTAACCTCATTGGTAACTTTATGGATATTGTCTGGATCGGCCTTGCCTTTCTGTTAGGTGTTCTTTTAAATCGCTTCCATATTCCGCCTCTTGTAGGATACCTTCTGGCCGGAATTGGACTCTCCTTTACTGCCTACGAACCGGGGTACATGCTCCACGAGATTGCCCATCTTGGTGTCATCTTTCTTCTTTTCACGGTTGGTTTGCACATTAGCTTAAAGGGAATTCTGCAAAAGGAAGTTCTTGGAGTTGGCCTGATTCACCTGGCGATCTCCTCAGCCATATTTGTGCCCGTCTCGCTCTACTTCGGTCTCAGCATGGAGGCGGCGATAATCGTATCCATTACGCTGGGATTTTCGAGTACGGTACTCGCTGCCAAAGGGCTTGAAACCCGGAACGAGCTTAGTTCTTACTATGGCCGTCTGTCTATAGGCATCCTCATTGTGCAGGATCTGGTGGCAATTGGGATCATTGCTTATGCCGGAGGCGGTGTGCCTTCACCTTATGCCGTTGTACTGCTTGGACTTCCTTTGATCAGGCCGTTACTCTCCCGTCTGCTTCAGCTTGTGGAAAGGGATGAGCTTCTGCTGTTAATGGCTCTCTCTTTGGCAATTGGCGGCAGCAGCCTCTTCGAGTGGTTTAACCTCAGCGGTGAATTAGGCGCTTTGGTTATGGGTATGCTTTTTGTAAACGATGACAAGTCGGATCAGCTTGAAAAAAAGATCTGGGGAATCAAAGAAGCTTTTCTCGTGGGCTTCTTTCTTGAGATTGGCCTGGGAGGATTCCCGGACACTTCCGGATTCTATATGATTGGTATACTGCTTCTGATTCTGCCATTAAAAGCAATCATCTTTTACGGTTTGTTTATCGCATTTAAACTTCGTGCCCGTACCGGTTTTCTCTCTACAGTAACCCTCACCGCCTATAGTGAATTTACTCTCATTGCCGGTGCTGTGGCGGCAGCAGCGGGAATTATTCCGTCCGAAGTCATCATTATTCTGGGCCTGCTTACTGCCATCTCTTACGTGATCAACTCCATATTGGTGCGCTACGAAGATACTTTGTGGCAGCGATTAAACACGATTCTGCGCCGTTTTGAGCGAGATGTAAAACATCCGGATCATCAGCCGGTTTCGGTAGGTGCAGCCGAATTTCTGGTGATCGGGCTGGGACTGACAGGCCAGGCTGCCCTCAAACATTTCAAAGCAAAAGATAAAGCAGCCGTGGGTATCGACATCAACCCCGATCGTGTGAAGGCAATGATGGATAATGGATACCGTGCTATTTATGCCGATGCTCAGGATGCCTTTTTCTGGGAAGAGCTCGATATGCAAAAAGTGCAAACCATTCTTTTGGCCATGTCCGGTGAAATCTACACCAAGGAGTTTATCGTAGAACAACTGAGAAAGAAAAATTACAACGGTACCATAAGGGTGCTTACCCAAAATGAGCGGGATGAGGAGATCATTCGTAAAGCCGGCGGAAATCCCGTGTCTGTTCCTGCCGTGCAGATGGGTGAACGAATGGCGCAGCTGAGTATAGAGAAGGGGTAGATCAGCCAGCCCCCACTCGTGCGGAGCTCAGCTCCACAACGTACCCCGTCAGCTCTGTTGACTATTACACCGGCTCAAGCCCATCCAGCACCCACGGCATCAATTCCGAAACGGTAGGGTGAACCAGCACTACTTTGCGATATTCGCGGCAGGGAATGTTGCTGTGCATAATGGCAGCAAACATGTTGATGATCTCATCACC
>PWWL01000267.1 GCA_003561515.1 Balneolaceae bacterium
GTGTTTAAAGGGGAAAACGCAGGTGGATCTGCCTGCGTTTTCCATCCAAACCCAATTAGTAGGGAAGAGGAGTCAGGTTGCCTGCTTTATGGGTTGGTCAATAGGCGTGTCTTCACCATTTCTAGCTGTCTGACACGCAAATTAGACGTGTAGATTTATACACCTTATTTTGCACACAAATGATTGAGTATTAATTTGATTTATCTATGCTAGGCTATCCAATCGCTTGTGATCAATTATGATTTCGTTTCCTTAAGAATGCCGGGACATCGAGGTCATCGGTGTTGATCCGTGTCGGAAATTCGAAACTCTCAGCTTTTTGATGTGCTTCCTTGACTTCACCTTCGGCATCCTTATTGAGCATACTGGGTAAGGGCCGCTGTTGTGGCGTACTGTTCTGATTGCTCTCGGTTTTACTCAGTGTTCTTTCTGATCTTTTCGAAGTTGAGCTCAGACTTTGTCCTTCAAAACCGGTGGCAATGACCGTAATACGCAGGTTTTCACCCAAGCTCTCATCAATGACAGCACCAAAGATCAGGTTCACTTCGGGGTGTGCCGTTTCTTTGATGATGGCTGCTGCCTGGTTGACTTCAAAGAGTTTCAAGCTTTCACCGCCGGTTACATTGAAGAGGATACCTCGGGCACCATCGATGGTCACATCCAGGAGCTGGTTCGAAATGGCGATTTCAGCTGCCTTGGCTGCGCGATCTTCACCACTGGCTTGACCAACGGCCATCAATGCAGCGCCACCTTCCGACATAATTGTACGGACGTCTGCAAAGTCGAGATTGATCAGACCCGGGATGGTGATCAGCTCTGAGATGCCCTGAATGCCTTGTCGGAGAACATCGTCGGCGACTTTGAATGCATCTTGCAAACCAGATCGTTTATCCACAATTTGCAACAATCGATCGTTAGGTATGATGATGAGTGTATCCGCGTGTTCTTTTAGGGCAGATGTACCTTCCTCGGCAGATTTTAATCGATGGGTGCCTTCGAAGGTGAAGGGGCGGGTCACGACACCTATGGTTAGGGCACCGATTTCCTTGGCAATTTGGGCGACGATAGGTGCACCACCAGTTCCGGTGCCACCACCGAGGCCAGCGGTCACAAAGACCATGTCACTGCCTTTAAGCACTTCATAAAGCTCTTCAGCGGACTCCTCAGCTGCCAGTCGTCCGATGCGAGGATCACCACCGGCACCAAGGCCGCGGGTTGATTTCTCACCAATGCGGACACGCACTTTGGCTCTTGAGAATTGAAGTGCCTGGGCATCTGTGTTGACAGCGATAAATTCGATGCCGGTTAGACCTTCATCGATCATTCTATTGACGGCGTTGCAACCACCACCACCAATGCCCACGACTTTTATTCTTGCAAATGATTCAGGTTGTAAACTATTGTCCATGATTAACTCCTCTTTCTATTCTGATAATTTGGTAATAAATCTCAGGTTATTAAAACTGCCTAAGGCAGCAATCGCCTGAGTAGATCCTTAAGTTGTTCGGTCCAGTTCTTCATATGTTTTGACCGTTGGTGATCGATGTGCTGAGATGATTCTGAAATCAATAATGCCCATTCTAATAAGCCAACGCTGGTGGAAAATGCTGGTGTGTTGAGCTGATCGGTAAGCCCAATCAGGTTTTGCGGCTGTGCAATGCGGGCAGGTACGCCCATGATCTGTGCTGCAAGCTGTCGTGTGCCTGGAATTAAACTTGAGCCCCCAGTAAGCACTACACCTGCAGGAAGCAGCCCGTCATACCCAGAGTGGCGTATCTCTTGCAATACGAGATGGAAAATTTCCTCCATGCGGGCTTCAATGATCTCTGCCAGGTCAACACGCATGATGCGGCTGGGAGCATCGCCCCCAAAGCTGCGAACGGTAAATTGCTCTTCAGGGTTGACAGCAGATGTTTGGGCATGGCCATATTTCAATTTGATTTCCTCAGCTTGGGCAATGGGCAGCCGCAACCCATGTGCAATGTCGGAGGTGACATAATTCCCACCAACGGCTAAAACCATGGTATGCCATACATCACCATCAATGTAAATGGCCATATTGGTGGTGCCGCCACCGATATCAATGACCGCTGCTCCCATCTGGCGTTCTGTCTCAGATAAAACGACTTCACCTGAAGCCAGGGGGTTGAGAACGAATTGAGAAACTTCAATACCTGAAGCCCTGACGCATTCTCGTAAATTTTCCATTGTTGAAGAAGACGCTGTAATAATGTGTGCTTCGACCTCAAGGCGATAGCCGTGCATCCCTACCGGGGTACGAATGCCATCCTGACCATCAATGCTAAAGTTGCGTTGAATGACATGAACGATCTCCCGATTATGGGGAATTGCGATCGCCTGGGCGGCATCCAGCGCGCGATCAATGTCATCGAGGTCAACAATTCCTCCGGTAATTCCAACGACACCCCGGCTGTTGATTGAAGAAACATGTGAGCCAGCCAAACTGACGAGGGCAGCATTAATCTCAAAACCTGATGTGCGTTCAGCTTTCTCCACGGATCTTGATAGGGCCAGGGCAGCAGCACTTAAGTCGACCACTGTGCCTTTGCGGAGACCCTGGGAAGGCTCAATACCAACCCCCAAGATGCGCAAATTACTGCCATCTTCAACCCTGGCTACCAGCGTGCAGATTTTGCTGGTTCCGATATCAATTCCGACAATAATGTGTTCTTCCATACTCATTGCTCCAGTCGAAAATAAGGCGCATGTAGAAACTCAAGGCTGATCATTGTGGGGGTGATGTTTTCATTTTCCAAAGCCCCAATGATCGTTTGGTATTCAGCAAGTTTCATGTCGATATTTGTTGTATCCCGTCCAAAATAAACCAACCATCCCTGGGGGTCCTGCCACCCCAGCCCAAATTGGGCATTATATTGTAGGGGGATTCCATCTGGTATGTAATTCGAGATGGATAAAACCGCCCTGACAAAATCTTCGGTTGTGCTGGGAAAACTTTGTTCTAATAAATAGCTGATCTCACCTGTATCTTCATCGACTTCTGGTGTGAAAACTTGTGGTGCAGAAGGGGGGTCACCGATGGCAAGA
>PWWL01000254.1 GCA_003561515.1 Balneolaceae bacterium
AACCAATAAGGATAGAGTCGACCGGTAAGCCCTGAATTTAGGCGATGGACGAGATGATCATGGTCGATCTCTATCCATTGTTTCATGAAGCCCGTTGTGATGGCATCGATTATGGGCAAAGCTTTTTTGGGGAGCTTCAGGAGAGGGAAAAAGTTAATTGTCAGACCTACATTCAGGGCGGGTAAGCTAAATTGAGTATGGTGTTTGACAATTAGTCATTCCCGTATAATTCAAGACCATTCTTCATTTCTTCAACGATCTCCTCTCTCATTTCTTCCGGCTTTACAACCAGAGCTGTTGAGCCAAACCCAAGAAGCCATTTTTTTACATCAAACCAGCCAGAAGTTTTCATTTTCAGGGTAACGCTACCGTCATCGTTATCAACTATCATCTGATCAGGGGAGAACTGTCTTTCCTTGATATATTTGGCCTGACTTTTTGAAAAAAGCACCTCAAGCTCAATGGGGTCATCATAAACCATATCAAAGGCCGAATTAAGTTTTTCATCGGGATCAAAATTCTCCGGGTATTCAAAAAGCTCATCAAGCAACTCAATTTCAATAATCCTTTCCGCAGCCAGAATGCGGATATCTTCATACTTGGTTGCCCGAACGAATAAGTAGAGCCCACCATTGCTTTCAAAAAAATGCAGGGGGTCAATCCGAAACTTTTTTGTCCGGTCATCCATAAATGAATAATAGTTGACCAGGCAGGTTGTGTTTTTCAGCATAGCCAAGGTCAAAGTATCAATAACCTCTTCCTTGCCTGTGTAATCCTTGGTTAGTTTTCTGGGTGATATAAAAAGGGTCTTGAGCTTTTTTATCTGATCATAAAATTTTTCCGGCACACACAGGGAAAGCCTTTCAAATGCGGCGTTTATATCGGCCTCAATCTCTGTACCGGCGTAAATGCCTGATTCAGAGCGCAAGAAGTATAATGCCATGACCTCCCGAATGTTGAAACGGATGTCGGGCAAGTTGATATTCGGCGTCTTGATTATGTAGTCCGCGTCCATTTTCCACGACTTTTCCCGGCCAAGTCTGTCTCTTTCATCATATATTGGGAAATTGAGATCCTGAATAATATTCAAAAGCCTGTGCACACTTCTGCGGTTAATTTCCAGGGCCTCAGAGAGCTGGTTGATGGTCACCCCCTCCAGGCCTGCAGAGCATATCAAGCGCCTTGAGCAAATTAACTGTATTCCTTCCTCTCATATTTTTCCCCAGATTTTTTTATTAATTGGACCAGAAGTGTCACACATGCCTGTTAAGTTAATTCATAACAAAGACGGAAGGACATCTCCAGCAAAAAAACCGCCAATGTATGCAAGGAAGCCACAATGAAGCTTAATGAAATCCAGGTCCATTCAACCTTTCAAATGAATTCTGATGACCTGTTTATCAGGTATAAGGCAGCCCTTTATTTGAAAAATGTATTAAAATACCTAAAAAAAGTTGATGAACCAGCCATGGAGCTGATTTTCTGGATTGTGGAGGGAAAACTTTCAGGCAGGCTTATTGAACTTGTTCTTTCCAATCTCTCTGTAAAGGACAAAGATGAAATGATAAAAGATTTTAAGATCCGGGGAGCGTCTCCTGAAGGTGCAGATGGTCTGGATTTACTGTTGGAAGCCGTGGACAGGCTGGGACCGGGTCGTCTGCGAAGGATTTTCAAAGGATCAATGAGTATACTCGATAAATTTATCACTTCAATAAAATTTGATGCCAAATCTCAAATCGAGACAAATCTTGAGTTTCTGAGGGAAACTTTTAAAATTTCAAAACAGGAAGCTGAAATCTCGTTGTTTATTTTTATGGCCAATGTCTGGAAGCCATTTGCTGAGTATTTTGATGCTCATCTGGATTGTCAGAGTTTCTCAGGCAAGAAATTTATGGCTTCGGCCCTTGGCCTGGATTACTGGCAGTTCCAAAAAATAATGAACGGGCAGCTTTGTGAGCTGGGCTTGATTAAGCAGGACTATTATTCCTTTTCTCTGGATGAAAATATTATTAAAACCATTATGCAGGGCAAGTCCGGGAACGTCTATTCCAATTTTTTCGTCAAAGCTGAAGGGGAGCATGTGCCTTTACGCTACCACCTTTTGCCTGAGGAAACCCTTGATCATATTTTTGATCTATTAGAGGAAAAGAGACCGACTTCAACCCACATCCTTCTTTACGGTCCTCCCGGGACTGGGAAAACAGCATTTGCCAGAGGTGTTTCCGCAAGAATTAACTGTCCGGCGTACTCAATATCTCCACAGGATGATGATTCTTCCCACGGCTTGAGACTGGCGATCCAGGCATGTCTGAATGTTACCAATACTGGTGAAGGTTCAATTATGATTGTTGATGAAGCTGAATCTGTGCTTGAGGTGAGCAGATCATTTTTTGACAAAGGAGAGGTGAGAGATAAGGGATGGCTCAATCAATTTTTGGAAAAACCTGGAGTCAGGGCCATCTGGATAACCAATCATGTTGATGGCATTGATGAGTCAACCAAAAGAAGATTTTCTTTCAGCCTTCAGTTTACAAGGTTCAATCGTTCCAAAAGGATCAGGCTTTGGAATTCTATACTTACACACAATAAAGCCCGCCACTTGTTGACACCGGACCAGGTCAAAGGACTGGCAAGGCAATATGACGTAAGCGCCGGGGCCATCACCACGGCAATTCAAAAATCCAGGGAAATATATAAGAATAAAAAAGACAGAGATAAATTTTATCATTCTGTGCTCCTTGCAATGAAAGCATATGAAACCCTGACCAACAACGGGGATGAACCGATAGACAAGAGCATACTTCAGAGGGACTATTCTCTGGACGGTTTGAATATCAAAGAAGATATACAACCATTTATCAAGCGCATGAAATCTCTCAACCAGAGCATGCTTGAAAAGGACAATCAGGTGGGCGTGAACATATTGTTTCATGGACCTCCGGGAACAGGCAAGACTGAACTGGCCAAGTACATGGGCCAAAGTCTGGATAGAGAGATCAGCATTAAATACGCAAGTGATATTCTTGGTCCATACGTTGGCATGAATGAAAAAAATATCGCCAAAGC
>PWWL01000146.1 GCA_003561515.1 Balneolaceae bacterium
AAAGATACAGCTTCACTACTGGGCCAACCTTTACCTGTGGCACAGAATCGGGGAAAATAGACTGCAAAAAGCATATCTGAAGGAACAGTCGGCCGGTATCGGAAAAAGTGAACGCATACGCATACAGGGAAATGCCGCAGCACTTTTTGCCAAACTGGCCGGTGAACTGATAAAGCTGGCCGGAAGCCTGATTCTTTCTGTAGGATACCTGATTCGTGGCAAAGGAAAAGCCGCGGGGTTCTTACTGAAATTCAGGCTCTGGGTGCTAAGTGGTTTTCTTAGCGGAAAGTAGCCGTACTATGAACCGGTTTGCGTGAACGAAGGGATGTTTTTGATCATCTCATTCGCCTTCTGAAGCATCGTGTCGACTGTGTCCTGAGAACCACAACTAACAATTCTCATCTCAAATGGCTTTTCATCTGTAATTTGATGAAATGTGTCGTTGGCGTTTTCAATGCACGATTTAATGCTGGAAAGATTGATTTTACCCATGATTGTCTCTTTGTGAATATTTAATAAAGCGTCTCCTATCTTAAAAGAGAGTTTAATCCTGCCTTTGTTACAAAATTCTCACATTTACGGTTGGCAGTAAGAGAGCCATGCGAACACAGAACTTTAATTTCAAAGTTCTAAAATGAATTTTTACAGTAGTATATTTGAGCTGTAAAAGGGATTTAAAGTGTCGTAAAAAAAGCAGAGTAAAGGGATTTTGATCGAATTTAGATTGTTAAAACTCCCTGATTTTCAATTTGCTATATTGCGCCTGAAACATATTCTGCAGCACTCATCAACAGACTAACCTGAACATTCGGTTTTGGGAATCATTGTCCGCCAAAGCATAATTAATTCACTGATTACCTACACAGGAATCGGGCTGGGCTTTATTCTCACTATTTTTCTCTATCCGCACATCCTGAACCCCGATCAGTACGGCCTTACACGGGTTTTGATATCTGCAGCACTGATATGTTCACAGTTTGCCCACCTCGGCTTTCATAACCTTGTTTTGCGCTACTTTCCGTTTTTCCGCAGAACGGCGCCGGAAAGCCACGGCCTGCTGTTCTGGACCTTTGTAGTGCCATTCGCCGGCTTTCTGCTGTTCCTGGTCCTGTTTTTACTATTCGATGACTTTCTTATCACATTCTACGCAGAGCAGTCGCCGCTGTTTGTGGACTTCTATCTTTGGGTAATTCCTCTGACATTGTTCGTGCTCTATTTTGAGGTTTTGAACAACTATTTGCGATCCCTGAAAGATTCGGTTACCGGTTCTTTCCACAATGAGATACTGCAGCGGCTGATAATCATCGGCTTACTGTTTATCTACCTGTTTGACCTGATCAGCTTTTCCCAATTCGTTACGCTTTTTGTGCTGAGTTATATTTCCCAACCGCTGCTTATATCCGTCCAAATTTGGCGAAAAAGGGCCTTCAGACTGGTTCCCAACTTCGATATCCTCAGAAAGCCGCTGCTTCAGGGCATGGCCGGCTACAGCCTCTATTCGCTTCTGGGCGGTTTAACAACGGTTTTGGTATGGAATGTGGATATAATCATGCTGGGATCCATGGCAGGACTCGAAAGCACAGCCATTTACGCCATAGCATTTTACATAGGGTCCGTGATTGCCGTTCCACAGCGCTCCATCGAAAAGATATCCGGGCCGCTTCTTGCCGACTTTATTAAATCGAAAAATTGGAGCGATGTGGCAACCGTTTACAAAAAATCATCCCTGAATCAGCTCATACCGGGAATCCTGATCTTTGGTTTGATCTGGCTAAACCTTGAAGCCCTTTTCATTCTGCTACCTGAAGTGTACAGTGCCGGCATCTGGGTTGTGTTTATTATTGGGATCGGTAAGCTGATTGAGGTAGCAACCGGGCCAAACGGCGTGATTTTGCTCAATTCGAAGCACTACCGGGTCAGCTTTTATACCAACATTTTACTCGTGGCAATCACGATTGGGGCCAATTATCTGCTGATTCCCAGATATGGAATAGAAGGTGCGGCCATTGCTTCTGCGTTTGCTATTTTCGCCTTTAACCTGGTAAAAACAGTTTGGATACAGATAAAAATGGGAATGCATCCGTTCGAAAAATCGACCATCCCATTGGTTGTTTTTGGCGGCGTCCTCATCTGGCTAACCGGCAGGTTTATCGGGTTAGATTCTATCATATTGACATCGATTTTGCGTTCGCTCTGTTTTGCAGCTTTGTTTATGGGGCCTGTAATTACCCTCAAACTTTCTGAAGATCTAAACCGGCTTCTTACATCGATTTCTGATCGTGTAATGAAAAAATGATCATTAAAAGCACAAAAAATCCTTGGTAAAATTATGCCTGAATTCATGAAAGCACTTCTTGTTGATAAAACAGGTGATGAACCTGTTATGGTGACCGGAGATCATCAAAAACCGGTTGCCGGCGATTCTGATCTGCTCGTAAAAATTGAAGCTACAGCTCTTAATCGCGCAGATCTGCTTCAGAAAGCGGGGAAATATGACCCGCCGAAAGGGGAATCGCCTATACTTGGCCTTGAGATGGCAGGCACGGTGGAAAGCGTGGGAAACCAAGTGGCAATGTATAAACCCGGAGATAGGGTTTTTGGCCTTCTTGGTGGCGGTGGTTACGCACAGTACTGTACGATACACGAGGGTCTTGCAATGCCGATGCCGGAAGAGTACTCTTTTGAAGAAGCCGCTGCACTACCTGAAGTGTTTTTAACCGCCTGGCAGGCATTGAACTGGCTTGGAAAACTAAAAGATGGCGAAACCGTTTTGATACATGCCGGTGCCAGTGGCGTTGGAACAGCAGCTATTCAGCTCGCAAAAGTGTATTCGGGTGCACGTATAGCGGTTACGGCCGGCAGTGAAGACAAACTTGAACTGTGTGAGTCGCTGGGTGCGGATCTTGCGATTAATTATAAAAAACAGGAGTTTGCAAAGATAGTAACTGATGAGTTTGGTAAAGACAGCGTGAACCTGGTAATCGACTTTGTGGGATCTCCCTACTGGCACATGAATATGGAGTGTTTGGCCTTGGATGGCCGAATGGTTTGCCTGGCTCTTCTTGG
>PWWL01000034.1 GCA_003561515.1 Balneolaceae bacterium
ATGGTGCCTGCCGTACCGTCTTCACCGGCAGGGCCCTGCGGACCGGCCGGACCTTCAGGCCCTTGAGGTCCCGCCGGACCTACGGGGCCTTCACATGAGATGGAAAAAGTGAAAATGAATAACAGTAAGAGCGGATAAATGACTCGGGATCTCTGTATATGCACAATGAACAAACCTGGGATTAGGCAACCTTAAATATTCAGCTATTTAGTCCGCAACACCAAATATACGAGATGTTGATCCACGATACAGATCCGCAATGTCTTTGAGAGACATTGCGGATCTCTCCTGGTTCTGCGGATCTTACGTTGGGGTTACGTAACCTTATTTTTATTGATCAAAGGAACTGCTTTCAGAGATGAGATCAAAACCGCTGTGATTTTATTATGGGCATTGGCAACTTTAAACTCTCAGTTCTTTAATCATCAATAACAAATATTCGTAATGCAGATCCGAGATACAGATTCGCAATGTCTTTCGGAGACATTGCGGATCTTGAGAAATAGAAGTTGCAACACAATCACTCCCCTGTCAGATCATCCGAAATTTTTGTATTGTACTAAATGTTCCAAGAGCAGTACCCAATCCGGATGTCCATGCAAAAGAAGTCTGATTTTATTTTTAAATATCCTCCCAACCTGCAGGAGCTCGACCTGGCTACCATGGTGAGCATGTACCGCGACAGGGGCGAGCCGCGCAAGGCCGCGCCGGGCAAATACCTGGCCTGCGCCATAACCCGCCGGCTCATCCGGGAGGCAAAATGGTGGTTCGGGATCTACTACAGCCAGGCAGCCTGGGATGAACTTCTTACAAAAGGTTCTGAGGGATATCCGCTTACCGAAGCCGAGCTGAACGCCATCGGACTGGTGATTGCATCCGAAGAACCGCCGCACCGCGAACATGTGGAGAAAAACATAGGCGTGCTGCCCAAGCTGGCTTACCTCGTCATCAACGACATCAAGCAGTTTGGGTTTCTGCATGAAGACGAGCACGGATTTCTGCGTGTAACCCCGCGGGGAGAACGCGCTCTACAGGGTATCACCCGAAGGCTGTACGAACGGCGCTTTACCCCGGAGATGCTGGTGGCCTATCATCAGTCGGAGGAATTGAGGAAGGAAGAGAGCCGCAGCAGCGACCAGGCTACGCTGTTTTAGATATCGCAATTCAGAAACCGCCGCGGAATTCCGAATGGGGTTTAATAAGATCCTTGCGGGGTAATCATATCGCGGTGCCGGGGCAAAATCATGCCAGGTGATTCGACCCCATTCGAGGTCACCGGCATTCGCTCTGCGTACCCCCCGTTTCACGGGGGGCTAATTACATTCTACCCCTTCGGAGTATTCGGATTCCGAATTTATGCCCCGACGGATATATGTGTTGTTTTGATTTTTTTTAAAACATTGGGGAATTGTTCGAAATTCACAATCCATAATCATGATTCATATGAAGCGGTTTGCTGGCTATATGATAGGTCATTTTTAACCCACCGATCCCGGAGGGATTGAACGTGATTAGCCCCGACTCGCAAGTCGGGGTAAGTGCAACAGGATGTTGGAAACCCCGAATGGGGTTTAATGAGATTTCTTATCTACTGATTAATCACGCCAAAAGACTCGACCTCTATCCTGGTCACAAAGTTTGAATTTAGTGTACCCCGGTTTCTCCAAGGGTTAATCATTTTTTCCCATCCTGGATATGTTTCTCAAAGACTGTTGAAGACCCACAAATAATATCCCCGCCTCCACTCCCCCTATCCGGCATCACTCTTTGCTCCTTGCCGTGCGAATGTTGTATCTTTGTGAGCTTTAAATCCGAACGGTTAATCCAGACTTTTTCATGGAACAGTACCTGCAGTCAATCGTAACCAACGCCCTTCTTAAAATGGGTGTAGAAGAAGACCTCATCCCGGAAATCCAGATTGAGAGGCCCCGCGATCCCTCCCACGGCGATGCCGCCACGAACGTGGCCATGATGCTTGCCAAACCTCTGAAAAACAATCCTCGAAAAATTGCTGAAGAACTTGTTTCTGCACTCGAAACCGATGAGAAGAAGCTCAGCAGCATAGAGATTGCCGGTCCCGGATTTATCAACTTCAGGTTCTCATCTGATTACCTCTATGATGAACTTGCTGCTCTGCTCGCCGCCGGCAGCGAATTCGGTAAAACGAATGATAACGAAGGCATTCGCGCACTTGTAGAATTTGTAAGCGCTAATCCGACCGGACCACTTACCGTGGGGCATGGACGAAACGCCGTACTTGGCGATACAGTGTCGAGGCTATTGGAATGGACAGGTGCCGATGTACAGCGCGAGTACTACTTCAACAATGCAGGCCGCCAGATGCGTGTGCTAGGCCAGAGCGTTCAGGCGCGCTACCTTCAGGAGCTTGGCCTCAGTGCCGGGCTGCCCGAGGGCGGATATGAAGGTGAATATATCCGCGATATCGCAAAAGAGCTGATTGATGAACACGGCGATGCTCTCAAGGATGAAACCGATGAGACAATTTTCAAGGATAAAGCTGAGAGCGCCATTTTTATAGAGATCCGGAAAACCCTTGAACGGATGAACATTGTGATGGACTCTTTTTTCAATGAAAATTCGCTGTATGAAGACGGATCCATCGATCGGGTTGTGCAGATATTTCGGGAAAAAGAAATGGCTTTCGATGAGGATGGCGCGGTTTGGTTTAAAACCACTGAATTCGGAAAAGATAAAGACACCGTACTCATCAAAAGCACCGGGGAGCCAACATATAGGCTGCCCGATATCGCTTACCACGCCAATAAGCTGGAACGCGGGTTTGACCTGTGCCTCGATGTATTCGGTGCCGACCATATTGATACCTACCCGGATGTACTGAACGGCATAGACGTGCTCGGCTACGACAAGGAAAAAGTGGATGTACTCGTATACCAGTTTGTAACACTTGTGAAAGACGGTAAGCCCTATAAAATGAGCACCCGAAAGGCAAACTTCGTTACGCTCGATGAGCTAATGGATGAAGTTGGCGAAGACGTAACCCGTTTCTTTTTCCTGATGCGTTCTCCAAATACACACCTTG
>PWWL01000358.1 GCA_003561515.1 Balneolaceae bacterium
ATGTTCTTAATGATATTGAAGAATTCTTCGGGCCGGCTGAAAAATGGCGTATGAGCAGCGTCTTTTATGATATAATGTCTGGCTGAGGGTGGTACAGCGGGCTGATGAAGCATCTCATCCACCAGAACGGCAGGGGGGTTGAAATCATTATCTCCGCTGATGAAGTAGCAGGGGACCTCAACACCAGGAGCCCTCTCAAGTATGTCCCATCCCTGCGATTCTTCCCACATTGGTCCGCTCCCCCGGTTCGAGCCGCGAACCCATCTGACCAGGTCTGCCAGGTTGTAAGCATCTGAAAAAAGTGCCACCCTGGCCAGCTTAGCCATTTTTGCATCAAAGTTCATATTGTACCTGTTCATAAGCCGGGCAAAGGAGACATAGTCTTCATGCTGCTTATAAGGCGGCCCCTTAAAGGACTCAAGCAACTTCAGATCTTTTTCCCTTCCTTCTTCAATTATCCTGTTCTTAAGTTCACCGTGCGCCACCAGGTTTGCCCTGTGGTGATCAACCACCTGTCCGACTCCTATATATGCAACATAATCCTCCGGGTATCGGTGTGCGGCGATCATTCCCAACTGGGTGCCCCATGAATGGCCAAGAATATATATGCGATCGCTGTTAAGCTTTCTTTTCAGGTATTGTGTCATCTGGTGAACATCAGCAATATACTGTTCGACGGTCATTGTGCCCGGGTCAAAATTACGGGGATTTGATTTTCCGGCTCCCCGCTGGTCCCAGTGAACAACTATGAACTCTTCTTCCAGCTTGTGACTGAAATATCTGGCCACGGGCATCTGGGCAGCACCGGGTCCGCCATGCAACCACAGCAGTACAGGCAGGTCGCAGCTTTTCCCGTTGACCATTATCCACTGGTCCATACACCCGATTTCAACCTTTTCAATGAAGCCGACCTCACCATCAGGGAACCGATAGCTGAAGAGTTTCATACTGATGATCAATATCAATGCAGGCAGGATTAACAATAGAAGAATTGTTAATCCTGCTTTACGTGCTATGTGCTTCATTTTTTCCGTTCTGCTTTTCTCTGCCACCAGAAGAAGATAAGGGAAAAGACCAGCATCTGGGTAACGATCTCGGGGATGCCGATAACCAGGCCTTTGAGAAACTCCATAAAGGTTCCTTCAAACAATATGAATTCAGGGAGGAACAGCGGAGAGCCCAAAGCTGTAAGCCCGAACATCAGCAGGAACAGCAGCAGCCAGCCGTTTTTCCTGTTGATATAGTTTCCGTAAAAGGGAGCAAGCAGCAGTCCGAGAAACGCACCCCTGAAAATCTGACCGAAAAAGACGAGCAACACAACGGGAATACTTTCAAGGTCCCTCCACATTTCAAATACCTCCATCTCCTGCAGAGCATCTGCATATCCTGCGATCTGGTAAAACAAGGGGCCAATGACCCAATAGGTAACAAGGTGCACAACCGTGAACCTGGAGGTATAGCCCCTGAGATTTATTGGGATATTGGTCGCGCTCTCAGGGCTTTCCGGGTTGCCGGAAATATCAGCTATGTCGCCAGCGCTGCTCCGGGGAACCGGGCCCGTTTTCTTCCGCGAAAGCGTTTCCCATTTAAAGAAAATCCAGACAAACAAAAGCATTTGCAGTGCTATGGCTGTCAGCGCGTACATGTGTTCTGCAAAGGGGATGGTGGTGTAGATGATCCCTTCGATTGAACCGGGCTGTGGTTCGACTGAACCGAAAAGCGCCACACCCCACAAGGCTCCGAACAGGACCAGCCGGCCACGTGTGGTTTCAAACAGGATATTGTAAAACGGATAAAAAACCAGTGCAAACGCGAGAGCCCGAAGCAGCTGTCCGGCAAAAGCCATCAGGCCAAAGGGGCGGAACGTTTCATAGAAATCGAGCGCCATCCTGCCGGATTCCGGCAGCGCTGACTGGAATGCAAGGAACGGCAAACCAATTAAATAGTATGTTGCCAGGAACAGAAGCGTAAATCTCCCGAGGTAGGTCAGGAACTGTGGTCTTTCAATCTTGTTCATTTTTTTTGAGTTTTATGGAATATAAAAATACAATACTGTGAGAATTTTGCCCACTACCTTAATAGAAAATCGTGCCATAGAATGTATGTGGCTGGTATGCAGTCAGCTGGACAGATGTCACCGGATTTGTAGTTAAATGTTTATGCCACTACATTTCTTGTTACAGATACGGATATGATTAAAACAACTTCTATAATCTATATTGCAGATAGAAGATTTAATTAAAAAGTTACCGGTTGTTCTTGAAACTTATTTCAGGCATCAGTATAGGCATTGATTCATTCCGGCATACCGGTGTGAAACAGTTTTTTATCTCTCCTGCACAGTTTAATGGCAAGGTTACGTCCGTCCAGCCCTGCAGGCGGGATCCCTCCGCCAGGGGTTGTCCATTGTCCCACCATATGACAGTTCCTCAATCCGGGCACCTCCCTGGGCAATTTGCTCATCAGGGCAGCCGGGGTTGGTGCGAATCCTTCAAAGCTTCCATGCCAGTTGTGGGTATACCGTTCGACCGAATGGGGAGTGGAAACATCTGTTTTTTCTACTGCCCTGCTGATGCCGGGGAATCTTGAGTCCGGTATTTTCAATATTCCGTGCCATGGGGGTTTCATGAGCCATTAATTTATGCTTTCCAGGAAGTTCATCTAAGCCTCATTGAACCGGTCAGGATTATCCTGGTTGGCAATGTGATTAGCACCCTTAATCTCCACAAGAACGCTACCTGGTGTTTTTTCATGCCATTTAAGGGAGTTTTTGCGGATAAAAGATAATTCTGTTTCTCCAAAGGAGATCATAAGATGTCGGTATTCCGGTTCGGGAATCCCTTCTATAATTTCATGCAGCATATCTTTTGTTATGGCAGCTATCAGTTTCTTTCCCGTATTTTTTGTTGCTTCAATAAGATATTCCTGTGTCTCTAAAGAGTCAGCCTTATGCCTGCCAAAGGCATTGTAGAATGCTTTTTTTGGCATGATGTGTATCATCCCCATTGTAATTGGGATAAAAGCTTTCGCCCAGCTACCTGCATAGCTCTTAAACTCA
>PWWL01000318.1 GCA_003561515.1 Balneolaceae bacterium
AATCTGCAGGAACACAGTATTGTGCTGATTCGCGGCGGAAGGGTGAAAGACCTTCCAGGTGTGAGATATCACATCGTTCGCGGAACGCTCGACACTGCCGGTGTTAACGACCGAAAGCAGGGCCGCAGCCATTACGGTACAAAGAAACCAAAAGGGTAACAAGGATTTTTAACCTATTTAATTATGCGCAGAAGAAAGGCAGAAAAAAGAGAAGTACAGCCGGATCCGATTTTCCAGGATAAGTTGGTAACCCGGTTTGTGAACAATTTAATGCGTGACGGCAAAAAAGGCGTTGCGAGAAAGATTTTATACCAGGCGTTCGAAATCATTGAGGAGAAAACAGGCGAACCTCCGATTGATGTGTTTAAATCAGCGCTCACAAACGCAACTCCTGTTGTAGAAGTAAGAAGCCGCAGGGTTGGCGGTGCAACTTACCAGGTGCCTATTGAGGTAAGAAGCGACCGCGGAACTGCACTGGGCATGAGATGGATCATCCGTGCGTCGCGTCAAAGAAATGATAAGTCGATGGCTCTTCGATTGAGCCGCGAACTGATTGATGCTTCCAAAAATGAAGGTGGCGCGGTTCGCAAAAAAGATGAAACTCACAGAATGGCCGAAGCCAACAAGGCTTTTGCCCATTTTAGATTCTAAAAATTTTATAAGCAGATTAAAGCAGGTTTATTATGTCAGAAGTAATGTCTAAAACAGATCCGAAAATTATCGATCGTATCCGCCGTACGCGGAACATCGGTATTATGGCTCACATCGATGCCGGTAAAACAACCGTATCTGAGCGCATTCTGTTTTACACCGGAAGAAGCCACAGGATGGGTGAGGTGCACGATGGCGCCGCTACTATGGACTGGATGGAGCAGGAGCAGGAAAGAGGTATTACCATTACTTCAGCCGCTACTCATTGTATCTGGAAAAATCACAGGATCAACATTATTGATACACCGGGCCACGTCGACTTTACCGTAGAGGTAGAGCGATCGCTGCGAGTTCTCGATGGTGCGATCGGTGTTTTTTGTTCGGTAGGAGCTGTTCAGCCACAGTCAGAAACCGTATGGCGCCAAGCGAATAAGTATAATGTTCCGCGCATGGCCTTTGTAAACAAAATGGACCGTACCGGTGCCGACTTCTTCAATGTGATTGAGCAGATGAGGAATAAGCTTAGCGCGAACCCAATTCCGATTCAGATTCCTATCGGTGCTGAAGAAAATTTCCGCGGTGTAGTTGACCTTATCAATATGCAGGGCATTATCTGGGACGAGGAGTCGCTGGGTGCCAAGTACGATGTGGTTGATATCCCCGAAGATCTGAAGGACAAAGTTGACGAGTATCGCAAAATCATGCTTGAGTCCATCGCCGATCATGACGACGAGCTGATGGAGAAGTATCTGATGGAAGAGGAAATTAGCGAAGATGAGATCAATGCCGCAATCCGTAAGGCTACGCTGGCACGTGACATAACACCTGTACTTTGCGGCACTGCCCTAAAGAACAAGGGTGTTCAGATTCTCCTTGATAAGGTTATCGAATACCTGCCGAGCCCAATGGATGTTGCGGCCGTGGTTGGTACCGATCCCGATGACCCTGAGAAGAAAATGACGCGTAATCCAAGCGTGGAAGAGCCATTTTCAGCTCTTGCATTCAAAATTGCCACCGACCCTTATGTTGGTAAGCTTACCTTCTTCCGTGTTTATTCGGGAGTTTTGGAGAAAGGATCTTATATCCTCAATTCTACTACCGGTGAGCGCGAGCGTGTAGGCCGTATTCTTGAGATGCATGCCAATGACAAAAAAGACATCGATATTGTGCGTGCGGGAGATATTGCAGCCGCAGTGGGTGTAAAAAAAGTGAATACAGGCGATACATTCTGCGCTGTCGACAGCCCGATTGTGCTTGAAAAAATCACGTTCCCCGAGCCTGTAATTAAGCTTGCAGTTGAGCCCAAGTCGAAGGCGGATGCCGAGAAGCTTACAACAGGTCTTGTGAAACTGGCCGAAGAGGATCCGACATTCAAGGTTACGACCGATGATGAAACAGGACAGACGACGATTGCCGGAATGGGTGAGCTTCACCTCGAGATTATCGTTGACCGCCTGAAGCGTGAATTCAAGGTTGAGGCCAACGTTGGCCAGCCGCAGGTTTCGTATCGCGAAACCATTTCGAAGCCGTACGAGCACAGGGAAGTGTACAAGAAGCAGACCGGTGGCCGTGGTAAGTTTGCAGATATTGCTTTTGAGATCGGTCCCATCGAGCACTTTGAGCAGTATGCCGATGACGACAAAAAGGTGACTCTGAGCGAAGGCTTTAAATTTGTGAATGAAATTGTGGGTGGTAACATCCCGCGTGAATACATTCCTTCTGTCGAGAAAGGTTTCCGTGAAGCGATGAAAAACGGTATCCAGGCTAACTACGCAGCTCAGAATGTCGGAGTTAGATTATTTGATGGATCTTACCACGACGTTGACTCGGATGCATTCAGCTTTGAGCTTTGTGCAAGACTTGCTTTTAGGAATGCAGCGAAAAAGTCGGCTCCGATTATGCTCGAGCCCGTTATGACTGTAGAAGTAACCACCCCTGAAGATTACATGGGTGATGTGATCGGTGACCTGAATGGGCGCCGCGGAATAATCCAGAAAATGGATAATAATACTGAAGGTTCAGTAGTGAAGGCCCAGGTGCCGCTTTCAGAAATGTTCGGTTACTCAACCGACCTGCGCTCGCTTACACAGGGCCGTGCCGCATATTCAATGGAATTCTCTGAATATGTACCGGTACCTGAGTCGAAAGCACAGGAAATCATTGAACAACAAGCTTAATTAACTAACCAACCAATACCATGGCAAAAGAGACATTTCAGCGTACCAAGCCCCACGTTAACGTAGGCACCATTGGTCACGTAGACCACGGCAAGACGACCTTAACGGCAGCCATTACCAATGTAATGGCCAAGACCTACGGTGGTGTGGCCAAGAAATTTGATGAGATTGACAATGCACCCGAGGAGCGTGAGCGCGGAATTACCATTGCCACGGCCCACGTGGAGT
>PWWL01000110.1 GCA_003561515.1 Balneolaceae bacterium
ATAGGTAGTTGGAATCACCTGGCTTTCGTAAAGCCCGGCTTCGCGGCCGCGAAAATGGACGATCGGCATATCAAAATTTCGACGCTCCATGAACTCAATTGCCTTTTCAAATTCCTCGTCCATTGAAACAAGCAAAAACGTGATGTTCTCGACATCCCTCAGTTCATTGTAAAGGGCATGGATCGACGGCATCTCTGCTATGCATGGCGGACACCAGGTAGCCCAAACGTTCATAAATACAACATCACCCCTATGGTATTCAAGCGAACGGGTTACGCCGTCACTTCCTGCGAAGTAAAATCCGGTTCCGGCTTCTGGAAAGGATTCGGTAAGAGATGGGATGGAAGGCTTGATAAGTCCGGTTGCAAGAAGCCCGCGCTGCATGGTTCCGATTACCTGTGTATGAAGACCGGTAATCCAGAGTATGAGCACAATTGTTCCAAGCACCCCCCATTCAATGAGCGCTCGCTTCCAGCTTCGTGTACGCTCTGATCTCTTTTTCTGATGATTTGATTCGGCTTCCATGTTAATCAGAGAAATGTTGCAATTTCATTGAGTGGTTTCTTTGTGATTTTTGGAACGTGTA
Organism: Balneolaceae bacterium; assembly: GCA_003561515.1. Classification (GTDB taxonomy): domain Bacteria; phylum Bacteroidota; class Rhodothermia; order Balneolales; family Balneolaceae; genus Rhodohalobacter. The sequence continues at coordinate 587 of PWWL01000110.1, forward strand.
CATCCTCGGAAGGATATCCTGTTACGAGGAGAAGAAACGGTCGCTCATTAGCAGGCCTTCCGAGTATGTTGCCCAGAAAACCCATTGGACTTGGCGTGTGTGTAAGAGTTGCCAGTCCTGCGTGGTGAAGCGCGGTAATGAGCATGCCGGCTGCGATCCCCACCGACTCTTTCACATAATAGTGCTTCTTCTTCGAGCCATCGGTATTTACTCCATAGCTTTTGGAAAAGATGGCAATCAGGCAGGGCGCTTCTTCCAAAAATGGTTTATTCTGATCGGTACCCAGCGGATACAGGTCGTTGAGCCACTCCTCACCCGCCCGGCTTTCATAGAACTCCGTCTCCTCTTTCTCTGCAGCGATGCGGATCTTCTTTTTGACATCCGGATCAGTAACCACCACAAAATGCCAGGGCTGAAGATTTGCACCGTTCGGCGCGGTTCCTGCTGCAATAATGCACTCCCTTATCACATCAAGCGGCACAGATTCCGGGCTGTACTGCCTCACCGTTCTTCTCCTCTGCAGCTCTTTTCTGAAAGCAACAGCACGCTCTTTCATATCTTCAACCGAATAGCGCAAATATTGGCCGAGCGGAATGAATTCAGGTTCTTTCATAGAACGTAACAGTCCTGACAATATACAGTGTCAGGGTCGGATAGTGATTTCGATTTTGCTTGCAGAAGACCGATCGCGGTCCTGGATGTCAAGTGTTTGCTGAACTCTTGAGGCGATCTCCATCAAACCCTGCGCTGCGGGCGAATCAGGATCGGCCTCTACAACCGGCGTACCGGTGTCGCTGGTTTCACGGATCTGCTCCCTGAGTGGAACCTCGCCGAGAAACGGTACTTCGAGGCGCTGCGCGAGTTTTCGAGCACCGTGTTTTCCAAAGATGAAGTATTTCTTCTCGGGCATATCTTCAGGCACGAAATAGGCCATGTTCTCGACAATACCAAGTACAGGCACATTCACCTTATTAAACATTGCTACACCTTTCCTGGCATCGTCAAGCGCTACAGTCTGCGGGGTCGATACGATGACGGCGCCTGTAAGCGGCACGGTTTGCACGATCGTCAGCTGTATATCACCGGTTCCCGGCGGCAGATCGAGTACAAGGTAGTCGAGCTCACCCCACTCCACTTCCTGCATAAACTGCTTTACGGCACTGGTAACCATTGGCCCGCGCCAAATCATTGCCTGGTCCGTATCCACCAGAAAGCCCATGGAAACCAGATGTACGCCGTACCTTTCGATGGGTACCAGTTTCTTTTTTGTGGTGATGTTTGGCCGCTCCGTTACATTGAACATGGTGGGTACGCTGGGCCCGTAAATGTCGGTGTCAAGGAGTCCAACACGCGCACCCGTTTTGGCTAAAGCAACGGCCAGGTTTGCAGCTACAGTAGATTTGCCAACTCCGCCTTTGCCCGACGCAACTGCGATAACATGTTTTACGCCGGATAGAACGGGTTCCTGTTTGGGTGGTGACTGCTGAGAAGGTTGCTCAGAGCCCTCGCCATCGAGCTCACGCTGTTTAGAAATATTGATGCCAATGGTGATGTCGAGTACGGCCTCCTTATCAACAAATTTTTGAACCGACTCTGTACATTCTTTTTTGAGCTGGTTGGCAAGAGCGTCGTCTTTTTTTGGTAGTTCGAGCGTAAAGGCAACGTACTTATCCTGAATAATCAGATCCTCAATCAGACCCAGGGTCACCAGGTCTTTCCCGTATTGAGTATGTATAACATAAGCCAGCGCGCTCTTAATCTGTTCTTTGTGGATAGACATAAATGTTTTCAGTGCTTGAAATTGTTACCTTTCGAAGATAGTCAGAATCTGATGCAATTTAAACGACTCGCTGAAGGGAAGCATTCCCGCATCGTGTTTTATAAATTACGCTGGAGCAGGCTGTAAGAATATCTCTGATTGATTAAGAAACAATGAATAGTGAATCTCAAGGCAAAACCATTTGCAACGACGCGTATACATATGCCGTTTCGCCAACCGCAATACCCGTTCCGGGAAACAAATCGATTAAGGAATATCTCGGGCTTAAAAACACAGGCCATCGTCAGTTGTCGGTAGCGCGGATGGTGGCACCGCCGGGTTGGGCAGAGCCCGCTCAATCTCCGGAGTTCGATGAGGTAACCATTGTATTATCGGGTAAAATGCAGGCCGAAATTGCGGGTGAAGTAATTGATATAGATGCCGGTCAGCCATTTCTTGCACATAAAGGCCATACCGTTCGATATTCCAACCCATTTGATGAGCCTGCCGAATACTGGGCTATTTGTGCACCCGCTTTTTCAATCCAAACAGCAAATCGTGAAGACAACTAATTCAAGTTTAATGCTTAAACGAACACTATTTTTCGAACAACACAAAAAACACAATGCAAAGCTGATCGACTTTCGTGGCTTTGAAATGCCTGTTCAATATTCCGGGATTCGCCAGGAACAT
>PWWL01000051.1 GCA_003561515.1 Balneolaceae bacterium
GAATGGCTGCCGGAGTTCGTTTTTGACGACAAAGGGAACTGCTCTCAATACCTGTATAAAAAAGAAGATGCAACTGGTTTTGACGAATCTTTACTTCACAACCGCACCCGGATAAAATCAGGAACGATTGCCTATACCAATCTCTATCTTGATAAAGTGCTTTATGGCAATAAAACTCCCTACAAGCAATTTGGCGATGCCTTTCCCATTGATACTGATTATATGTTTCAGACTGTCTTCGATTATGGGACGACCGATAGCATTAATGAACCTTTTGACCAAATAAACCTCTGGGATTTCAGGAATTCTCACCGAACAAGCCAATGGATGGTATTATAAGCACAACTTAAGTGACGGGAAATTTGAACAAGCAAAATTGGTTTCACCTAAACCGTCTTTTGCCGGTCTTGGTCATCATTTGCAATTAGCAGATTTGGATGCCGATGGCGGAAAGCAATTAGTGAGTTTTGGCACTGAACCCAGAGGTTATTTTGAATTGGATGATGAAAATGAATGGCATGGATTGCGCACATTTAATTCGATGCCAAACATTGATTTTGGAGATGCCAATACCCCATTGAAATACATTGACCTGATAAACAGTAATAAACCCCACATTATGGTTTCTTATAAAAACAATCTGGGGAAAGAGGTTGCAATTGAATATACACCTTCCACCAAGTTTTATATAGAAGATAAATTAGCAGGTAAACCATGGGTTACTAAACTTCATTTCCCTGTCATGGCAGCGGTCAACGCATCCGCAAAATAACTGAAAATCAGGCTGCCGCTGGTGGCACACCCACCCAAAAAGAAGAACGCATCTACATTTCAGGTTACGAGCTATATAAGAAACACAGCGGCTCCCATGCCGGACTTGAAAGAGTAATCCTGAGCTACATGCGATTCAAGGCCCTCCACTTCCTTCAATAGTAGATTACACTTCCACAGAAGTTCAAGAAATGATTGGTTTTGGCTATGGCTATGTGAACAATTCTTCTGGAGGTCGCGACACCACCCGTGGAATTATTGCTGCTGGAGTTTCTATTGATATGACAATCTTTTTTAATAACCTAAACATAGGGGCCGGAATAGCTGTGCCACCCATGCCTGATGGGTTTTCAATGCAAGGGCTTTATAACAATAGAAGCCCACATATAGGCCCAAATTTTTGCCCTTGTAGTCCAACTCCGACTATACTTGAATTACAGGAATATAGAAATACTTGGTGGAGACAATTATAAAATATGCTTAGTCTGAAAAACAAAGTTATCATGCCAACAAACAAAATCGAATGTCAAATACCTGAGAAAATAATTGGAAAGTTTATACAAAATCTCTTGTCAGCCTTACTTACTCAATCAATGGATAAGCACTCAAGGAAAGTAAGGCTACAGTTAAGCAGGATTGTTTCTTCTGGTAGGACTGCTCCCCTAGCAAAACGATATGCAATATCCGGCTTTAGAAAACTTCACGTGGAAATCTACGATGTGGATATGCGGAAATGGCAACACCTCGCTGAAACACTTACCAACAAGGAAGAATATATGAAGAGTATATTTTGCGACGATGAAAGAGCTCTACCAATGTGTAATTAACTAATGCAAAGGTACTTATACCAACCTTAGAATTTAACCCTAATAAATTAACTAAATTTCCGCAAGGAGGAACACTATGAAAACTACAATCACACTCACCACTCCGAAACAAATCAATCAGGTACTCAAGAGCCTGATCAGCCTGATTAAGGGTAACTCGCAACTCCAGCAGCACATCACCAACCAAGGCATCTGGTTTGAGAATCTGGCCACTGAAACGGTCGCGGCGTTCAAGCAACTCCTGCATGAACTGCAATATTCCGCCTACGTAAGCACTGACGCCTCGGTTCACCTGCTGGTCGCCAACAACGATGTAGACGGTTTACTGAAGATACTGTGGCGGGTACTCCGGTCCCGCAGTGACCTCTCCAAAGCGCTGTGGGCTAGAGGTGTATCACTCGACAACCTCACCGCAGACCAGGCCAACGACCTGAAAAAGCTGCTGGAGGCCAATTCGGCCACAGTCACAATCACCAATTCCCCTGTCCAATATCAGGTCAGTGGCAAGATCCGCTGGTCCGACGATCGCCCCTGGCAGGAAAGCGGCCACCGGCTGCAAGCCGACGATGTGGTGTCCGCCACTGCCGTGGTGCCGCTGGGAACGCCCACCGCTCCCAACCCCGATGGTCGCTACAGCCTCCGCTACAACTGGACCTCCACCCAGGGCCGCAACGGCCCCAACCTGCGCGTACGCCTGCTCAACTCAGAGGGAACTGTAGTCGCCGAGGCGATGAAACCCTTTGCTGATCGCCAGGAAATCCTCGACCTCCAGGTCAAAATCCCCGCCCCACCCGTGCGCCATACCCTCTTCGGCACCGTCATTGATGCCGCCAGTGGCAATCCCGTGAACGATGCCCAGGTGGTGGTGCTCTTCCATAGCGGCGGTCAACCCCTGGGCAGTGAGACCATCACAACGCTAAGCACAGGAGAGTTTTCCGTGCCCCTGGAAGCTAAACTTTGGGCCGCCCGCCCCAGTGGTCAACCCGTGTCAGTGAGCTTTCAAGTCTCCCAAAACGGTCAACCCCTGGCGACCGAAACCCGCATCCCCGATCTGCAACCCCAGGATCAGGCCATTACCGTGCGAGTCACTTTACCGAGCGTTGAACCGGAACAGCCCTTCATCGTTCAAGGCACCATTTCCCTCGCCGATAGCACTGCCCTGGCGGGGGTTCTGGTGCGCGCCTTCGATCGCGACATGCGCAGCGAGGAGTTCCTGGGCGAGCAGGCAGCGGACCGAGATGGGTTTTACATGATTTTCTACTACGCCAGCCAATTCAAGCGGGCGGAAAAGGGCAGCGCTGATCTACTGGTCCGCGTCTATGACGGCAATGGACAGGAGCTTGCAGCTTCGGATATTTTATTCAACGCGCCGCCCGAGGCAACGATTGACGTCACGGTGCCCGCCTCCGTATATCAGGGGGCCTCGGAGTGGGAGCGCCACCATGAGGAGATAGCCCCCCTGCGCGAGGCCGTGCCCGTGCACGAGGTTACCGACGAAGATCTGGATTTCCTCAGCCGGGAAACGGACATCCCGCTGGAGCAGCTCAGTTTCCTGCGGCAGGACGATCAGTGGGCGGAAACGCACGGCATCGCTCCGGCGGTGTTCTATGGCTTGCTGCGGCAGGGCCTGCCGATGGTGCTGCGGGCGCTGCTGGCCGAACGGCCAGGACGCAAGCGCGAGGCCATGGAGGTAGCCCTGGCGGCTAATCAGGTGCCGGGGGCGCTGGCGGATCAATTGGAGCAAATACTGGCTAGCTTGCAAGACTTGGGGGTGGCTTTAGCTTTTGCAGCGCCAGAGGAGGAGGGCGCAGCACCGTCCCTAGGCACAATACTGGGCACCTCTATGCTGACGACCGCCGCCCAAGCGGACATCGTGCGCTTTATCCTGAATTACGAAGGGAAAGCGCCGCTATGGGAAGCCCTTTTGGCGCAAGCCGAACTTAGCCAAGCGGACTTGGGCGAGTTGCGCTTCACCTTGGAGAGCAGCACGCTGCTGGGGCACCACCTGCCAGCTTTGCAGATGGTACAGGGGCTGAAGCAAAATATGAACTGGAGCACGGCCCGCGACCTGGCCGGGTTTGATCGTAAGCAGTGGCAAACCGCATTGGGGAATATCCCCACAGCAGATTGGCCGAACGGCGTGGAAAGCCCAGAAGACTGGGCCGATGCCATCGCTACCCAAATCGAGCAAGCCTACCCCACGGCTGTAGTGGCCAGCCGCTTGGCTTCCGGTACGGATTTGAGCTCGCCCGACCTCAACTTCTTCTTTGCCGCCAACCCCGATTTCAGCCTGCTGCACTCCTCGGTGGACAGCTTTCTGGACAATGGCGCACAAGTCGGGCAAGTAACTGATCTGGCAGGGATGGCCGGGCACCTTAAAACTTTGCAGCGCTTGGCTCGCGTCACGCCTGACCGCAGGCGCTACGAGCTGATGGAAGGCCTTTGGCAACAGGGCTACACCTCCGCCATCGCCATCGCCAATACAGACCGGGACACCTTTATCGGTCAAATGACGCCCATAGCCGGAGGGGCGGCCGCTGAAGAAATGTTAGGCACCGCCCGCCTGCGCAGCGATGAAGCGCAGTTGAACTTGCTGATTGCCGGCGATTTGATTCAGTACAATCCGCGGGTCATTCCCAGCTTGCTCCCGGATTTAGGGCGGATTGAAATACCCGGCTTGAACCCTAATGACCCTGCCCCCACTCAGCCCAGCAGCGAGCTGCCCGATTGGGTGCGGCTGTTTGGTTCCTTAAGCACTTGTGCCTGCAGGCATTGCCGTTCGGTTTACAGCCCGGCGGCCTACTTGGTGGATTTGTTGCAGTTTTTGCAGCAAGCACCGCGTACCTTCAGTGGCCTCAACCTGCTGGAGGGCGTGCTGCGCCCCCGCCGCCCCGATATCGAGCACCTCTTGCTCAACTGCGAGAATGCCAATACGCCATTACCCTACATCGATCTGGTCAACGAGATTTTAGAGCGGGCCGTGGCGGGCAGCACAGCGGACAGTTTCCCGCAAACGGAAGGCAGCGCAGGCCTGCTACGCGCCATGCCTGACCACGAATTGCCCGCAGCCTACAGCATTTTGGCTGAAGCTTACTTCCCCTGGCAACTGCCCTTCCACATGGGCCACGAGCACGTCCGGCTCTGGACTGAACAATTGGAGCTGGGTCTGGGCAAGCTTTATCGGCTCTTCGGCCGGAGCTTGGCGGAGGCGGCCCGTATGGAGCTTTGGCTTGCGCCCGGGCAGTGGGCATTGATCAGCACAGAGGAGACCTATACTGCGGAATTGTTCCGTCTATGGGGCCTAGATGCCGGCCCCTGGAGGGAAGAGGTGCCCGTCATCCTGCAGCGCACGAACCTTAGCTATGCCGAGCTGGAGGCGCTGCTCGGCACGAGCTTCCTATCTGGCTACGAGCTGGAGCCGGACAAGAGCGCTGACCCTTGCCGCATCGAGCTGCACCGACTGCCCCAACCGCCAGATGAGGCTCTGGACAGGATGCACCGCTTCTTGCGCCTGCGGAATGCGCTGGGGTGGACTATACAAGAGTTGGACGAAGTGCTGAGCCTGCTGGAAACCACTGCACTGGATGAGGATGCTTTGATCGCTCTGGCCGATACCGTCAGTTTGGCGCGGAAGATGGGCGCAAAGCCTGCCGAAGCGGCTGCCCTGTGCGCGAGTACTGCGGATGAATTGCCGGTCCGGCTGGCGCGGGTGCTGGCTGCGCCCGTTCGCGAAGCCGTGCTGTTCATCCGCTGGCTGAACATGGACTGGCCGGCGCTGGGAGCAGGAGAAAGGAACCGCCCTGCCACCTTGCTGAGGCTGCTCGGCCGCTGGGAGGCATGGCAGGCAGCTGGCGCTGATGCTTTCGAGCTGAACTACCTGCTACGGCATGAAGATATGGTGCCAGCAGTGTTCGAGCCTTTGCCGGCTGAAGTGGAGCGCGTGCTGCGCAACCTGCACCGGGCAGCGCAGGAACTCCGTGGCAGCCGCCCTGAGGCTGCATCTGAGTTAGAAGAGCTTATCCTGATACAACTGGCGGAGGGCTTGGGCAACCAGCCGGCCATCATGGCGCTGCTGCTTCAGCCTGTGACAAATGTGGCTGGCGACGTAGTTACGCCCGCCATGCTTAGTGCTGAGTCCGGCGAGGCTGCCATCAGCGATTGGTTGTCCTTTGCCACGGTCGAAGCATTGACCGACGAACTGATCGCGCAAGCCCAAAACTGGTGGCTGCGATTGCACAAAGCCGTGCGCATCATCGCTGGGCTGGGCTTGAATGCGGAAGAGCTGGCCGCCATCCGCGACTGCGGCAGCGGTTTTTGGAATTTCAACGCACTGCCCATTGCGGAAGGCGACCCGAACCTGCCTTATGAAGCTTGGGAGCACCTTGCCCGCGCCAAACAGCTTGGGGCATTGCTGCCTAATGCGGGCGCAGGCTTTTTCCGCTTCCTGGCGCTGGCCCGTGACGAATCCACCACGCGTAATACCCTGCTGGCAGCCCTCAGCGCTGATTCCGGCTGGGATGTTGGCCCGAGTACCGGCGAGGCGGCAGAGCTCGTGCTTCCTTTGGCGAACGCGCTTTGGCCGGGAGAGGATATCCTGCCCTTCCGCCAGGTTGAAGCTTACGAGCGCCTCCATCAAGCGGTGCAATGGGCAAGGCGATACGGCATTGCCGCAGAGACGCTTGCCTTATGGGCTGCTACGGAACTGAGTACGGAGGTGGGCATTGAAGCGGTGGTTGATTCTCTGAGGTCCGCCTCGCGGCAGCGTTTCGCCAGCGAGCCCGCTTGGCACCAAGCCATCACCCCTGCCATGGACAGCCTGCGCGAGCGCAAGCGCGATGCCTTGGTGGCCTACTTGCTCGTCAATCCTGCGCTGTCGGAAGGGCCTGATGGGGAGCTCCTGCCACAGTGGCGAACCAAGGAGGGCCTTTATGCTCATTTCTTGATCGATGTGGAAATGAGCGCCTGCCAGCTCACTTCCCGCATCGTAGAAGCCACCAACGCCATACAGCTTTTGGTGCAGCGCCTACGCATGAGCCTGGAGCCAGGTGCCCTGCTGGGCGAAGGGGCTGCTGATCCGCACTGGCAACAGTGGGAATGGATGAAGAACTACCGCCTCTGGGAAGCCAACCGCAAGGTCTTTTTGTATCCTGAAAACTGGATAGAGCCGGACTTGCGGGACAACAAAAGCCCCTTCTTCGAGGAGTTAGAAAGCGAGCTGCTGCAAGTGGAGGTCAATGAGCAAAATGTGGAGCAGGCCTACCGCAGTTACTTTACTAAGCTCAGCGACGTGGCCCGGCTAGACATCCGGGGGCTGTACGAGGAGGAACTGCCCAACGATCACGGGAGGGTGCTGCACGTTTTTGGGCGCACCTATAGCGAGCCGCATCTGTATTACTACCGCAAGCGCTTGCCGAGCCGGGTTTGGACGGCTTGGGAATTGGTTGAAGCAGGCATTTCCGGCAATCATTTGATTCCGGTGGTCAGGAATAGCCAACTGATGTTGTTCTGGGCGACTTTCCAGGAAGAGGAAAATACCGAAAGCACAGGGGCCGTTTCCAGCAGGCTCTGGAATATACAGATGCAATGGAGCCTCCACCGCAATGGGCAATGGGAAGCGCCTAAATCTGAACATACGCCATTCTCTGCTAATATCGAGGTGCCTTACGCACAGTTAGCCGCTATTGATAAAAACATCTCTTTCCGGGTATTGAACAATGGTACCGACACCCTTGACATTGGCTTATTTTTTGACATTGATTGGGCATCTAGCCGAATGGGTGCCAGAAGTGCTGCGTCAGAATATATCAAACGCTTTGTATCTTTGGCCATTTTCAGCCTAGATGCCTGTAAGCAGGAACTGGTGTTCAAACCCGCATCGCCCCATGTTTTCCTTTTGCCCGCTTATATGGGCCAATTGAGCATGGAGGTTTACCAGCAAGGATATACCCGAAACCGTTTTTCCCGAAACGAAGCTTTCCAACTGAGCATTGGATACAGAGGGGCAGAGCCTGTGGACATTGGTGGTTTCACAGACGTCTGGGATGAGCGCTTGTTGCCATCTGAAGAAATAGTCAGGCTCGGCCGCTCTTCTGGTTTACCAAGTTTAGGGTGGAGCAGAGAAAGCGTTATCTTAGAGGCGTTTTCTCTGCTACCCTCATCGCGGATATGCCTGCAGGCTTCTTCCCAAGACGTTGTTTTGCAACACCTGAACAGGCCATTTTTCTTGTCCCACCAAGACGAGGGCAGGCACTATTTGATAAGCCCCCTCACCGAGTTGGTCGTTGAGGAACGTCATACAGCAGGCGGTTTTGAATGGGATATAGACAATCCCTTTGGGGGGCCTCGTAATACCGTGTTGCCTAGAGACCGGCAGTTCAATTTGCGATACGAGCACCGCTACCAATTTGAAACTTTCTACCACCCCTTCCTTTGCGCCATGCTCGAACGGTTCAACAATGAGGGGCTAGGAGGTTTGCTCAAGGCTGGCCAGCTAGATACAAAGCTGCACCGCCAACTTCATCGGGAAGGCCAAGCGTATTATGAAGATACTGGGGCTTTGAGGAGCGATCTGCGGTTTACACCGCGATTTGAACAGTACCAGCCCACTGAGCTGGTTTGGCAAAATGCTAGCGATTCCTATAACCCTTACCCATACGAGCAGTTTGATTTTTCTGTGGACGGGGCCTATGCGCTTTACAATTGGGAGCTCTTCTTCCACGCCCCCTTGCTGGTGGCCGATCGCCTGAGCAAGAACCAGCGCTTCGAGGAGGCGCAGCGGTGGTTTCACTATATCTTCGATCCCACCGATTTTTCTGTGTACGATGCACCGGCCAAGTACTGGCAGATAAAGCCGCTGTTTGAACTGGCGCAAGCGTGGAGCGAAGGCAGCCCGCCGGAGACTCTTGAGGAGATGATGCGCCTCTTGAACACCGGCAGTGCCGAACAGCGACAGAAGTTGCAAGCTTGGCGGGAAGACCCCTTCAATCCCCACCTCATTGCCCGCGTGAGGCTCATCGCCTACATGAAGACCGTGGTGCAAAAGTACTTGGACAACCTGATTGCCTGGGGCGATCAGCTCTTCCGTCAGGACACCATGGAGTCCATCAACGAAGCCCGGCAACTGTACATGCTGGCTGCCCACATCCTCGGGCCTCGCCCCGTGCAGGTCGCCCAGCCTGAGCGCAGCCCCCTGACCTATATGCAGATGGCAGATCGTTTGGATGCATTTTCCAATGTGCTGGTCGAGCTGGAATCCGGTTTGCCGCCGAGCAGCCGGCCGGGCGCTGAGCGAGCGCGATCTCCCCGCTTATCGCTGTATTTCTGTATCCCTTTCAATGACAAGTTGTTGGGCTACTGGGACACGGTGGCAGACCGCCTCTTCAAGATACGGCAATGCCTCGATTTGGAGGGGCAGGCCCGGCAGCTTGCGCTCTTCGCACCGCCCATCGACCCGGCCCTGCTGGTGCGCGCACGCTCTGCCGGCCTTGACTTGGGCGAGGTGGTCGGAGGACTTTCGGCAGCCAGCCTTTCTTCCTATCGCTACAGCCTTTTGGCGAAAAAGGCGGTGGAGTTTTGCGGTGAGGTAAAGGCTTTAGGCGGGGCTTTGCTGTCTGCTTTGGAGAAGAAAGATGGTGAGGCGCTCGCTTTGATGCAGAGCCTCCATGAGATAGCCATGCTAAAAAGAATGACCGACCTCAAAGATTTGCAAATCAAGGAGGCAGAGGAGACGCTGCGCGGATTACAGGCTTCGCGTTTGGTCGTGGAGGAGAAGCAGGGATTTTATTCAAGCCGGGAGTATATGAATGAGCAGGAAGAATCTGAAATCGAGTTGTTAAAGGAGTCGAAACTATTTTTAACTGTAGCGAAGCAGTTTGAAAAAGGAGCATCTGTTGTGGCTTACATTCCAGAGTTCAAAAAGGGAGCTCCATTCACTACAGGAGCTAGCTTTGGCGGTAAGCAACTCAGTACCGTGCTTAAGTCTTTTGCTGATGAGCTCAAGTATTTTGTTGACAGTTATTCGTTTGAAGCTAGCATGGCTAAGATATCTGGCAGCTACGATCGCCGTCAAGACGATTGGGATTTCCAAGCCCGCTTGGCAGAGCGGGAACTCGCGCAGATCGACCGCCAAATCCTGGCTGCAGAAATCCGGCGCGACATCGCCATCAAGGACAAAGCCAACCACTTAGAGCAGGTACGCCAAACCGAGGAAGTAGAGCGTTTCATGCGCTCAAAGTTCACCAATGCCCAGCTCTACAGTTGGATGTCTGCCCAACTCTCGGCGCTGCACTACCAGGCTTACAAGCTGGCTTTCGATCTGGCGCAAAAAGCCGAGCGGGCCGCCCGCTTCGAACTGGGGCTGGAGGCTGCAGATTTCAGCTTCATCCAGTTTGGCCACTGGGACAGCCAGCGAAAGGGGCTTCTGGCAGGCGAGCGTCTGCAGCAGGACCTCCGCCGCATGGACCAGGCCTACTTGGACCGCAACCGGAGAGAACATGAGCTCACCAAGCACATCTCCCTCCTGCAACTCAACCCCTTGGCGTTGATAGAGCTCAAGGAAACAGGTACTTGTAAATTCAGCCTGCCCGAGGTCTTGTTCGACCTCGACCATCCCGGGCACTACCTGCGCCGCATCAAATCCGTAAGCCTCAGCATCCCCTGCGTGGCCGGTCCATATACAGGCATCAACGCGAAGCTGACACTGGAAACCAATCGAATGCGAACTGACGCAGGCGCAGGCGGGGGCTATGCTGAGGGAGATGATGACAGCCGCTTTGCCAGCAGCTATGCCGCCACCCAGTCCATCGCAACGAGCAGCGCCCAAAACGACAGCGGCCTGTTCGAACTCAACTTCCGCGACGAGCGCTACCTGCCTTTTGAGGGCGCTGGTGCCATTTCTGAATGGAGGCTGGAGCTGTCTGGAAAATGGGGGGAACACGATTTTTCCCAGTTCGATTTCGACACCATCGCCGATGTGGTCCTGCACCTGCGCTACACGGCGCGGGATGGGGGTGATGTGCTAAGTGACACCGCTATCGCCAACTTGCAAACAGGGCTCAACTCCCTTGTAGAAGCCAGTGGGGAGGAAGGGCTTTTCCGCACTTTCAGCCTACGGCATGAGTTTGCGGAGGCCTGGCAGCAGTTTCAGCGGGCAGCAGATGCCCCGCTGCGCATCGAGCTGATGCAGGAGCGTTTCCCTTTCTTCGCTAGGGGTCGGGTGAGCATACAGGCATTCGCGCTGTATTTGCCGGGGGAAACCACCGGACGGTCTTTGCCTAGTATTGACACGGCTGGCTGGCCCATAGTTTTGGACATCCCCGCCGATGGGCTTCGCGGGCAGCGGGACGGCATACTGGTTTGCCGATATCGGATTGAGGTATAGCAGTATTTTGAAAGACAGATGGAAACTGAATTGGCACATGAAGTAAATTTAGAATGCAAAAAAGACAAATGATTTTATGCGTTCTAAATACACTAACAAAGAATTGTATGATTGGATCATTGGACGTAAGATTCACTGAAGGCAGTGATATTGATTTGATAGTTGCTTTTCAGACAACTGATCCTCTTGAATATGCAGAGAACTATTTTGCATTGAAATTTTCTCTTGAGGAATTACTGAAACGTCCCGTTGATTTATTAGAGCAGAAAGCTATTCAAAACAAATATCTTCTTCAAAGTATTAATAAATCCAAGAGGCTGATTTATGAAGCATGAAATAAATGTCTGGCTCGAGGATATCAGAAAATCAATGGTGCAGCAGGTGTAAAATATACAACGGTTTAGACTCTGTGATCCGAAATATCCAATAATCAGGACGTAATTAGCAGCTATATTGGTTCATAATAATAAATCACTGAAGCCGACCGTGACGCGTGACACGCACTTTGCAAAAATGGCAAAGCCCGCGCCACGCTACGGCTGTTTCGTCTCATAGTTTACGGAGCGCTTCGCGCCCCGCGAACGTAGCTGCGGATTA
>PWWL01000288.1 GCA_003561515.1 Balneolaceae bacterium
CTCGACTTCTGGATTCGAAGCGGAATAGGTTCACCGTAACAGGAATACTAACCAAAGAGATTCGAGAAAGTATGTGGGATGCAACTGGTTTAGGGGAATTTGAATTGGAATTACCGGAATTGTTATACAAAAACGATACATTGACCCTGCCTCCATTGAGGTTTTACCGGAAAGGTCGCGGATTCTTTTTAATCCATTCCTGAGTTTTGAGAATACCGGAGGCAGAAGGTCCATAAATATATAATACAAAGACCATGAAAAGTCTACATATTATAAATATTTTATCAGTGTTTGCACTTACTACCCTTCTCAGCAGTTGCCTACCCCACAGACTTACAGAGGTTGAAAATGACCAACGAAATGTGGAGGTGTGGTCAAGTGAAAACTCCTCAATAAAGGTTTCCGGTAACCTTCGTATTTCGCATCCTCCGAGTAGCTGGCATAACAGAGCCGGTTGGGTAACCTTTAGAATAAGGGTTATAAGTCCAGACCGGAAATTAACACTGGGGTCAAAAAATGTTAACATAAATTGGCATAGCAGCGATACCGATTTGATTATTCCGGTCCCCATTGAAGAAAATACACTTAGTGATTCGCTTCTTCAAGAGTCAAGGCGGAACAGGTTTGCTGTAACCGGAACTATAACTATGAAGATTTGGGAAAAGATGTTTGACCTGGACAATGCACCTGATACCGGAGAATTCAGACTGGAATTCCCGGAGTTTACATATGAAAGTGACACCATAGCACTAAGACCATTAAAGTTTAGCAAGAGGCCTCATTGGTTATATTCGAATAAGAATTAAATGTGACTGGAAACGAGGACATCGCCATTCAAGCAGATATTATTATGTTGGAAATTTATTTCATAGAAGTCCGGTCATTGTGCAAAGTACAGCCCTGGTGGGAAAGCTGCAGTTATCCCCCTGAGCCGCTTCAAAATTATTTTGCTATCTTGCCAATGTAAAAAGTTCCACCCTATGCGCTTTATAATATTTTGTGGTGTGTCACTCCTTGCGCTGGTTTTACTGTCCGGGTGTATTAGAAATCAACGATTAGTTGAAGTTGATAATGATGAATTGCGCCCGATAGTTTGGGAATATGATAAAAGCTCAATACGCCTTACAGGCAGAATATACTTTTATCGTCATTCTTACCATTATTCTCGCAACAAGGCGGGTTTGATCCAGTTAAAAATTCGAGTAAGAAATCCGAATGAAATTTTAGAATTTGTTTCAGAGGAAATCCAGATTTTTGTTTGGGGAAAAGAAAAGGACAAAAAAATGGAGGTGTTGATTGAAGAAAGCACGATTGATAATTCGGATCTAAAATCCTCGAGAAGGTCAACTTTTGAAGTCACTGGAGTTGTAACCGGAGAATCATTTTACGCACTGACCCGCTATGATGAATTTATCGTTGAGCTGCCCGATGTCATCATTAACCAGGATACCATAACATTAGAACCAGTAAGGTTATACCATAGTCATTGGTTAAGTAGGGTTTTTCCTGAGCGAAAAAACGATGGGAAAGAGGATTAAAAGGAGGGCAAATGCAATCAGAGCAAAAAACACTAGCTTCTTTGCCGGATATTGTGGCCGGGTTTAATTTTTTATTACCCAAAGGGTTAACAGCCTATACCAGGAGGCAATCCTATGGAGACTTCGGCGAGTTTGGACCGGTTTACCGCAGAGGGAATATCATTGCCAGAACTTTTTTTCCTGATACTGGTGCAGCAATAGGGAGGAATATGGTTATAAATGAGGGGGATAGAGATGTTGACTACATACGTGGTCATGAAACCAAACACTTTTTACAACAAAGAAGACTTGGCTTTGGCGGATTTTATGCAAGAATTCTCAGAGAATATATTAATCCCGGGTATAGGGCTTCAATGCGCTCCCCTGGATATCTTGAGTATGAAGCTCATCAATATGGAAAGAAGTATGGTACCCCTTAAATAATAAGGCCAAATTATGCGAGTAAAACAACTTACCTCTTCTATAATTACTCTAATGATTTTTCTGCTTGTTCTTACATCATCCAGTTGTCATTGGCAAGGAAGGTTTTATATCGTAAATGATACGTCATCAAATATTCTTTTTAATTGTTATGGGATATCGAAAAGGTACATTGACGATTATTGCCTGTTTGAAAAACAGGACACCATACATTACAAATCAAATGAAGATTGTTTCCGGATAGCGGAATTCAAGGAGACGAATGATAGCGGAGTTTATTCCACAGTCATTCCCCCAAACCATGTTTTATATAAGGGCAGAGGCCCCTTATATTCCGTGCCGATAACCTGGGTTGTAAAAGACCCGGAGACAATGGAGGTGATTGATGATTTGAACGACCTTTGGCATTGGAAGGTGTATCCTGAGACATTCATCAGTTTCCGGAGGGTGTTTGTGTACGAGGTTGGTGGCAAGGAGGAAGTGAGGGAATGAAGCGCATAGCACTTGGCGGGGCGACTCAGGCTGTCTTGAATATCGCTGCTTTCGGGCCCACCTATGATTCCGGATTTCTGGGTGATGATGGCCCTGTTTTCCGGAGGGGGCCATTACTTGCGAGAATGCTGCTTTCTGATGGCAATGGAATGGCTCTGGGAAGAAACCTCATAGTAATTGAAAACTCAGGCATTGATCCTGAAGTGAGGTTTCATGAATATACACATTATCTGCAGCAAGGAGAATTGGGATTCGGTGAATTTTATGGAAGGATAATGAGAGAGTATATTCAGTCACATAGAGAGTTCGGAGATTGGGCTAGAACGTATAGCACTCCAGGTCATTTAGAATATCAGTCAACAGTTATAGAAAATTTTTATAGAGATTATTTTATTAGACGACCGAGGTAAAACTAATTTTTTATGCAAAGGATATTTTTTTTGGGATTATTTTTAATTGTTATCCTTCTCAGCAGTTGCCTGCTACCGCATAGACTTACAGAGGTTGAAAGTGAGCAACGAAATGTGGAGGTGTGGTCAAGTGAAACCTCCTCAATAAGGGTTTCCGGTAACCTTCAATTTTCGA
>PWWL01000023.1 GCA_003561515.1 Balneolaceae bacterium
CTGTTTACCAAAATGTAAGTGTCGTTTTGAAACTAAGCCCGCTTAATATGCGTAAATGAGGTTGCAGATTCATTAATTTATTTATTTAGATTGTTTGCTGGGTTGCCAGTTTGATACTGGTCATTAATGTATATAAAAGTTTGATGAGATTTTTTCTGAGAGAGATTGAGATTCTACCTTTTTTATTTGCTGTTTTTGCTTTCCTGTTTCCGGCGGCGCACGGCCAGACCGGTCCGGGAGGTGTTGGCAATGCGGGCGGCACCGGCGGGCAGCCGGCCAATGTTATATGGCTGGATGCCGGCTCGCTGGAGCTGGATAATGATGACCCTGTGGAGACCTGGTTTGATATTTCCGGTAATGAGAATGATGCGTTTCAGGTCGATCTGGTTAGACAGCCGTCATTTCTTGAGGGCGGGAGTTACAATATAAGCAAGCCGGTTATCCGGTTTAACGCGGGCGACAACACTTTTCTCAACTTCACAGGCAATACCGTAGTGGGTTCTGATTATACCGTTTTTCTTGTTGCCGCCAGACGCTCCGGGGGCAATCAATGGGTGATGGGAGGTGCGACAAACTCAGGTGCCAACAGGAACCTGCACTTCGGCTGGCAGAGCAACACTACGTACCGCTACCACCACTGGGGTAATGATTATCAGAATATCCCCCTTACCATTGGCGATCCGGGCACGGGGACGGAGAGTTTCGGTATAATGGGCCTGCTGAATGATAAGGGCAGGTCCGACCGCTTTGTTTTTCAGAATAACAGCTTTATTGGACAGGGAGCCAACCCGGCAGATCTTATTGCATGGGAGGGCGCCGGAGTGGGTGGAACACCGCAGGTAAACAACTTTAGCGATATTGATGTTGCCGAGATAATATTTTATCGCAATGCGCTGAACGATGCGCAACTGCAGGTGGTAAACCAGTACCTGAACATCAAGTACGGCATTGCCATCGATAATGACCTGTACAGTCCTGATCCGGCCTATGTGCACGGTGTGGCGGGTATCGGCGAGAAGGCCAACGGTCAGCATCCAGTTGCTTCATCGGCAGGTTTGTACCTTTCTGCGTTAAGCGGACTTACTACTGACGATTTTGTTTTTGCTTCACATAATAACGCTCCTAATAGCAGCGCGGACTTTACCAATGACGATCTGCCGGCCGGCGTGGAGAGGCGTTTCAACAGGATATGGTCGGCCGGCACGGTCAACTCACCGGAGGCGGCTCTCTCATTCTCTTTTTCCAAAGCGATAAGCGACGGGCATTACCCGGTTAACCACGAGAATTATGTGCTGCTGTACCGGTCAGGGACAAGCGGGGCGTTTAGCGTTGTGAAAAATGCTAACGGTATCTCCGGCGGCGACAGGGTGTTTTTTAACCTTAACTCATCAGAGCTGGTCGATGGCTACTATACGCTTGGTACCGCAGATGAGGCCGGGAGTCCGCTGGAGGGTCTGCCGGGGCGTACATGGTACACACTGGTGAGTGGGGACTGGGACGATTGGGAGGTGTGGACGCTCGACCCGTCTGGTGCCCTGCCTAATAACCCGCAGGCGCTGACCCCCTCTACATCGCCCACAACAGAGGCCGACAGGGTGGTGATACTTACGGGGCGTACCGTCACGGTTGGCAGCGATAATCTTAACCACGCTTCTGTTACCATCGAGGGGCGACTCGACCTGCAGGTGACCTCGGGTCATAGTCTCGGACAGATACGGGGATCGGGCCGCGTACTGATGGCGGCGAACAATTTTCCGGAGGGTGATGCAACACATTTTGTGACCGGTGGACAGGGCGAGGGTACGGTGGTCTATTACGGTGGTAGTTATTCCCTTAACGGGGAAAGGGAGTTCTATGACATGCGTGTTGAGCTGGATGACCCGGCTAACGTGCTGACTCTGCTGGCTGATTATACGGTGAACGGCGAGCTGCGCGTTACGCGCGGAAACCTGCGGATCAATGATGATGCTTTTGCAAATGTTCTGAATATTACTGTTTTTGGCGATGTTACGGTGCAGGCTGAGGGACAAATATCGACCGGCCTGGGTGATACGCGTGACGGATTCCAGATAGGGGTTGCATTGCCTTCTCCTTACCATAGCGCTTTTCACCAGTTTACTGTTTACGGAAGCTTTTCCAACTATGGGACGGTGCGCTTTACCAACCAGGATGCTCCTGTTTATAATGCTTTTACCACTAATGGCGGGGTAACGGTTCGTTTTGCGGGTGCAACCAACAGCGAGGTCAACCTCTACGGGCGGACCGACTTCTATAATCTTATTGTGGAAAAGGGTGCCGGGCGGACTTACCTGCTGACAGTCTATTCTGATGATGACGACTTTTTTACGCTTTTCGGGCCTAATAACGTGGGCAGGAACCAGGGTGCGCCATATTCGACGGCCGATCCGGAGGTGAGGAAGGCTTTGTGGATCCGGACTGGCACGCTTAAACTGACGGGCAATATTCATATTCCTACGCTGACCGAAGGGGGTACGGGGGGTGGTAACGGTGATTATACTATTGGAGCGGGTGCAGGATTGTGGCTGGACGGCAGCAATGTAAGGGTTTATACCACAGCAAGTGATGTTGATGAGGTTACCGGTTTTACATCGGCCGATACGCACACGGCTGTTGGTGTTAACACGGGCACCGGCGTGCAGGCTCTCTCTCTGTTTGGTGAGTTCAGGATAATCGACGGCTTTTTCAGCACCCGCAACAGCGCCGGCTTTGTGTTCTATCCCCAGGCAGCTGCCCAGGTGAAAATTGAGGGTGGCAACGTTGAGGCTTCGCAGTTTAGAACGGCTGGCACGAGCGGAAGTGGTGGTGTTGCATCTTATGTGCAGTCAGGCGGTGCTCTTACCGTATTTGGGAACAGCCATCCTGAGATCTCAACGGGTATATATTATGACAATAACCTGCCGCTGTTCAGCCTTGATAATGACACCGATGTCTTTATCATGTCGGGCGGCGAGCTGATTTTGCAGCATGCAAGCAGTAACACTACCCCCAGTGGCCTCTATATACC
>PWWL01000333.1 GCA_003561515.1 Balneolaceae bacterium
CCGCGGTCCTGCAGCCCCTCAAGAGCGTAGGGAGTAACATCACCCTGCTCGAGCGATATAAGAGCGCCTCTTGTACGGCCGGGAATTTCTCCGGCGTACGGACCGTACTCATCAAACTGCTGGTGCATGATACCTGTACCGCGAGTTTCGGTAAGCATCTCTCCCCGGAAACCGATCAGTCCGCGTGACGGCACCTTGAATTCAATCCGGTTGTTCTCCCCTTCCTGCACCATGGAGGTCATGATACCTTTCCGCTTTTGCAGGTTGTCGATCACCTTGTTGCTGTAATCGCTGTGCACGTCAATCACCACTTCCTCAAAGGGTTCGTGCAGTTTTCCATCCACCTCGCGGAAAAGCACTTCGGGGCGGGATACTGCAAATTCAAAGCCTTCACGGCGCATGGTCTCAATGAGAATGGAAAGCTGAAGCTCACCCCGCCCGGCCACGCGGAACACATCCGGGTTATCGGTCTGTTCCACGCGGATCGACACGTTTGTGCGGATCTCCTTCTGGAGCCTGTCTTTGATCATGTTGGAGGTTACATAATCGCCCTCTTTTCCGGCAAACGGGGAATTGTTCACCCGGAAATACATTGCCATGGTTGGCTGATCAATGTCGTAGTAGGTGATCGGGGTTGGGTCGGAAACGTGCGTGAGCGTATCGCCGATTTCCACACCTTCATACCCGGCCAGGGCAAAAATATCACCCGCAAAAGTGGCATCCACCGGCTCACGGGTCAGCCCGTTAAAGGTGAAAAGCTTGGTAGCCTTTGCCTTCTCCTTCTGTTTGCCATTTCGATCGAGCAGCAGAATTTCCTGGTTGGTTTTGATGGTGCCTTGCTCTACCCTGCCGATCGCAATCCGTCCTACATAGTCGTTCCAGTCCACGTTGCTCACCAGCATCTTGAAGGGAGCATCGGCATTTTGTTCGGGAGCCGGAATGTGGTTCACAATCAGGTCAAAGAGTGGACTCAGGTCCTCACTCTCATCCTCAAGATTTTCTTTGGCGATACCCTGAATCCCGATCGCGTAGAGCACCGGGAAATCGAGCTGCTCATCATCGGCGTCGAGCGACACAAACAGGTCGAACACCATGTTCAGCACATCGTCGGGGCGGGCGTCTTTCCGGTCGATTTTGTTAATGAGAACAATGGGACGGTACCCAAGTGCCAGCGACTTCCGAAGCACAAACTTGGTTTGCGGCAGCGGACCTTCGGCGGCATCAACCAGCAGTATCACACCGTTCACCATTTTCAGGATACGCTCCACTTCCCCGCCAAAATCGGCGTGACCGGGTGTATCCACGATATTGATTTTCGTCTCGTTCCAAAGCACGGCCGTATTCTTGGAACTGATGGTAATGCCCTTCTCTTTTTCCAGGTCGCCGGAGTCCATCACCCTCTCTGCCACCTGCTGGTTCTCTCTGAAGGTTCCGCTCTGGCGCAGCATCTGGTCAACCAGTGTGGTTTTGCCGTGGTCAACGTGTGCAATGATGGCGATGTTTCGAATGTCTTTAATCATAATGTAATAGGCTACGGCAGATGAGTTAACATCGGTGGCCGTATATTTAGGGGTAAAAATTTATCGGAGTGTGATTGATTGAGTGTCCTGAGTCATCGGATGGCTTCCCGTCACCCGATGATAAAACCGAAAAAAGGACAGCCTTTAAATTACGGTTTATTTTGGTCAGTTCTGAGTAAACTCTGTATTAAATACCAGTAGCGTCCAAAACACTTATGAAAAGTATTCAGATGTGGAGATGTCTGTATACAAACCAGACATTATACATAAGAGGGGCTCATTTTTTGAACCTGTCTCGTTGGCAGGCGGGCACAGTGAGCGAGTCGAGACACCTCGTGGGTCCGGATGGTGATTCCAGAGAGTGCCATAGGCACGTGGCATTTAGTAACCCCGGGTGGTCCGAAGGGGTGCCGCAGGCACAACCCGGGGAAAAAGCACCCACCCTTGCAGAAGTGCCGTCAGGCACGAACCATATGTAACGGGTTGGATCTCTGATTCGCCTGCTCCTTGCATAGGTACAGTACCCCAACCGGTATGAACCGTGCCTTTGGCACTCACTCTTGTCTTGGCTTTGCTTTCCCCGGGTTTGCACCCGCGGTTACTATATGAGCCATGCCTGACGGCATTGAACCTGAGTAATGCGATAATTTTTCCAAAAAACTGTAACCGGTAGCGTAATGAGGAAGCAGAGCGCCAGAATGGAGTCGAGGGATCTCAGTCGAAACATGCAGGTGCGAAAAAGCGGAGGGTTTTGGATTCCGAAATGCGATAATATCAGAGCTAAACCGATAAAACGAAGACATTTTTCCATTCTGAAGCGTCTTGGACGCTATTCATAAAATGCTTGTAAAGGAAGACCCTGTCAGCTTTCAAAAGAAACCACAAAGATCATTAAGTGTTTTGCAAGAATACATCATTGTGTGCCCCGTGCTTTCCTTTGTGACCTTTTCGGTTAAAACAGACTTCCTCCACTCATGGTCAACTCCCTGTTGACATATCTCCGAATTTGAAGAATATTGCACAGGCTCGCTCCATGCTGTTGATGTGATGCGCCATACATCGGTTTGCTTCATTGCCGGACTTTTATCAATCTCCAAAAATTCTCTCTCTGTAATGAATGACGACACAAACAAACCTTCATCCATTTCGCGAAAGTCGTTCATCAAAAAAGGCACTCTTGCCGCATCCGGGTTTTTTATCGTCCCCCGTCATGTGCTCGGCGGCACAGGCTACACCGCACCCAGCGACCGGCTCAATCTTGCTGCGGTTGGATCGGGCGGCAAAGGATATACCGATATCCTTCACGCATCCGTGAACAAGCGCGAACGCGTTGCCGCCCTGTGTGATGTTCATTTCGAGGGATCAGCCTCCCGCGCCGTGCAGGAATTCCCG
Organism: Balneolaceae bacterium; assembly: GCA_003561515.1. Classification (GTDB taxonomy): domain Bacteria; phylum Bacteroidota; class Rhodothermia; order Balneolales; family Balneolaceae; genus Rhodohalobacter. The sequence continues at coordinate 2,913 of PWWL01000333.1, forward strand.
GATGCAAAACGGTATCACGATTTCCGTGAGATGTTCGACAAGGAGCCCGATATCGACGCGGTAACCATCGCTACCCCCGATCACACCCACGCTCAGCCGGC
>PWWL01000381.1 GCA_003561515.1 Balneolaceae bacterium
ACTGGGAGGTTATTAAATGAAAAGTGAAAAGTGAAAAGTGAAAAGAGAAAAGGTATTGCGGGAGAACTCGCAGATTTTAAAAAAAATGACAGCGCGCAGCATAATGATCGTGAATTTGGCCACGTGTTGAATCACACGACGATCGTTGGACGTGCCACGGGATCGTTGGACGTGCCACGGGTAGAGACGCACGGCCGTGCGTCTCTACGGGTGGAACAACCCACAATACGGTGGAACAACCCACAACACGGTGGAACAACCAACAATACGGTGGAACAACCAAACAACCCCATAACAAAACCACCATTGACCAATGACAATAAATGACCGCGAAGCGCAAAATGAACCACAATTAGCGCCTTTGTGCTCAATTTTTCACTTTTCACTTTTCACTTTTAATGACAGCGAAGCATAATGACCAACATTCAGAAAATACTTTCACAAGGAGAAGGACTTACAGTCGAGTTCAAACGGGCTAAAGGTCAATTGCCCTTAAGCTTGTTTGAAACGGTTTGTGCATTTCTTAACCGAAATGGAGGCACAATTCTGTTAGGTGTTGGCGACGATGGATCTATCGAAGGAGTTGACCCTGACAAAGCCGAAATATTGTGTAAAAATATCGCAAACCTGAGCAACAACCCTCAAAAGCTTTTTCCTGCGTTTCTTCTGGCTGCCAATAAAATGGAGTTTCGCGGCAAAACATCTTCCTGACAAGTTTTATCTCGAAGGTGATCAAAGGATGTCATTGTATTTGTCGCCAAAGTTCCCCTCGGTGAAGCCCCTCAGAACAAGGACGACCAGTCAGACAAAACCAATAAGGGGTTAAATGAGGGATTAAATGAGGGATTAAGTGAGGGATTAAGTGAGGGATTAACCACCTTATTGGATGCTATCATTAAAAATCCGGGCATACAAGCCAGAGATCTTTCCGTGCGTCTTGATAACAGGCCGTTAAAAACGATCGAGCGGCAAATTAGTGAGTTAACAAAACGCAAATTCATTGAGAGAATAGGAAGCAGGAAAACAGGAGGGTATTTCCCGGCAAAACAACCACCATTGACCAATGACAATAAATGACGCCTTTGTGCTCAATTTTTCATTTTTCATTTTTCACTTTTAATGACAGCGAAGCCTCATAATCTGAACAAAGTACTGGAACTCGGCGAAGGCCAATTCATTGAGTTCAAGGAATCGTTCGATAAAGGCCTTGCAAAGGAAATTGCAGCTTTTGCAAATGCTTCCGGTGGTGTTATTTATCTGGGGATTAATGATGATGGCCTCATTAAGGATACGCAGGGATGAAAATTAGCTCAAAGATTCGTTGTATTCACTTTAATGATGATGAGCGGATTGATATTCTTGATAAAAAAGAGGTGGATCGGGGCATCATCGGGAACATTGAATTTGCTGAAGACTATTTGAAGGAGCGAGTTGTTGTTTCCTGAAAAGGAGTTTGGCAGGAAAAGCGAGTCCAGAAACCGCTTGCTGGTTGATTTGTTAGCAAGAACTGATTAGTTAACAATCCAATCCAATAAGAGCCAGGTCGGAGAAAAGGTCGTAGATAAAGTCGCAGAAAAGGTCGTAGAAAAACTTACCGATAATCAAAAGTTAATTATTCAGCTAATTTCTGCAAATCAACATGTTACTGCCAGTGAACTAGAAAAAGGAGTAGGGATTTCACATCGGAAGATACAAGAAAACATTTCGAAACTCAAAGAAAAAGGAATCCTTAAACGCATCGGCCCCGCCAAAGGCGGCCACTGGGAGGTTACTAAATGAAAAGTGAAAAATGAAAAATGAAAAATGAAAACCGCCGACGCGGGGAAAATAAATGCTTCTCATAACCATGAATGCACAAGAATTGGAGAATTGGTTGGTAACTCAGCTAAATCCAAAGATTGATGTTAACATTTATGAGTCTGATTTTAATGGCCTTCATTTTGCGGTTTGTTGACCATAACCCTGAAAGCCGTAATGAAATCATAGCACGCTTTATGAGACGGGTAAATATTTGTGAAGAAAGAGGTAGTGGCATCGATAAGGTAGTTTTTGAATGCGAATACAATCAACTTCCCGCACCGGAAATTATCGTTGGAGACAATTACACCCGCATCATTCTTTATGCCCATAAAACACTCCGTCAAATGGACAAACAGGACAAGGTTAGAGCATGTTACCTTCATGCTTGCTTAAAATATGTTTCCGGTGAACATATGACCAACCAGAGCCTTAGAGAACGTTTTGGGATCCAAGAAAAGAATTATCCTATAGCATCAAGAATTATTTCTGACACGATAAAAGCCGGTCTCATAAAAGATTACGACACTGAAAGTAAATCGAGAAAATATGCAAAGTATGTGCCCTATTGGTTCCAAGTGCTTATGTGATGACTATGTGATTAGGTGCGCTTTGTGTGTCATAAAGTGTTGATTATCAACCTTTTCTTATGTAACGGTTATGTAACTCAAGTAAAAATGATAACAACGAAATCCTTTATATCCTTATCGCCAGCATAAAAACATCAAAAGCAAATAATCAGAAGTAACATTTTTCTCTTTTCTCTTTTAATTTTTCACTTAAGAAGGTTTGCGTTTTCAAGGATGCAAATGGAGGCAGAAAAGATGATTGAACGGCTTAAAGAATAGGAGGTTCCGCAGATAGACACAGATGCTTTTCACAGATAGACACAGATAAAATAAACGAAAAGATAAAAGTGAAAAACGAAAAGGCTCCACACCTGTCCCGACCCTTCGGGAAAGTCGCACCAAGTGATGCACAAAGTAACACGAAGTAAAACTTTGTGAAACTCTGCGAAACACTTTGTGAAACTCTGTGTCACAGCCAACAGCCATTTGATAAACAAGAACACCCTTCAAAAAGAAGAAACCCCCTTATTGCAAATACATTTTTCAGGTATGGATATATTGAAGCTTGGGGAAGAGGCATTCTTTTGATGATGGAAGAAGCAGCCAAAGCGGGTTTGCCAGAGCCTGCTCTTGAAGAATATGCTGG
>PWWL01000199.1 GCA_003561515.1 Balneolaceae bacterium
GTAGGTATGTATTTATAACGTGTTGGCGGATAACGGGCACGGAGATTAGGATTTAATTAACGGATAAATTTCTAAATCTAAAACCACTTTAAAAGCCTGTCTGCGTCCGTGTCCCCGTTAATGCGCTTGTTATGTGTTGAACTGATTAATAGTCTAAAACTTTAGAGAAATAAAGCGGATGGATATACTTTTCTGGATAATTGCTATTTCTGAGTTTTCTAAAGTAAAGAATACCATTGTTTTCATGCAGCTCACTTTTGTAATCTTCATAAAATTCTGTGCTTACAAAAAAAACCGTATCTCCAGTTCGTTTTATATGATATAAGTTACTTCCGACAATTAAGGAATAATCATTGTTATTTAACTCCAGTATTTTCCCTTGCAAATCCATAGCAGAATCTATCATTTGCCTCCTAATTTCAGGATCATCATACGTGTTTTTGTAATCATCTTCAGTAAAGACTGTCTCTTTATCGATTAAAGCAGAGGTACCATGCACGTAACTTGTGTCATAAACAAAAGAAGTAAATTTTAGCTTTAAGGAGTCTTGAGTTAGTGAAAATAAACCCATGCTACCAAGAACCGGAGTGGGACGATCGTCTACTACATCTGTCCAATATTTATGAAAATAAGTTCCGTCCGGTTTTAATTCTAAAGCACCAAAATCATAAAAACCCGCGTATAAAAATAAACCGGTAATATCACTAAGATTATTTGGAGTATAAGATATAATCTCTGTTAATGAAGAATTCTTTACAGATTCAGATGAGATTACATTTTGGGCTTCCTTTTTTGTAATGCATCCAAATGTGCAAATGCAGACAATGATAAGTGATAATTTAGACTTAATCATATTTATAGCTGTGGTAAACACATAACGGTCCAGCGTTTAAGCGGCTGGTCTGGGAATGTACCACAAGCAACCCATTGTTTCCAGTCCGCTTGAAACGCGTTGTTAGGGCTGGGAGCTGCCCACGAGCAACCAGCCTTACCCAAAACCGAACGCTTTAAAAGCCACCAAACCTCGCCATGACCCCGGCAGGCGCACTGGAAAGCCGTGGATTCGAAGATCCATCACCAACGCTTCCCCGACACCTTTCCGGAACAAAACCCACAAGTGGTATTAGCCAACCGTGGCAAAGGGCGCCAGGGAAAACCCCGGAAAAGGCAAAGCAGGCCCCGCTTTCGTAGCAACCAACTGACAGGGGGCACCTTTGGTAAAAGGGCAAAGGACACCGAACTACTGCAATCCTAAACAACGCCCAAGGCGGCCTTCATTTACCGGCAAAAAATTTTAAAAGCGATGAGCCGCCACACCGCTCTGGGGAAAACCTGAAAAGTGTCCGCCGTTTGCGGAAAATCTCGGCGCTTCGTACTACTTGCAGAACCTTAAACAACGCGAGGCCTGCCCATCTTACAGGCAACATTTTTGAACAACCACCATGGCGCCCCGTTTTGCTTGGGAAAGACTTAAAAGAAGCACACCACAAAACCAGCTGGAAACGACGGACTGTTTGGGATTTTTGGAGAAGCAACCAACCCGCATACCCTTTGACAAAACCAACCGCGCCGGCCGGGCCCTAACGGTGCGGCGGCTAAGCGGCGAGGCAACCAATTTTATTTTGGAGACAAAACGTAAACTCGTCCGCTTGAGCCGCTTTGTTATAAAACCGATTGTGGTAATGTAACAATTCGAACAGTTGGCAATTCATTTTCATTATTTAATGCACCAATTATTTTTCCATTTCGAAAGTCAAAGACAGTAAGATTTTCATCGAGAGTAAAAACTCCGACACGGTTACCCTTGTTATCAAGCAACATCCAATTAGGCTGGTCTTTAAAAATATAGCGGCGGACAATTATATATCCGTTATCACGATCAATGTGAAAATCTCTGAGCGCTGGAGCTTCTGTTGGTGTTTCTTCAAACATCTGTGTTAAAAGTTCTTGTTGTTCTCTTTCAGACCCCATTCGTACCCCAACAACTTCATCCACTCTTTTACGCCTTAATTCATCACTTAAATTGTAATTGAAGCTCGGGTGTGTCATTTTCTTCAAGCTTTTCCCATCAAAGTCGTAAATATTTATAGAAAATTCTGGTGTCCAAAGATGATAGAGATGATTATGCGGGCCGACTTTTACAATTGACCGACCACCAAATGGAAGCAAATGTATTGCTCTTGCACCAGCACTACTACTATAAATTGATCGCTCATGAGCCGGAGTTTCAAGCCAGTTATCTTTTATCGTTTCTCCAGAAATTTTTAACAGGTTGTATTTTTTGGAAGCTTGAGATGAATTATCCGACACATTCATCAACCTGCTTACGTCTGGAGTAAATTCTATAATCAAATGTTCTCGGTCAATCTGAAGTATTTTGGAAGGGCTATATTCCTCTTTGTCTTGAAGTGTAAAACTGTCATCATATCTCCACTCTTCATTCCGATAAACAAACCGACTTACGATTCTCGCGACTCTGTCGAGAGTGTAAAGCGTGTCACTTAAAGCTGTATCAAATGTTGGCCAGCTTTGAAACTCACCAGGCCCTTGACCTCTTCTCCCTACGGAAGTAATGTATTCGCCATTTTTATCAAAATAAAAGATGGGTTCACTACCACGATTGTAAACGAAATAATTTCCGTTGTTATCAATAATCATATGATGAAAATAATTACTGGAAAAATAGAAGTCTGCGGAATTTGGCGTAGACTCGTCATTAATATCCAGCCATTCGCTGATTTCAATCTCAGGGACTCCATCAAAGGGATTTACAACCTCATGTTGCTCAGTCGATGAACAACTGATGAATAAAATGGTGGTTATGAGTGTGATAAGACCAATTATGGATAAATGTTTACTCATTGCTTTAGAAGAAAGGTTTTATAACGGTCCTGCGTTTGTGCTGCCGGGCGATTTATCTTAATGTAGGGAAAAAACCGGAACCGGTCAGCACGAAACGCCTTGTTAAGGATTTGAGTGACTTGTGATCCCACCGCCTAAACCA
>PWWL01000019.1 GCA_003561515.1 Balneolaceae bacterium
ACCGTTAAGTACGAATAACGATTAAGCGACAAGTTTCAAGCTCCAAGCCGTAGGTTACATGCTTATTATCATTAATGAGTACAGGTTGCGGGTATCAATTAATTACTGTGGAGAAGTTTACACAATAAATTGTTGATACCCTGCTCCCTGAACCCTGTACCCTGATCCTGCAGATAGCAGCTTGTAAACTGAAGCTGGCTGTTTGAAACTTGAAGCTAACTATTTCCATTCACTCTCCCTCTTAGTATATTTGCCCACCACTCACCGCAATTGCCCGGGTGGCGGAATTGGTAGACGCGTCGGACTCAAAATCCGATGGCAGCGATGTCGTAGGGGTTCGAGTCCCCTCCCGGGTACTTTTTTTTAGTTTTGAGCAGAGAAAACCAAGTCTTTAGACGGCCCCTCTAAATTTTGTTTGTTGCTACATGTATAGCAGATCCCACACAATAGATAGAACAGCACCTATAAAAAGTACTTCTTTGAGCCACCATCCTTTCACCATAGGCTAACAATTGTTAAAGAACCTGAACGGTATCTAATCCCTGAAGCTGTAAATGGCCCAGGCTGTAATACCGATCACAGCTGCGGCTGAGCCAATAAACACTGCCAGATTCAGGTTTCTTTGGGCTCGTTCGGCCCTCTGAAGATATTCTGAACCGATTCCTTTTGTGGCGATAAGATCTTCAAGCTTCTCAATTCTTTTCTCCAGTTCTCTGCGAGTTTTCTCTTTAATATCCATTTAATCTCCATTCACTGTAAAGGTTTATATACTCATCAAAACATTTAAAAAAAATTGTGCGTTCAAAGGCGCACGTCATATCCTGCTCTTTCATGCTGAATCAGACCTATCCTTATCACCCTTCTAAGAAATTTCCCCATTGTCTAAGGATGTACAATTTTCAATCTTGCTTAGAAATACATCATCTTGAATCAGTTCAACAGATCTTAAATGAAAATTACTACCGCCGCTGAAGCCCTTTCTCACATCCAATCCAATCAACACATTTATATTCACACTGCGGCCGCCGCGCCTGTCCGCCTTGTTGAGGCACTTGCAGCAAGGCATAGGGAACTGGATAATGTGAAGATATATTCTCTGCATACGGAGGGGCCGGCTCCGTATCTCGATCCTGAATGCGCTGATTCGTTTCGGCTCAAGGCATTTTTTGTTGGAAAAAATGTTCGGCAGGCCGTGCAAGACGGACGCGCCGACTACGTTCCTATCTTTCTGAGCGAAGTCCCGCTCCTGTTCAATAAACGTATCATCAAACTGCATGCTGCGCTCATTCATGTAAGTCCGCCGGACAAACATGGGTTCTGTTCACTTGGTGTATCGGTTGATGCCACGCGTGCAGCGGTAAATAATGCAAAGCTGATAATCGCTCAGGTAAATCCCAACATGCCTCGAACGCATGGGGATGGTATTATCCATAAAAGCAAAATTGATTTCGGCGTAGAAGTAAATGATCCGCTGCCTGAGCATATTCCGCAAGAACTCACTGAAATTGAGACACAAATCGGCCTAAACTGTGCTGAAATGATTGAGGACGGTGCTACGCTTCAAATGGGAATTGGCAGTATTCCCGACGCGGTACTCGCTGCGCTTGGTAATCACAAAAATCTCGGTGTGCATACGGAAATGTTCTCGGACGGAATGATTGACCTTGTTGAGGCCGGTGTGATTAACAATAGTTTGAAGCGCAGACATCCCAATCGGATTGTTTCTTCTTTTGCAATGGGTACCCGGCGGCTCTATGACTTTATGGATGATAATCCGAACCTCGCCATGTTAGACTGTGCCTACGTGAACGACACGGCGATCATCCGAAAAAACCCAAAAGTGACCGCCGTAAACAGTGCTATTGAGGTGGATCTTACGGGACAAGTTTGCGCCGACTCCATTGCAACATACCAGTATTCTGGTGTTGGCGGTCAGATGGATTTTATCCGCGGAGCTTCCCTTTCAGCCGGTGGTAAGCCGATTATTGCGCTTCCGTCTGCCACAAATAAGGGGATTAGCCGAATTGTTCCCTACCTGAAACAAGGAGCCGGCGTTGTAACAACACGGGCTCACGTGCATTACGTTGTAACTGAATATGGTGTAGCATCACTTTACGGAAAAGGGTTGCGCGAACGTGCAAAAGAGTTGATACGTATTGCACACCCCGACCACAGAGACGCTCTCGAAAAAGACGCCTTTGAAAGATTTAAATCGCTGTAAATGATGGCTATTCTTCATTTTTGATTATATTCGCATCGAACACACCAACCGAAGCAATATTAAAACAGGTAACCTGTCTTGGAAAGATATCCTTACAACAGCGGCGAAGTAGAATCACTGATTAGCAAAGTTTCTGATGTCCAGCTGCATGGCTCTTATTATTTTCTCGTCCTTTCCGGAAAGTATAAGGGCGGAAAAAATGCGTTCCTGTCAAAATTATCCAAACGGGCCGGAGAGATCAGTACAGTTGACTTACGGTCGGTTATTTCAACCAATGAAGAGGAATCCTATACATATCTCGACCGGCTCTTCGACTCGCTAGGCGAAAAGAACAAGATTATTTATCTCGAATATGGTGATGTTCTCAGTGGAGAGTATACAGGCTTTACCTATTCAACAGTGAGGTATGCCACACCGCAAGAGAAGTATTTACTGAATAAAATTCAGCACTCTGAAAAAGTGGTGATCCTCGATCTCAGAGACAAAGCAAATCTTACCAAATCGATGGAGCGCCTGGCTCAAGCTGCCATTGATTTTGATGCTCCGGATTCCGGGTTAAGCAAACTCTTTTGGAAACTCAAACAGATCCGGGTCAACGGCCATACGTTCGAAAACAAACGGCCTCTGGATGTGAGGTGATTGACTCGACTCACCCCCTGTCCCCCTTATACGTTGATTTTGCACAAATAATCTGCAATTTGGCAATAAGGAGGGTATGTCCCCCTGGCACCTGATGCCGGAAGAGAGATTCTCCTTTGTCAAGTTGA
>PWWL01000066.1 GCA_003561515.1 Balneolaceae bacterium
CATTTATTGAGCCAACCGGAGTTAGCAGGTTCTTTATGATGCTCAGGAAACGCGAAAACCATTGGGTCAATGATCCCGGAGGGATCGAATGTGCATAGCCCCGACTCGCAAGTCGGGGTAGAAGCATGCGAATAAGTAAACCCCGGATGGGGTTTAATGCGATCTGCAGCTGGGTAATATTCCCGATTTGTGGATATCCTCTCCGGAATCATCGAAGCCTGATATACGTACCCGATCTGAGGCTATGGGATAAAACCTATCTCATAATATCATTCATTTCGGGTTTTCTCAGGTCAGCACTTACACAATGAAGAACTATGTTGATCCGCACGCTGAATGACACACATGCTTTTATCCCGGCACGCGCTGATACAAAATTCCCTGCATGATAGAGAGCTTGATTGGCTGGCCAATCGGTTTCGGTTTTAATGTGGGGGTAACGAGCACAGGCTCCCAGCCTTCCCAATCATTGACCGGCAGATTAAGTGATTTGAGATCAACCTGCCGGGCCTGTCCCTCCATATTCGCTGCAACAATTAATTCCTTGCCGGATTCAGGATCCTTTCTGTATCCATAGAAGATGACGGTTCCATCTACAGGTTCGCGATATCGAAACAGATCCTTGCCTGTAAAATTCCCGACAAGCCACCTGTTCTTAAGCCTGAATTCCCGCACGGTGAGGTTGAAATCAGCTTTTTTGGGATCCACGACATCCGAATGGCGATCGGCATTGCAGTACGAGTGAAGATCATCGGTCCAGGCAAGTGCGTAACGGTTCAGCTTTTCTGTACTCCAGTCCATCACTTCAAAAGGCGGATCAAACTCATTCAGGAGCTGGGCAATATTGCCGGGGTTATATTCCGTGGCCTTTACCAGGTTCAGCAGCGCCTTGCTGAAGCGGCGCAGGCCGGCAAGCGACTTAAAGCCCATGTCTTTCAGCTTTTTAAAATGCCGGCTGTTTCTGAATTCCACGTCCGTAATTTGCCATTCAGTAAAGTGCGCTTCTTCCGCTGCAACCTTGATCGCATAAGTGGTATCGGTATTTCGTATGAAACTCCAGGGAGTATTGCCCAAAGCCTGTACAAAATCCATTGGTACGCCCGGCAAAAACCCATTCATCACCAGTGTTGTTGATGGATTGTTGTAGGCGTTGTCCATCACCATTTTGAGAGAGTTGCCCAGTTGAAAATTGACATTAATTGAAGAAGGGTCGGTCTGAGTACCCCGCCGCATCGTATCGTGATTTGCGTAACCTGTAATCCACTTGTTGCCAAAATCAAAAAGCTCTTTCAGCCGCCACCATTTAGAAACCCAGTAGGTGTAATTGTAGGGGGTGTTATAGGCAAATATCATGGCGGCCCACTGGAATGGGTGCCCCTGTTGTTCAGTGATCTCACGGTAAGTCGAGGCAAGTTCCCAGTCATCCCTGGGCCATGGCCTTCCGTCTTCGAAGATCATCCAGGGACGGTAGGTGACGCCGGCCACATTTTGTTCAACGGCACTCATCTCCTTTAGAAAGTCATCGTCATGAACCATCTGATCGTTTCGCTCATCATAATACTTGAAATCCTGGGCTCCATCCACGCGCACACCATCGAAACCCCAGTCAATTTTTCGCCGCTGCATTTCGAGTATCATAGCCCGCGCAATCGGGTTTTTGAAATCAATGTTATGCCCATACATGTTGGGGCCTGCGAAGAATTCTTCCGGCATCACATTCAGCCCCTGGTTGTCGGCATGACCATACACAACATCCAGAATCACCTTAATGGGCCGGCCCGGAAAGTTGTGGAGGGTCTCAATCAACTCCATTAGCTCATGCGGCCTTCCTGTTGTAAGAATGGATGGATTCACAGCGGCTGAACCAAAAATAACGATGTCATACCCCCAGTTGATAACAGTCGGCTTTTTAAGATGAATCGTCACCTCTTCACCATCCTTTTCGGGTGTGTAAACTGAATCCCAAAAACGGTGCACTTCAGGGTGCTCAATTACAGGCTCAACCGGCATCAGTTCAATGGCGTCAAAACCCGCCAGATTCTTTTGGTCAGGCGTAAGTTCATTTCCTTTTTCGATGGCCCGAGCAATTTGTTTGTACCTGTTCGATAGCGCCTGAAGCGTACCATCTTTGGTTGTTGTTCCGGTGTGAACTTCCAGAAGGTTAACCGATGGGCAGATGCGGCGGCCTTCAAGCTTTTCCAGCTCTTTGCCAAGTTGTTGAAAATAGGCAGAATCCTTGCGTTCAGATCGAACCTTGTCAACATTGTAAAGTTCTGCCGGGGCATAAATTCCATAGGGCATTGACCATGCCATTGGGTCGCGGACAATTTTTCGGGACCCATCCTTCAAAAAAAGTTCGAATTCATAAAACGCCCCAAACTGGTCTTTATCGCCTGCCGGCAGCCCTTCTATTACGGCGCCGGCATATTCACCTTGCGCAACTATTTCAAGCTCGCGGTAAATCACGCTGATATGCTGATCGGGTTTATCGTACAGAAGGTGCTGCTGAGGAATGTAGAGCCTGAGCGCAACTTTCTCTGATTGAGTTATTTTGGGGTGCCAGATGAGAAAACGGGCGGTAGCTCCGTCGGTATGTGCGCCCAGCTGTTCTGCGATAAATCTGGCGGCCGATTTTTTCACCCCATAGGTGAGGCGCTGTGAAATCTGTTTCAGAAATGCCTTCGATTCTTGTTTGTCGATATGAATACTCATGTGGATAGATTATGTATTCCCGGAGCCGGCAACGCCCGTTAGTTGGTCCTGCCCGAGTCTGATGTTAAGCCAATAGGTCAAAATGGTTGTTTAGGGTTTTCACCTGAATCATACCCCAGGATGCTTCCAACTCTGTCAGGACCGCCTGTTCGGCGGACTCTTGCAGGTTGGAAGACCCGGTAGAGTCTGCAGTTCAGACCTGCCGGAGTCGGATGTTGAGTCAATAGATCAAAATGGTTGTTTAGGGGTTTTCACCTGAATCATACCCCAG
>PWWL01000368.1 GCA_003561515.1 Balneolaceae bacterium
CGGGGGCACAGTCCGGCGTGCTAGTAACTTCAGGGTGGGCCGTTGGTGGCCCGTTTCGCCTCCGGTTGCGGTGGCGGTAGGATTACCCGGTCGCGGGCCTGGCGGAACGACTCGCTTGCTGTGGGAGCAGCTGTTCGCCACGAGGTCAAGATCGCGTCGTCCAGGTCCCGGCCGGGGATCGTCTCGGTTCAGAGAAGTGCAGGCGCGAACTGATTCGCGGGCTGCGGTTACGCCACTAGCGTGTGGTGATCCTCCTACCCCAACGTGCCCCCGGGCGGAACGGACAGCGTCAGCGGCCGCGATCACCTCACGGGGCGGCGCGGGCGCTGAGGCGTCCGGTGCCGCGGAACGGAGTTGTGGCGTGGAGCGCAGCATCGGCATTGACCTCGGTGTCACCAGCAGCAGCCGCATTGCGGTGGCTGATGGTGCCCGCATCATCAGCAACAGGCGCGTGCGCAGCACGCCTGAGGCGCTCACGCGCGCGATCCGTGACGCCTGCGGCGAGCAGCCGGTCGATATCGTCGTGGAGAGCACCGCCATGGCCTGGTTCGTCGCCGCTGTCGCGGCCGAGCGTGCGGGTATCGAGCACACCCTCTATCGCGTCAGCGGCCGTAAGGCGGCGGCCTTGCGGGCCTTCTACCGGGCGCACACCAAGAGCGACCGTATCGACGCGCCAGTGCTGGCGCGCATGCCGAGGGTCGATGACGCCCTGCACGCGTTCACGCTGCCCAGCGCCGCCGAGCTGGCGCTCAAGCGACTGGTCAGCTATCGGCAGCGGCTCGATCAGGAAGCCATCCGTGCGGTCTCACGCGTGCGTTCGCTGCTGCACTGGGCAGCACCGCTGCTGCTGCCAGCGAGCGGTGGCACCAACCCAGCGCTGTTGCGGGTGCTGCGCCGCTGGCCGGATTTGCGCAAGCTCGCCAGCGCCCATGCGCCCAGCATCGCCCGCCAGGGCGGCATCAGCGTCACCCGCGCGCGCGAGGTGCGGGAATGCGCCCGCGACGCCGTACGCTTCTACGCTGAGCGCGTCGATTACGCGTTGCTCGCGCTCGAACTCGAGATCGGCCTGGCGCATCACGCCACCCTCCAAGAGCAACTCGAGCGGCTCGATGCAGTGATCGAGTCCGAGTACGCGCGCCAGTACCCGAACGACGTGCTGCGCAGCATTCCCGGCGTCGGGCACGTGGTCGGCAGCGTCATCCGCGCCACCGTGGGTGATGCGCGCAACTTCACCAACGCCAGCGCCTTCCGCGCCTATACCGGCCTTACGCCCCGCGAGGACTCCTCGGGCGACCGGCAGCAGCGCGGCCGCATCAGCAAAGGCGGCCCCAGCCTGCTGCGCTGGGCGCTGTACCTCGCCGCCGACACCGCCCGCAAGCACGACCCGCAGCTGGCCGCGCTGTACCGGCGCCTGATGGAGGAACGCGGGAGGCATCACAACCAAGCCACCTGCGCCGTCGCCAGCCACCTGGCCGACCGCATCTACGCGGTCTTGCGCGAGAACCGTCCCTACCAACCACGCGATCTCGACGGCGCACCCGTCGATAATGCGCACGCGAAACGAATCGCGGCATCGCTCGCCGTGACGCCCGAAACCCGAAAGCGCCTACGCGCCATCAACAAGCGCGAAAATAGAGGATCGCGCGAACCAGACTCGAGGCAGCCAAGAGTGACTCCTCACGGCACCGCGCGACCCTCACCCCACAGCCTACCCACAGCCCAGCCCTCCACACCAACAGGGGTTGACACGGGTTAGAGAATCTTGACCCAGGCGCGGGCGTGCGTGAAGCGGCTGGGATCGCCGGTCTCAGCGAGGATGGTGGCGGCACCGACGAGCGAGAGGCCTGGCAAGGTGCGCGTAATGCGGGCGATGTCGAGCTCCTCGAGGATGCTGGTCATGCGCGTTTCGGCGTCGTGTTGGCGGCTGCTGGCGTCGAGCCAGGCGCGGGCGGTGAGGGTGGCGCGCTCGCTGGCGGCGGCACGTTCGGCGCGCACGCCGCCGGGCGCGCTGGCGCTGGCGTGCAGGCGCTGGAGGATGGCGTGATGCAAGCGGCGTCCGCCCCAGGCGGTGAGTGCCTCCTTCGCCTGCTGGGCGAGTTCGTCGCGCTCGAGGCTGGTGAGGTGGTCGGGGTCGGCGCTGACGCACATGATCGCGCGGAAGGTGCGCGAGTCCATCGGGTGAGCGGCGGTGGCGAGGGCGGTGGGCCAGTAGCAGGTGAGCAGGTCGCGCAGGCCCTGCCGGGCGGCGGTGGCGCGCTCGAGCTGCTGATCGCGTTGGATGCCCAAGTGCCGCAACCTCGCCCAGGCGCCCTCAGGCTGGTAGGGCCGGAAGCAGCGGCGTTCGCTGGTGAGCCGCGCGATGATGGCGCCGTCACGGTAGTCCTCACGCTCGCGGGTGTAGTCCTCCCCCTCGCGGCCCCTGGCGACCAGCATGGGGTTGACGCACAGCAGCTCGAGGCCGCTGTCGCGAGCGTGCTGCAAGAGCGGCTTCCAGCGGCTGCCGGTCGGTTCGCAGGCGAGGACGATGCGCTCGAACCCCGCCTCGCGCGCGACCTGCTCGGCCCAGGGCAGCGCCGCGATGGCTCGCCAGACGTTGCCGCGGATCATGCGCCGATCGAGCACGCGAGCATCATGATCGGTGACCACCAGCGCCTGCTTGTCATCGGCGAGGTCGATTCCGACGATCGCGGCATCGACCCGCACCGCCTCACGCAACGACGTCAAGCGAGCGTTCCGACGCCGCACACCGACCGACACGAACTGCGAGCGACCAGCCATGACGACCTCCCCATCCGGGAGAGCAACACCCGGGAGACCACCATGAACAGGCCATCAACCCGAACGCAAGCACTCCCTACGGGCTCTTATTAGCTGATGGCGATGGCGGCTCGGGTTCCAGCGCCTGCCCGCGTGAGCCTCCAGCAGGCCTGAAGCCCTCCCGCGTGCTGCGCGTCGCCGCATGGTGACGCGCAGCACGCCC
>PWWL01000109.1 GCA_003561515.1 Balneolaceae bacterium
ACGCTGATAGAGAGGCGCCAAAATCAACCCTGGAGCAGGTAGCAGACCACATCGACTATATCCGTGATCTGATTGGTGTTGAGTACATTGGCATCGGTGGGGACTATGACGGTATACCAACCCTGCCTTTAGGGCTGGAAGATGTATCCACCTATCCCGACCTGTTTGCCGAGCTGCTGAGACGCGGTTATACACCTGATGAGCTTCGCAAAATAGCTGGACTAAATATGCTGCGGGTGATGCGGGGAGCGGAAGAGGTATCGGCCAGGCTCCGTGCTGAACGCGGCCCTTCCGAAGTGCTGATCACAGATTTCGATTGAACACCACACCGAATGAATTTAAAAAGGGCGGGGTTATTTCCTGCCCTTTTTTGTTTGTGCTAATCTTATCTTAAAACACTTCATCAGAATCGATGTGCTTTAAAGAACTTCCTGATTCTAGATAGCTTAAGCGTTGTAAGAGAATGTAACTATTTCTGCATTTTTTGTCCTAAAGGGATCCGCCAACCGACTGATAAGGAATTGACAAAAGTCAGTTTATACAAATTATGCCAGATGAAATAAATACCATTTGGATTGATGAACCATGCGCCTCGAAGAGGCACAAGCAATAGCATGGGACGAAGTCCTATGTAACCTAAAACAACCTCTAACATAAGCACAGAAGGGGCAAAAGCCTGACAGGCCATAGCCACACCACAAATCTTTTCAATATCTGCACCTTTATCTTGGAGGGGGTTCTAAGAAATTAGAACAGAGATTAAAATGAGATTAGAATTTGATTGTCTGAACCCTATTGAAAACATAGTCATGAATTCTGCTAATAGATGGCTTTCGCCCACTTCGGGGCTTTCCAATATCTGCGAATTATACAACATAGGACTACGTCCCATGCTATTGCTTTTGTCCTTTCAGGACAAACTATTGGTTGAAGAATTCTCGTGGCTCAAAAATAATGTTTAAATTGAGCATCATTTAAAAACAGGGAAATGCTCCGGGATTTAGCTTGATTCCCAGGCCTCAAATTATTGGGAGGTATAGCGTTAAATAATATCGTTTTTTCGAGCCTACATTATTTTAGTTTGATCTCAGAATACCCGGTTCTGTCTTCGTGCCATAAGATAGAGCAGTGTACCTATCACGATAAAGAGTGCCGTGAGCCAGATGGAGTTGAAACTCACTTGCAGCATTAGCCAGATGCATGCCGCGATTCCCAGTACCGGAATGGTGACGCCTCCCCTGAGCCGGAACGGACTCTTTTCATTCAGTTTTTTCCGAAGAACAGGTACGGCCCCGCAGGTAATGATGTAGAGAAAAAGGCGTGAAAGTACCGTCATGGCAGCCAGGAAAATGAAGGTGCCCATGGATGCGGCAATAAATGCGAATACCCCGTAAAAGATCACGGAGTTGGCCGGGGTCAGCCATTTTGGATGTACCTTTGCGAACCATTTTGGCAGTGACCCATCGAGAGCAAGGGCATAGGTGAGACGGGGTGCGGAAAAGAGGGATCCAATCAGGTTGCCGGTAACCGAGGTCACCACACCAATCATCAGGATGATTGCGCCGGCTGTTCCGAAAAGTGCCGCTGAGGCATCAAGCAGAGGGGAGGTAGAGGTGGCCAGTCCGGTTACGGCTGTTTCCGTTACCAGCTGAATGAGCATATAAAGCGCCACTACCATACCCAATCCCAGCAGCAGCGCCATGGGCATGTCGCGCCCCGGTTTGCGGGCTTCACCTGCCGGTACCACGGCGCCCTCAAAGCCCACAAACGCATAAACTAGCAGTAAAGCGGCAGCTCCAAGGTCGCTAACGGGCGGTACGCCCGACTCGAAGGATGGCAGAATCTGGGTGCCAAGCACAACCATCCCCCCGAACACGAGGAACAGAAGCACGGAAAACTTGAGTACCGTAAAGAGTGCAAGTGACCGGATTGACTCCACCGAACCGATTACATTGATGAAGGTGAGACCACCGATGATTATCGCAAGAGAAATGATGCGTCCGGTACCCTCGGCCGCGGGCGATAAAAAGTAGCCGATGCTGTCTACAAGCAGTACGGAGTTGGCTGCGAACGAAATGAGGCGCGCCACATAGAAGAGCCACCCGGCCTGGAACCCGATGAACGGCCCGAAAGCTTCGGTGCCATAACGGACAGGTCCGCCAGTTCCTCTGAAGATACTTCCCAGTTCCGAAAAACATAGGATGATGGGCAGCATCAGCAGTGCACATAAGGCATAAATCCAGATGCTGTATTCACCGGCAAGGGCGTAGGCGCCGCTTGGCAGGCCAAAAATGCCTGCACCCACAAAACCATTCACCACAAGAAGCCACAGTCCCCACATGCCGAGTTTACGGGGCAGTTTTTCCTCTTTTTCGGTAAGAATTGGAGAGCTATTCAATCTAATGCCGGATTAATTTGAAGAACTAAAGCGCGTAATGTACTGGTTTCAAGCTACAAGCTACAAGCTACAAGCTACAAGTTTCAAGCTGCAGGTTTCTGGCTGCATGCAGCAGGCATCAACATGGAACAGGGTGCAGGTTTTTCAAGCAATGTCCACAGGTGCAAGGAGCAAGTTGCAGGGTACAAGTAACAAGCTGCAAGTCTCAGGCTTCAGGTCACAAGATACAAGCTGGTGAGTGTAATTTTGTAAAGGATATATATTTATTATTATTTATCTTAAGAGATAAAAATACATATCTAAAGCAAACAAATCAGCAATCAGCAATAATAAATCATCAATCATATACAGCTTTCACCCTTTCCCTCAGATTAAATCCGCTGCTCATCACTTCGCCGTAGGCACCGGCGCTGCGGATGGCCACGAGGTCGCCGCGCTGAAGTTCGGGGATTCGAATACCCTTTCGGAACGTGTCGGAAGTTTCGCAGATAGGCCCCACCACATCGTAGGTTTTTGGCGGCTTTTTGGAGGTGAGTGCATCCACACGGTGCAGGGCCTGGTAAAGAGCCGGACGGATCAGC
>PWWL01000374.1 GCA_003561515.1 Balneolaceae bacterium
CGATATTGAAAACTGCTTGTAGTACAACACCATTGAAAACGTGTCGAAACCGGCAAAGCGAGAAGAGATTTTTTTCTCGCCCGGGATACCTGTTGCCACTTGACATTGGAGGCCATATATATGTTAAGGAAACATAGTTTTTTCAGGCAAATAAACCCAACTCACTCTGAACTTTTACGGGCTCAGGTTTTAAATCCGACTCCGGCAGGCGCAGGGAAAGCCCCCGGTTCGAAGTTCCATCACCAACGCTTCCCGCCGCCTTTCCTGCAACAAAACCCGCAAGTGGTATTAGCCAACCATGCCCCAGGCGCCGTGGGAAAAACCAACGAAAAGTCACAGCAGGTCCCACATTCTCAGCAACCGGCCAACAAGTGGCACCTTTACGAAAAACCGCGGACTCCGAACTACACCCAACCCAAACAACGCCCAAGGCGGCCACAGCTAAAAGAGAAAAACTTTTAAATTGATGAGTCGCCACTCCGCTCTGGGGAAAACCCGGAAAGTGCCCGCCTGCCCGGAAAAATCTCGGCGCTTCGCGCTACCTGACGATCTTTACCAGCGGGAGGCCTGCCACCGTTACCGGCAACTTTTTTGAACGAGCACCATGGCGCCCTGTTTTTCTTGGGAAAGACTTAAAAGAAGCACACCACAAAACGATCTCGAAGCGGCGGACTGCCTGGGATGTTTAGAGAAGCAACCAACCCGCGCACCCTTTGACAGAATTATACGCGCCTGCCGGGCCTTAACATCTGTATTAGCAACGCTGCTAATAACGGATAATGTCAAAAAATCCTTGAAGATCCAATTATTGAGCTCTTAAATGCCTGTCGAAAAGCAAAAAAGTTCAATAACCATATTCGATAACTGCGTTCATTTCTTGGCTGTTATCGAACTTTTTTTCATAGGGACCTATGCTTTTCCAGGTCATACTTTAAAAAAAGATATGATGAAAAAAGCTTGGTCCGGGCTTAGATAAGAGAGTCACCGTAGTTACGACACCCTAATCATGCCGGTATCTTGGAAAGTGAAATGTCACCACAAACCCGCATTTCGATACGTGAGGAAAAGATGAGCGTTTCATATGATAAAAAAAGAGCCATGTAAAAAATCGGGCTTGGCCGGGCAAACATTCTTAACACCGGCCACTCTCAATACTCAATACCCGATACTCTCTACTCAATAATCAAAAAAAGAGGGACTCTTCAAGGTTCTGTGAACGCCTGAAGGTCCCGGTAATTCTGTCAATCGAGGGCATCACTGATAAGCTTCTCCTGCTCGGCATCGTGAATCTTTTTCTGTCCGGCTGCGGGTGATGCGGATGCCTGTCTTCCGGCATACCGCAGCTTTTGCGCCTTGCCAAGCAGATTGTTTAGGCGAGGTGCTGCAAAAGTCCATGCACCCATATTCCTGGGTTCTTCCTGGCACCAAACGACGTCTTTCACATGGCTGAATTCCTTCAGGTATGCTGTGATGTCTTTGTCGGGGAACGGATAAAACTGTTCGAGACGTGTTATGGCTACATTTTTGAGGCCTTTTTCATCACGTTCTTTGTAAAGGTCGTAGTATACCTTGCCGGAACAGATCACGATGCGGTCAATCGATTTCGGATCTTCAACTTCCTCATCGCCGATAAACGGACGAAAAGTACCGTTGGCAAGTTCCTCAACATTGCAGACCGCCATCGGGTGCCTCAGCAGGCTCTTGGGAGACATGATGATGAGCGGCTTCTTGTTCTCCTGCAACACCTGCTTGCGGAGCGCATGGAAGTACTGAACCGGTGTGGTAAAGTTAGCTACCTGAATATTGTCTTCCGCACAGAGCTGCAAAAATCGCTCAAGGCGTGCCGAAGAGTGTTCCGGTCCCTGGCCCTCGTACCCGTGGGGGAGTGTCATAACCACGGCCGATTTTTGTCCCCATTTAGCCTCGGATGAGGAAATAAACTGGTCGATGATGATCTGTGCGCCATTTGCAAAATCACCAAACTGGGCTTCCCAGATTACAAGAGCATCAAGCTTGGTTGCTGAGTATCCGAACTCATAACCGAGGGCGGCAAATTCACTGAGGAGGCTGTTGTAAGGGAAGAACATTCCCTGTTCTTCACTCAGATTATTGAGCGGGATAAACCGCTGGGCGGTATCGGTACCGTGTAGAACCGCGTGCCGGTGTGAGAATGTACCGCGTTCCACGTCCTGTCCGGTGAGGCGAACCGTGGTGCCCGACTTCAGGAGCGAACCAAAGGCAAGCGCCTCGGCAAAGCCCCAATCGATTTTCTTTTCATTATTCTGTGCAGCTTCAGCACGCTTGGCAAGCTGCCGAAGCAATTTCGGATTGGCGTCAAAATTTTTCGGAACCGTATTCAGCTTCACTGCAATCTCCTTCAGGTCGTCGATGGAGTAGCTTGTATCGGGGAATGTAGCCCGTTCTTTCTGAAGCTCTTCAGACCGGTCGAGCATCTTATCGGTAACTTCGAGCGCGGGTGAGCTTTTCGCATCTTCAAATGCCTGGTGAAGCAACTCTTCGAACTCGTTGAAAATGGCGTCTGTTTCTTCTTTGCTGAATTCACCCTTTCTTAGCAGTTCTTTCAAATAGATGTCGCGAACAGTGGGGTGGTTTTCAATCTCCTTGTAAAGGCCCGGCTGCGTAAATGCGGGTTCATCGCCTTCGTTATGTCCGTGCTTTCTGTAGCAGATCAGGTCGATGATCACATCCTTGCCAAACATTTGGCGGTATTCGAGCGCAATTTTCATGGCGTGAACCGCTGCTTCAGGATCGTCTCCATTCACGTGAAATATCGGGGCCAAAATCATTTTAGCCAGATCGGATGCATATTCGGTTGAACGGGCATCTTCGGGTAACGTAGTGAACCCAATCTGGTTATTGATAATGATATGGATGGTACCGCCGGTGTCGTAGCCTCGCAGCAGCGACATATTTAGTGTTTCGGCAACCACTCCCTGGCCGGCAAAGGCGGCATCGCCGTGCATCAGCACGGGAATAAATTTTCGCCCGGCATCATCACCATCATAGTGATCCTGGGTAGCGCGTACAGCACCTTCAACCACCGGATTCACTGCTTCAAGATGACTTGGATTGGGCAGCAATTCAAGCTGAATCTCTTTCTCTTCCTTTGTTTTATAGCTGCCTTTTGTACCAAGATGATACTTCACATCACCGGATCCCTGAATGGTGTCCGGATCAATATTTCCTTCGAAATCTGCAAATACCTTTCGATAGGGCTTGTTCATGATATTCACAAGAATATTTAAACGCCCTCTGTGTGCCATACCAAAAAAGAACTTTTCAATATCCTTTTCTCCGGCTATCTCCATGAGGAAATGCATCATTGGAATCAGCGTTTCGGCCCCTTCAAGTGAGAAGCGCTTATGGCCCACATATTTCTTGTGCAGAAACTGTTCGAAAGCCATAGCCTGATTAAGTTTATGCAGGATATCTTTCTTCTGTTCTTTGGTCAAATCGGGAGTGTTGGTGGTCGATTCCATCACTTCCCGCAGCCACTTACGCTCACCGAGGTCGAGCAGGTGCATGTACTCGGCGCCAATTGTACCGCAGTATGTAGCACGTAACAGTTTTATGATATGGCGGAGTTTGGCTATATTCTGCCCGCCAAGTCCATCACAGTAAAATTCACGGTCGAGATCCCACAGGGTTAAGCCGTAATACTCCAGGTCCAGTTCAGGAGAGTGCCCGGGCCCTACGCCCAATGGGTCAAGATTGGCCAGCACGTGCCCGCGCATACGATACATGTTAATGAGCCTCCAAACGGCAATGGCCCGCCGGTCTTGCTCGAGTGTATTGGCTTTTCCACTGAGCTGGCCCTCATATTTATCTTCACCGTAAGGCAGGGGCTCGTAGGGAATTTCAAGATCCCGGAATATTACATCGTAGAATATTTCTTCGCCGTTCAGGAGCTGGTGTACTTTCTGTAAAAACATTCCCGATTCGGCACCCTGAATGATGCGATGGTCGTACGTACAGGTCATCGTCATCACCTTGCTAACACCGAGCTGATTCAGTACATCCTGCGACATAGACTGGTACTCTGCGGGATAATTGATTGCACCCGTTGCGATAATCGCACCCTGGCCTTTCATCAGCCGTGGTACTGACGATACCGTTCCAATGGTACCGGGATTGGTAATGCTGATGGTGGTTTCCTGAAAGTCAGAGATTTCGAGCGCCCCGTTTCGTGCCTTGTCGATCAATTCGGCGTAGGCATACAAAAACTCCCTGAAGTTCATTTTGTCGACGCCCTTGATGTTTGGAACCACCAGGTTTCTGGAACCGTCTTTGCTCTTAAGGTCTACAGCAATACCGAGATTTACCTGTTCCGGTTTTACACGATAATGGCTGCCGTCTTTTTTGGCGTAGTACGAATTGATATTTGGAAAGTCTTTAAGAGCCTGAATAACGGCCCATGCAATAAAATGAGTAAATGAAGCTTTCGGCTCACCTCGTTCCAGCAGATGAGTATTTACGATGGTGCGGTCTTCGGTAAGCATTTTAACAGGAAGTACGCGCAGTGAAGTAGCCGTAGGCACCTCAATGCTGTCATCCATATTCTCAACAATCTTTGAGGCAACTCCCTTTATCTTCTCAAGCTCGGCGCTTTCCGGGATGGATACATCCGGCTTTTCTTTTGGTTTTTCAGGCGTTTTGGGCTTAGGCGCCTCACGAACTTTTTCCCTCGCTTTTGGGGGTGCCTCTGCTTCAGGTGCTCCGTTGGTGTCAGGATCAGGTGCCACAAACTCCTTGCCTTCAATCTCGTCGAAATATTTACGCCAATGTTTAGGTACGGAGTCGGGATTGTCTTGATATTGGTCGTAAAGTTCTTCAACCAGGGCAGAATTAGGTCCAAATACAGCTTCGAGTGATTTCAAAACGGATGGGATATACTTTTAATAAGTTGATATATATTTAGAAGACATCGATCATATGCTTGCAGATTTGAAAACAGTATGAGTGTTATCTGCAGGTAAATGCTTGTAAGACTCGATCTTGCTTTTTTGAAGCTTATTTAAGTCAAGCTGCAAATTAATCATTATTGCCGAAAAAAACGATGTGAATTAAGTTATCTAAGACAGCCGAAGTTAGTTAGAAAAGTGTTTTTATGACATACGTAACCGGCGTACGATCTTTTATTTTTTATTCCGTGCTTCCTTAGCTAATTCATATCTTCCGATCAATTCAAATATCGACTATCGATTTCGCTATAATAGCAAAGCCCTCTACAAGAATACTCACAAATCTAACCCCATTTGCATAATGAGCAGTACATCAGACAAAAAAAGCGGTGCCGAAGAAATCGTATGGGATCTCTCGGATCTGTACGATTCACCCGGCGATGAGGCCCTTAAATCAGATAAAGAAAAACTGCTCGAAAAGGCAGACACGTTTGCAAATACGTACCGGGGCCGTATAGCCATCCTCTCACCCGACGAATTCGCCGATATGCTGCGCAACTACGAAGAGCTGATCAAGATATCCGGAAAAATTGGGTCCTATGCTCACCTTATCTGGAGTACAAACACCGAGGATCCCGCTTTGGGAAAATTGCTGCAGGAAGCGCGTGAGCTTGGTTCAGACCTGAGTCAAAAGCTTGTATTTTTTGATGTGGAATGGCTGGGAGTTGAAGACGAGAAAGCAAATAAGCTGATCCGGTCGAAAGAGCTGCAGCAATGGAAACACTACCTCGAGGTTTCGCGTCTCTATAAAAACCATACGCTTTCAGAGGATGCAGAGAAGGTGATGAGTGCCAAATCGGTTACCGGCCGCTCGGCTTGGAACCGGTATTTCGACGAAACTCTGGGCGCTGCACGATTTGAACTTGATGGCGAAAGCTACACAGAACAGGAAGTGCTGAGTAAACTCCACAACCCCGATAGAAAAATCCGTGAGAAAGCCCACGCTTCGCTCACATCCACTTTCAGGGAGCATTCCCGAACTCTCACGTTCATCTTCAACACATTGCTTGCCGATAAATACACCAACGACAAGCTCCGGAATTACGAGAGCTGGATTTCATCCCGCAATTTATCCAATCAGACCGATTCCGACACGGTGAACGCACTTATTGATTCGGTTACCGGCCACTATCATCTGGTTCAACGGTATTATAAACTGAAGAGAAAACTTCTGAACCTGGATGAACTATTTGATTACGACAGGTATGCACCGCTTGCAAAAACCACGAAAAAGGTAACATGGGAAAATGCCAGGGAAATGGTTCTTGAAGCCTATGGAAATTTTCATCCGGATATGAAAACCATTTCGGCTCGATTTTTTGATGAAAACTGGATTGATGCGGCTATCCGGCCGGGTAAAAGGGGAGGAGCGTACTCCGCAAGCACGGTGACGAATGTGCATCCCTATGTATTTATGAACTATGATGGTCAGCTGCGCGATGTACAGACGCTGGCCCATGAGCTTGGCCATGGTGTTCATCAGTATTTATCGCGAAAACAGGGTGAACTGCAATCCTCAACACCGCTAACAACTGCTGAAACGGCATCCGTGTTTGGCGAGATGCTGGTGTTTAACCGGCTTGTAGAGCAGCTCAATGATCCAACAGAGAGGCTGGGCTTGCTGATTAGCAAAATCGATGATACCATTGCAACGGTATTCAGGCAAATTTCCATGAACAGGTTTGAAGACCGGATTCACACGGCGCGAAGGGAAGGGGGTGAGCTGACCACCGAACAGTTTTCACAGCACTGGTACGAGACGCAACATCTGCTCTACGGTGATTCCGTAACTCTTACAGATGAATACAGGCTATGGTGGTGCTATATCCCTCATTTTTTACACACGCCGGGATATGTTTACGCCTATGCCTTTGGTGAGCTCCTTGTACTTGCACTATATGAATCTTATCGTACAGGCAAGAACGGTTTTTCCGATAAGTACATGGAACTTCTGGAGGCGGGCGGATCAGACTGGCCCCACAATTTGATTTCAAAGATGGATATTGACATCAGAGATCCACAATTTTGGGCTCAGGGACTGCGTCTTTTTGCAGGGATGGTTGAAGAAGCCGAAGAGCTGGCGGAAAAAATAGATCGATGACCCATTTTAAAGGCTATTTATGACCCAAAAACGTGAAGAAAAAGCACTTCTCGAATTCAAGCATATCATTGATGATGTACTCCGTCTGCTAAGAAAATCGACTGAGGCCGATACTGTTTACATGTTCTGGGTGAACCGCTATCGCAAGCAGTTTGTACTGGAGACAAGTGCAACAATCCTTCCAAACGTCATGTTCGAAGACAGGATACGGTTTGATGAACATTGGCTTGACGAATACAAGGATAGCACCTCGGTAATGCAGTTGAAGGTAGGCGAAGATATATTCCCTGAACGGCTCAGGCACTACAATGACTTTGTGCCGGCTCGCTTTCTAACGTTGATTCCCTTCATAAACAATGATGAGACTGTTGCAATTACAGTGATTGAAACAAAGTATCAGGTAAATTTCACGGATTTTGAAGAGGTTCTTTCCGCATACCAGAATGCATTGTTGAACCTGTTGAATACCTATCTTGAGCTTACAGATCTCTACGAGACCCAAAGTGAATGGATTCATTATGAAGATTCGCTTAACAGGATTACCTCGAAGATGCATAAATCCGACATACTTGGTACGCTCATAGAGGAGATGCAGGAATTGCTGCCCGGAGGAGGCGCAGTTTTAATCGCCAGGGGTATGGATAGCTGGGTCTCTGTACTTCGTTCATCGCGCGCGCCAGATTCTCCGGCTATCGGACTGGCACTTGAAGAAAAAACGATGGCTTATGATTCACTGCACAAAGGCCAATCGCAGTTTTCCATCCATTTTAATCAGAACCCAAAACGTATAAATTCGTCCGAATCGGAAACGGAAGGGGCGACAATCGCAATACCGCTGATGATACACGATCGAAGACATGCGGTAATAGTTGCTTTCGACAAAAATCCGCTGGTTTTCAAAGAGAGTACAAAACATAAATTGCAGAATCTTGTAAGGTTGGCATCTCTTTCGATACAGGTAAATCTTGGGAAGCTTGCTGCTGATAGCGACCTGCTGACTGCGGAGTTTGGAAATTTCATACCAGAGCTTTGGGAAAAATGTTTGAGCAGCCAAATTAAAAGAGCGAAATCAAGCTCTGAAAAAAGCTGGTTCGGATTTGTAGGGGTGAGTAACTCACCTGAGTTGCGTTCACGGCTCAGACTCGACTCGCTGAAGCGACTGCAGCGAATTATTGTGAATGAGCTTAGTCCGGCGAGAATGGGTTTCAACGGATTTGTAGGGTTTCATTCAGACTATACATATTCCTTTATTCTCACAGGAGTAAGAGACGATATTTTTGACGAATGGCGAGCGGCCGTTGAACGTAAGTTTGAAAAACCCATTGAACTCGCAGAAGGCCAAAAGGTATCCCTGCAATTAAACATGGGTACCGTGAAGATTGATTCTGATGAAGTTGAACTGCATCAAGTAGTTGAAAGTGCCAAAAAAGAGCTGTCTAAAGCAGTTAAAGAGAGCATTAAAACGGCGGGCAATTTCTAATGGCAAGATGCTTTCTTGTAATCATCGATGGGCTCGGTATCGGGGCTCAGGAAGATGCTGCCGAGTATAATGATGCATCGGCAAACACACTGGCCGGAGTTAGCCGGGTTACCGGCTGCCGGCTTCCCGCCTTCGAAAAGCTTGGTTTGGGCAACATCGAATCGCTTCACTCAGTAAAGCCGGTGGATAAACCCCTTGCCGGCTTTGGCAAGATGAGGGAAGTATCGGCGGGGAAAGACTCCACAACCGGCCATTGGGAATTGGCTGGAGTTCAACTTGAAAAACCATTTCCAACGTATCCGAACGGGTTTCCCGAAGAGGTGCTGACTGCCTACTGCGAGGGAACCGGCGTGAACGGAGTTCTTTGCAACAAACCTTATTCAGGCACGGATGTAATACGTGATTACGGGCGGGAGCATCTATCCACGGGCCGTCCCATTGTGTACACCTCAGCCGATAGCGTTTTTCAGGTTGCATGCCATGCGGATGTGGTACCTGTTGAACAGCTCCATAGATGGTGTGAGTTTGCCCGCGATGAGGTTATGACAGGTGATCACGCCGTTGGCAGGGTCATTGCAAGGCCTTTTCAAGGAAAACCGGGCGAATTTGAAAGGATATCGGATCAGAGGAAAGATTTCTCTTTGCCTGCTCCGGTACCCAACCTGATGAGTCTGCTTCAGGATGCGGGAGTCAAGACCTATTCCATCGGCAAGGTGATTGACCTGTTTGGTGGTGCCGGTTTTCATCAGTATCGAAAAACAAAAAGCAACGCGGAGGGGATTTCACAGCTGCTAAGCCTGATGAGTGCCGGCATCGACAACAGTTTTGTATTTGTGAATCTGATCGATACCGACCAGCTTTACGGCCACAGGCAGAATCCGCAGGGCTATGCTGAAGCGCTTGAGGAGATTGACCGCGCTATCCCGGCCATGGCTGGGAAGCTTGGCGAAGGTGATATGTTGATTTTAACAAGCGATCACGGAAATGATCCTACCGACAACAGCACAGATCACACACGGGAATTCGTGCCGCTTCTGGTGCTTAGCGGCAAATCGAAGCAGGAGGGGAGGGATCTTGGGACGAGGGAGACGTTTTCGGATGTATCGGCATCGGTTCTGGATTTTTTTGGGGTCGATAATCCTCTGGCGGGGGATTCTTTTTTGGGCGATATGAAATGATCCTGGGTTAGGGTCGGATGTCCGATATTGGCGGGGTAGGGGCAGAATTTCTTGATGGGCGTTCCCGTCAACCCCTCGTTAAGGATCACGTCGTTGATCGAAATATGGGCTCGGGGTTCGGATGTCGGGCATTGTTATAGTCTACAAACCGGAGGCTCCATCCAGAGCCGATGAATGCGCTCCGGCAGGAGCGGCTGGTCGGTAGCACCTGCGGTGCCCGACCACAGCACCTCCGTCCTGGATCTGTGGAGAAGCACGAAATTATAATCCGGAGGTAGTCCGCGATCTATGGAATGGGTGCGGTGGTGTACACGGTGCCGGGTTTTCCGGTGAACCCCTCGAAACGGATCACGGTGTTGATAAAAATCCGGGCTCGGGGCTTGAATTTTTTGTCTGTGCATTTCCCCGGATTGCATCCGTGGCTAATCACCTTCGACCCCTACGGTGTCGGTGAACCAAATTGTGATAGTTTTTTTCAAGACGATAGTTAATGCCGATGATTCGAAAACACCGAAGGTGTTAAATGTGAATAGCCCCGGGCGGTTTTTGCCCGGCAAAAACAAGCCCGGGGATAACGCGGCGAAGCTTCCACCTCCGGCCGGGATCTGCGGAAAACCACGGAGTTATAATCCGGAGGTTTGTCCGTGATCTTTGGCATTGGTACCGTGGGGGCAATACCCGTTGATGGGTATTGCCGATAACCCCTCGATTTTGATTAAAGCGTTGATCTGGATTTGGCCTCGGGGTTAATGTCTTTGCCCCATTGATAGTCTACAAACCGGAGGCTCCATCCGGAGCCGATCAATGCGCTCCGGCAGGAGCGGCTGGTCGGTAGCACCTGCGGATCCCGACCACACCACCTCCGGCCGGGATCTGTGGAGAAGCACGAAATTATAATCCGGAGGTTTGTCCGTGATCTTTGGAATGGGTACCGTGGAGGCAATACCTGATGATGGGTGTTCTCGTCAACCCCTCGGTTTGGGTGACATACAACCGACCCCAAAACATCACTCATCAATCATTCATTACAAAATACCGCGCGCCTTTAGCTCCAGGTATTTGTTGATGGCATTCACCGACAACTCTTTCGGCGGGGTGAGGATGGTCTGAATTCCATGCCCGTTCAGCGTTTTAACAATCTGACGCTTCTCATAACTGAACTTTTCGGCTACGGTTTTGGTGTACACCTCTTCCAGGCTTTCAGCCTTGCTGTTCAGCAGTGAATCGAGCTCAGTGTTTTCAAAAAAGATCACCACCAGCAGATGATCACGGCTAATCTTTCGCAGCACCGGAAGCTGCCTTTCCATGGATGAAAGGCTTTCAAAATTGGTGTAAAGGAGAATCAGGCTCCTGCGGTTCACTTTTTTCTTGAGCGTGATCAACATCTGCCGGAAATCCGACTCCAGGAAGTTGGTTTCCAGATTGTAGAGCTGCTCCTGAATTTTGCGAATGTGGCTTCGCTGCTTTTGTGGTGCAATGAATGACGCTCCCTTGTTCGAGAAGGTTACCAGTCCGGCTTTATCCTCTTTCAATAGCACAATGTTTGAAATCACAAGGCTTGTGTTGATGGCATAATCGAGCAG
>PWWL01000331.1 GCA_003561515.1 Balneolaceae bacterium
AATTATGAAAGCAATCAGTGCAACAGAATTCAGGGATAAGCAAAAGTATTATTTAGATTTGGCAAAAAGGGAGCGTCTCATTATACAGCGGGGTCGTAATGAGGCGTTTGCCGTAATACCGCTGGCAAACCTTGATGATACCGAATATTTACTGTCAGGTGCTGCGAACGCACAAAGGCTCAGGGATGCGCTGGCAAAGATTGACAATGGTACTGATACAGGTGTGGCAATGAATATTGAAGATATATGGAAGTAGTCTTTTTTGATCAGGCAAGGAAAGATATTGAGTATTGGAAGAAGTCTGGTCAAAAAAAGATAATGACCCGAATTACTGATCTGTTAAACGATATTCAAAAGCATGCTTACAGTGGGATTGGTAAGCCTGAAGAATTAAAACATGATTTATCCGGGTGGTGGATTCGAAGAATCAATAGAGAGCATCGTCTGATCTACAGGGTTGTTAACAACAAAATTCAGGTTCTGTCAATGTGGTATCATTATTCCTGATTCAGGCTTGTTTGCCTGGAAAGAACAACCTCTTCCAGCCATTTGAAAACAAGAAACAACAAGGATATGGTGAAGATCAATATCCCGTGATGCTCTGTCAGACCTGTTTCGTAAATCCATTCACCGTTATACCGAATTAGCAATACCAAGCCAATACTGGCGATGAATACAGATAAGCCCACAATCAGCGATGAAAAGTTTACAAAAGGCTTTGTTGCGACAGACGCTCTCCTTTCCATGTGGGTTTTAACGATGCTTTGAGTAAAAGAATCGTCATCAATCCGGTGCATATTCTTTCTTAGGGTTTTTCTTATGATGTCGTCATTTGATTGCATGTTCCATTGTATTAAAGATTTTTTTTCGAGCCCTGTGCAGGATTACCTTTATGTTTCCCCGGCTTAATCCTGTAATTAGGGCAATCTCTTTAACAGATTTCTCAGCCAGGTAAAATAGCATGACAATGTTCCTGTCTGTGTCAGCCAGTGAGTGTATCGCCCGGTAGAGTTCCTGGATTAATTCTTCAGAGTCGCTATCGCTTCCGGAATTGTTGTCGTATAAGTCGTAGTCAATAGTACAGGTGTGATTTGCCTTTTTCAGAAAACCGACCGATTGATTATACACAATCCTGTAAAGCCACGTGGAGAATTTCGCATCATTGCGGAAGCTGCCAATTTTTTCAAGCACTTTTAAGAAGCTATCCTGTGTAATATCCCTGGCATCTTCCTGGTTCTTAACAATGCTAAGGGCCAGGTTATAGGCAATGTCTTTGTACTCGTCAATCAACAAGGTGAGTGCCTCCGGATCTCCGCGTGCAGCTTTTTTTATAATTTCAGACTCCATCGGTTATTTGCGGTGCAATTTCTGAATGATCATAAAATTGATCAGAAAACCGATCCCACCAAAAATAAGCAACATGATAAGATGGGCAAAGAACTTATCAATCTCATCAACAAAAATAACCAGAAGTTGTCCTACCAGCAGCCCCAAACCAAAAAACAGGAACAAAATACCATTTTTCAGGCTGCTATATTTCTTATAATCTGTTACATTCAATCCTTCATCAGGATTTATTCCTTTTTCTATCATTTGCATGCGCTCCCGATTTTTTGTTTTGATGTAATAAGCAATCAAAAGCAGAATGGGAACCCCAATAAACAGGAAAAGACCGGAAAAGTGAAATAGTGGCATAGCTATCAGTTTAAAGTGTTTTTGTGGTTTAGATGACAAAAAGGGGGAAAGGTTACAAAGCATTTTCGGTGGTGGCATCCCTGGTTCGCATTCACCTTATTAGCATGCTGGATGTGTTCGAGATGCTGCGCAGCACCAGAAGAGAGTATGGGAACAAATCTTTGGGGCCACCTGGCTTTGCACAGCAAATCAAATTGGCGCTGATATAGTGGGGGGTCAGTTTGCTCCGAAAACTAACCCACCACAGTAAATCAATAAGTTATGAACAAAAAATACCGACATCAGAATTTAGTCGGATAACAGTGATTTCTGTATTTTTATCCATGTTGGTGTTTGTTTTGTGGTAATTACAAACATACAACATGGGGGCAAAACCTTTGGGAAGTAGCCCCTATTTTTTCATCCTCGAAATTTTTAATCGCACACTACTGTTAGTTTTATTTATCTTCCGCCCCAGGCCGGCCAACTGAATCAGGGCATAAAAGCAAGGAACAATCTTACCAAAGACGATTGAGATTCATTGGCATCATTGTTTCAGGGCAACCCGCTCTCAGCGATCAATAATTATCCCCCCTGTGTGTCAAAAATCCTGTTCCCGAATGGTCGGGATTTACAACATGGGTGTTGTAGATATTAATTTGAATAGCTGTACTTTAATGTAAAACAGAATAAACAAATGTATAAATATATTGTTATGTTTCTATAATTGTGTTTTGTATGACTTAATAGAGCTATATAGATAGCGTGATTTATCAGAGGATGTTTATCAAGGGTAAAACGGGATCAACTGACATGGTTTTTATTACCTGGTAAGGGAATACTTTAAAATGATCACAATCAGTCAGGGAAAATGATGAATCCTCAAACCATGCACCGCCTAATGTTGGCAGGAATAATGCTCACTGCCCTTTTTGGCTGCAATTCTAGCCCTGAGCCTGAGAATATCTTCTATGCCCCTGAAACTATTGAACCACCGATAGTGATAAAAGCCGGCGAACCGGTTATTCACTTCCTAAGCAACAACCCGCCCCCCGAAATTATTGATTTAACGGCAAAACCAGAACCTTTTAAAACACCAGCCGACTTTTTTATTACCATGCAAAACTTCAACACCGAGCATGGTTTGGCAATGAGCAGTATTATTTATGGATTTAAAGACAAAGCCGGAAATCTCTGGTTTGGCACATCCGGCAATGGGGTAAGTAAATATGATGGCAAAAGGTTTACCAATTACTTCTCTTCA
>PWWL01000073.1 GCA_003561515.1 Balneolaceae bacterium
CACTACACGAATCTTTCCATGCGTGCGGCCATTCAGCGGAATCCACTCCTGGATCATATTGGAGTCGGAAATTTTATCAAGGTAACGGATAAATTCCCGTGCGTGAAGATTGGTAACCGTGTTTCCTTTCTTGAACGAATCGAGCTCTTCAAGAACGGTTATAGGGATTGCAATATCATGTTTTTCAAAGTTTTTGACTGCATCGGAGTCGTAGAGGAGTACAGAGGTGTCAAGCACGAAGATCTTCTTCGCTTTTTTCTTACGGGGCATAGACCATCCATTTTAAATTGCAAGAGGAGGTGTCTGTAATGATTCATTAATTAACAATAGCTAAACGAACAGAGATAGTCAATGATATCAGAAATCTTAATGAAGATGTAATGGGAAAAAGATTCAGGGAGCAAGGAGCAGGTGACAGGGGCAGGCGGCAAGCGACCAACTGCAAGCGGCAACTGGCAACCGTTCAATAAGATTGTCCTATCATGTTGTTCCGTAAAAATGCCACAGCGCAATACTCAGAGCTACGGCTGCATTCAGGCTTTCAACATGGCCGGGTTTCCCCTCGATTCTTACGGCGGCACGGTTTTTTTTGAACAGTTCGGGATCAATACCGTTTGCCTCGTTGCCGACCACAATGATGCCTTTTTCTTCAGGGTTGATGGATTTCAGTGAGATAGATGAACTGGATCCATCAAGCAGGTAAACGGGATGCCCGTTTGATTCCAGCCCGGCAATCAGCTCATGATGCCCGCCTTTCACATACGGAATGGATCCGGTGGCACCTGCAGTACTCCGAACCACCTTGGGGTGAAACGGATCTACGGTGCCATGACCGTAAAATAACGCTTTGGCACCAAACCAGGACGCCGTCCGGATTATAGTGCCAAGATTACCGGGATCCTGGATACCGTCTATGGCTACAACAAGTCCGGGTGTGCCGCTCAATCTGGCCGGATCAGCCTCCTCCGGAATTCTGCATACGGCGGCCAGTCCCTGGGGATTTTCAGTATCCGACATCGCCATGAAATCATCGGTCGAAAGAGAGTAAACCGGTGTATTGCCCGGGTTTTCAAGGCCGACTTCGTTCAAATTCTGACCGACTACTATTGCCTCAACCCGGATAATACCGTTTTGAAGAATCTGGTTTACGCAGCGCTGCCCCTCCGCAATGAAGAGCCCTTCTCGCTTGCGGTACTTACCATGAAGGAGTTTCTTCCACAATTTTAGCTGATTATTAGATGCCGGCTTGATCTTCATGAATCTGTGAAAAACAGTGCGATTGATTGGGTTTCGTTGGCACAGGCTATATATTACGGTTCTATGTTGATTTATATTGGTAAAATTAAAGAGCGAAGCACCAGTACTCCCCCCTAATAAGGGGGGCGAAGGGGGTGTAGATATCAGGCTATTGCTCGTAGATTCAACACCCCTCTAAATTTCGCTTCGCAGGAATCGCCTGCGGCTCGGAGCCCCTTATTAGGGGAGACTTTTATCGAGCTTGAATTGAGAATTTTTCATACCGAAGGCATCTCACTGCTGCACAAATCAACACAGAACCAATATTCCATCTGGAAAAACAACGGGAAACTACCATTAAGAAAAAGAAAAAAGAATTCTATCCATGAAAGACTTTCTGAAACAGCTTGGCATCGAAGAAGTGAACGCCGGCACATCTACCGGACAAAATCATTTTCATAACGAGAAGGCAAACCTGATTCAAAGCTACACACCGTCAGACGGTTCGGAAATTGCCGGGGTTTACGAGACTACCAAAGAGGAGTACGAAAAAGTAGTAAAGGAGTCGGTGAAGGCATTCGAAACCTGGCGGATGATGCCGGCGCCGCAAAGGGGTGAAATTGTCCGGCAGATCGGGCTGAAGCTGCGCGAATATAAAGAGCCGCTCGGCAAGCTGGTTTCGTATGAAATGGGCAAAATCTACCAGGAGGGTCTCGGCGAAGTGCAGGAGATGATCGACATCTGTGATTTTGCAGTAGGCCTCTCGCGTCAGCTTTACGGACTCACAATGCACTCCGAGCGACCGCAGCACCGTATGTACGAACAGTGGCACCCGCTGGGGCCTGTGGGAGTGATCTCTGCATTTAATTTCCCTGTAGCCGTGTACAGCTGGAACGCGATGATTGCGGCGGTATGCGGTGATACGGTAATCTGGAAGGGATCCGAGAAAACACCCCTGTGCGGTGTGGCGGTTCAGAATATCATTGCGGAGGTGCTGAAGGAGAATGATTTGCCGGAAGGGATTTTTGGGCTGATTACCGGTGCACGTGAGGTGGGTGAATGGTTGACCATCGACGAGCGTATTCCGTTGATTTCGGCAACAGGCTCCATCCCGATGGGTAAAAAGGTTGCCCAGGTTGTAGGGGCAAGGCTCGGTAAAACCATACTTGAGCTTGGCGGCAACAACGCCATCATCATTGGCAAAGATGCCGACCTGGAAATGGCCATTCGCGCGGTGGTATTTGGCGCAGTTGGAACAGCAGGTCAGCGCTGCACCAGTACACGGCGGCTTATCATACACGAGGAGGTTTATGATGAAGTTAAAGAGAGGCTTAAGGGAATTTACCAAAGCGTAAAAATTGGTGACCCGCTCGACCCAGATACACTGGTAGGGCCATTGATCGACAAGGCGGCCGTGGATACGATGCAGGCTGCGCTCGTGAAAGTAACAGATGAAGGTGGTTCAGTGGTTTGCGGCGGAGATGTGCTCGAAAACATGGAGGGGCATTATGTGAAGCCGGCCATCTGCGAAGTGGAGAATCATTACCAGATTGTGCAGGATGAGACGTTTGCGCCCATTCTTTACCTCATCAAATACAAAAACCTGGATGAAGCCATTGCACTGCACAACGGAGTGCGGCAGGGGCTCAGTTCTTCCATCTTTACACTGAACATGCGAGAGGCTGAGACATTTCTGAGCCA
>PWWL01000086.1 GCA_003561515.1 Balneolaceae bacterium
ATGCCAAAGTCTGTCATTTTTAGCTCAACTTCTCCGGTTGCCCGGATGATATTCTGGTCCTCTTTGTTTACGCTGCTTTCAAACTCAATATCTTTGGTTTGACCGGCAATGCTGACAGATCCCTTAACTTTAAACGAGTATCCACCGCCATCCTCCCTTTCTATCGTAATATCGCGCCATTCGAACTCAATCTCCGGATACTCATCGGCATTCATCGCGTCTCTCAGGTCCCTGTTCATCCGGCTGCGTCCTCCGTCTAGCTCATGTACGGGAGCCACCACCCTTAGTAATTGTATATCACTTCCTTCCCAATCCTCATCAGATTCAAACCACTTTGATGGAACCTCAAACCCTACACTGAACTCCCGGGCCTCAACATCCCAGCTGTGAAGGGTAGACGTTCCCTTTATCACAAGGCTGCTGTTATCAAGCAGCTGAAGCTGTATGGTATTCTGAAATTCTGCCGGTTCCGAGTTGATGAATACGCCTTCCGAAGCTGCACTCAGCAGAAACAGTGAAAAGATGAGAGTATAAAACATGTGCCAAAATGATTGGTTTACTTTCTTATACAATCATTACGGTTCTGTTTTCATTTCCTGATTTTTTATCAGGTGGTTTGAGGGGCAGGCAAGGCTTCCTGAGCGGATGGCAGCCACTCGGCTTTCTTCACAAGAATCCACTCTTTGATATTGTTGGCAGTGATGTACACCACCGGGATAAGCACAAGGGTAATGAGCGTTGACGCTGCCAGCCCTCCAATCACGACCCGGGCAAGCGAAGCCTGGATTTCTCCACCGGCACCCCAGCCGAACGAAAGCGGTAGCAGGCCCAGAATGGTAGTGAGGGTGGTCATCATTATCGGCCTTAGTCTGAGCTTTCCGGATTCAACCACCGCATCAAACACTTTCAGGTTTTTATCACGCCGCATCAGGTTGATATAGTCCACCAATACAATGGCGTTGTTAACCACAATACCGATCAGCATGATCACCCCCATGATGCTTTGCATGTTAAATGTGGTGTTTGTTAAAAGCATCGTCGGGATGATTCCCACAACTGCTACCGGAACGGCAAACATCACAATCAGCGGATCAAGAAAGCGTTCGAATTGCGCAGCCATCACCATATAAATTAGTACAAGCGCCATTATGATCGATATCAGAAAATCCTGTTGGGCGCGCTGCTGCTCCTCGTATTCTCCGCCGTACACAATCGAGAAGCCCGATGGAAGAGCAAGGTCAGACAGCTCAGCCTGAATCCGGTCAACTGCCCGGCCAAGAGGAACGCCGCTTTCGAGGTTGGCCGTGATGTAGGTAACCCGCTGGCCATTGATGCGGTTGATGGTTTCCGGACCGCGTGAAGCCTCTTGTTTGATCACTGTTGAAACGGGAACCACATCACCGGTGGCTGTTCTTACAGAAATATTGTCGAGATCGAGTGTGCTCATCCTGTCCGATTCCTGTAAGCGTACCATAATATCAAACTCATCGCCGCCTTCACGGAACACCCCTGCTCGTGAACCGCCAACGTTGGCCTGGATAGCCTGGGCAACTTCGCGCCCGGTGAGTCCCAGCTCCGCAATTCTGTCGCGGTCAAAAATTACATTTTGTTCCGGGCGGCGGTCTTCACGGTCGGATCGAACACCGCGGACCTCAGGAATACGTTCAATGCGCTGCCTGATTTCATCCGACAATTCATCCGCAACTTCAATATCGAATCCCCGGAGCTGCAACTGGATGGCTTCATCACCGCCAGAGCCAAAAATTCTTCGCAGAATCCAGAGGCCGCTCTGCGCGCGAACCCTGAAAAAGCCCCCTGGAATGGCGCCTTCCACTTTGCTGCGGATCTCATCGGCCAGCGCGTACGAACTCACCGTGCGTTCTGAAACGTCAACAAGATTCAGATCCACCTGGGCACGACCATTTCGTACATCCGTTGAGATGTACTTCACCTGATCCATCGGTGCCACTTCTTCAACAAGTGCCTTTAGTTCCTTCAGGTATTGATTGGCAACGGCGATGTTCATGCCGTCTGCCAGGAAGAAATCGATCCGGATTTCATCTGCTTCCGTTTGTGGGGCAAGCTCTGTATCGATAAATCTCACGCCGTAAAAGGATGCTCCTACCAGAAGAGCTGCAGCTGCAAACACTACGTATTTTCTTCGGATAGCTACCCTCAGAAACGAGCTATACTTGTTTTCAAACTTTTCGAAATATCGCTGAAACCAGCCTTTATCTTTTGGAGTGAGCTCAGATTCCGGGCGAATGGTGAGAAACTTGCTGGCAAGCATTGGGACCAGCGTGAGAGCGACCAAAAGTGAACAAAACAGGGCAAATACCACAACAAGCGCAAGCTCCTGGAACAATGTACCGGTAAGGGTTTGCATAAATACCACCGGCAGAAATATCACTGATGTTGTTATCGTGGAAGCAATAATAGCGCCACCCACTTCTTTCGTACCGATCAGTGAACTTTCGGCCAGGTTTCTGCCCTTGCCTCGCTGTCGCACGATATTTTCGAGCACCACAATAGCGTTGTCGACAATGAGACCCACACCTAATGCGAGTCCTCCGAAGCTCATCTGGTTCAGCGTAAGGCCGGTAAAATAGAGCAGGCCGAAAGTGGCGATTATGGAAACCGGAATGGCAAGCGATATGATAAACGTGGTGGAGCCGTTTCGCAGAAAAATGTAAAGAACCAGGATTGCGAGCAGAGCACCCCAGGTTGCGGCCTGCTGCACATTATCGATCGAGTCCTGAATAAAATCACTCTGGTTCGTGATGATCAGGAGGTTCACATCGTTGCGTTCGTTATTGATACGCTCAACTTCCCGCTCAATACCTCTTGCAACTTCAACTGTATTGGAGCCCGTCTGTTTACGGATACCCATCCTGATCATGGGCTGATCATTCACGGCAACAAC
>PWWL01000162.1 GCA_003561515.1 Balneolaceae bacterium
CAGGAGTTTTACGACGTGATCTCAAAAGTACGGGGCATCGGCCCCACCTCGGCGCAAGACCTGATGCTGTTCCGCGAAACCACCGAAGCGGTGTTCCCCAGCAACATGCAAAAGGGAGAAGAGAAAGGCTTGCGCAGGTGGATCATCATGAGCTACGGCGGCGATCCTTCCGAAACAAGTGAAGAGGAATTTCTGGAGATGATCCAAAACTGGAAGGGGTACGAGTCGGCCGCACTCGAGTTTCTGTTTGTGGACTGGGTGATCAGTTATAAGAAAAAGAAAAAAAGTTGAGCCATTGTACGCCGGACAGGCTGTCCGGCGTACATAGGCCCTAATCCGCCAGGCGGTAGTGCTCAAATATCCGGTCCATTCTATCGGAAACATGCTCTTTGAGCCACTTTTCCGGTGAAACGCCTTCTTCTTTGTAGGGAGGTTCGGCGATGGCGTACCCGCTATAGCCGGTCTCTTTCAGCGCCTTCATGATTTCGGGCCAGTTGTTGTCGCCTTCCAGCAGGTTTACCCTGAAGCCGTGCCAGAGACCGTTGTCATCTCTCAATTGCCGGCTGAACTCCTTGATGTGGATCATGGCAATGCGGCTGCCCAGAATCCTGATCCACTGCTCCGGATACCCGTAATTGATGAGATTGCCGATATCCAGGTACCATCGTGCATATGGCGAATCCAGCTCATCCACGTACCGGGCCGCTTCGAGCGGACTCAGCAAAAACCGGTTCCATACATTCTCGATGGCGATGGTGATCCCCAGCTCTTCGGCCAGCGGCAGCAGGCTGCGGATCTGCTCCTGCGATCTGCGGTACACCGTATCGTACGGGACATCCGCATTTACAATACCAGGAACAAGCAGGATCGTGGTTGCCCCATACGCCTTTGCATCGTGAAGGGCGGTGATCACCCCATTTACACCCGTTTCCCTGATGGCCGGATCATTGTCCGACAGGGGATACGACCAGTGCGTGGAAACCACCACGCTCGGAATCTCCAGCCCCGATTGTTGCTTTGCCTCTAACACCTCATCACGGTTGAGGCCGCTCTCCGGCTCCACGCCTGCAAACCCCGCCGCCTTCAGCATCCCAAACTGTTCGGCCAGAGAATAGTTCTCGCGCGATGGAAAGGTTTGAAGCATGAATCCCTTTTTGAGTCCGGCATTATCAGAACGCAGCGGATTCCTTTTATCAGCGACTTCAGGCTTGTAAGGTGCAAAACCACCCAGAGCCGCACCTGCAAGTCCGGCGGTACCGAGTTTTAGAAAATCTTTTCGCTTCATGATGGATGTTCCGTTATTTACAGCTTGTTTGATGTTGATTTTTTGCTGCAGATATCAGTCCCCTCACAGCTCGCCTTTTTTGAGCTTATCAACCGCATAGTTGGCGGCACGGGCTGTAAGTGCCATATAGGTTAGCGAGGGATTCTGATTCGCGGAGGAAGTCATACAGGCGCCATCCGTCACAAACACATTGGGCACGGTGTGCACCTGGTTCCACCCGTTCAGAACGGATGTGCGGGGATCACGACCCATCCGGGCTGTGCCCATTTCGTGAATGGCCAGCCCCACGCCACCGGGATCATCATACGTAGTGATGTTTTTAAATCCGGCGGTTTCCAGGATTTCAGCCGCATCATTCTTCATCTCTTCCCTCATTTTGTATTCGTTTTCCTTCAGCTCGGCATCAAACACCACCTGCGGGATTCCATACGGGTCGGTTTTTTCCGGATCGAGCCACATGCGGTTACTGTGGTATGGCAGTATCTCGCCAAACCCGTTCAGCCCCATGGTCCACTCGCCCGGAGTCTGTACAAACTCCTTTAATTCCCTGCCAATGGCCAGTTCACGGATGCCGCGCCACCAGCCTTCCCTGCTTGCAGCGCCCTGGAAGTGAAACCCGCGCAGGTAGTCTCTTTTATCACTGCCGATGTTGCGGTAGCGGGGCATGTGAACGGAAGCTGGGCGGCGGCCATAGTAGTACTTATCCATAAAGCCGTCGAAGCGGCCGGTAGCTCCCACCCGGAAATGGTGATCCATCAGGTTATGGCCAAGTTCACCGGAATCGTTGCCCAGCCCGTCCGGAAAGCGATTCGACACGGAATTGAGCATAATCTGGGTGGATCCGATGCAAGAGGCATTCAGGAAAATGATGCCGGCGTAGTATTCATGCTCTTCCATCGTGTCCGAATCAATCAGCCGTACGCCGACGGCCTTGCCTTGTGTTTCATCAAAGATCACGGAATGAACCACGGAATTTGGCCGAAGCGTCATATTGCCGGTTCTCTCAGCCGAAATCAGGGTGGTTGCATTGCTGCTGAAATAGGCTCCGTACGGACACCCACGGATGCACTTGTTCCTGTACTGGCAGACGCCGCGGCCATTGTGGGGCTGCGTAAGATTGGCAAAACGGCCCATGGTGAGAACCCTGTCGGGGTATCTCTCCAGTACTTTTTTGCGAACATGTTTTTCAACGCAGTTCATTTCGAACGGAGGCAGGAAAATGCCGTCGGGGCACTGCGGCAGGCCTTCCGGCTGACCGCTGATTCCGGCATACTGCTCCACATAGTCGTACCACTTCTCCAGGTCGCTGTAGCGGATTGGCCAGTCCACCCCCACGCCCTCCCGGGCGTTCCCCTCAAAATCGTGCGGACCCAGCCTCAGGCATTGCCTTCCCCACATGATGGACCTTCCCCCCACATGGTATCCCCTGATCCAGTCGAACCGTTTCTCTTCGATGTAAGGCTGTTCTGCATCCTTCAAGAGCCAGTGCTTGGTAGATTCCCGCAGGATATACCCCGTTCGCTGGTGGATTTTGTACTCATCCGCTTCCTCCGGCGTAACGCGGTCGTTGCGGGGTAAATCCCACGGCTCTTTGGTCATGGTGGGATAATCGGCCACATGCCGCACATTGCGGC
>PWWL01000069.1 GCA_003561515.1 Balneolaceae bacterium
GATTTAGGGGTGGTTGAAACAGGCCAATGAGCTAATTTCTCAACTTGAGTCTTGCTCAAAGAGTCGTAACCACCCCCGGCCCCTCCTTACGAAGGAGGGGAGACGCATTTTCCAAATTCTTATATCGAACTAAATTAATTATGAAGAGGAATCACTTCGACATTTCTCGGTTATTCAGTTCTGCGGTTCAGTATTTTTAGGCCGCCCCCATCAAACTCGCCAGGAACATCGTGCTGAGCCCGAGATAGATGCTAACCCCGGTGATATCGGTAATGGTGGTAAGTACCGGGCCGGTCATCATGGCCGGGTCTCCGACGAAGCGTTTGATGATAAACGGCAGGGTACCGCCTACGATACCGGCAAGCAGTACATTACATCCAAGGGCTATACCTGCAACCAATCCTAATACAGGATTTCCCTGCAGCAAGATCGCAATAACCGTGAAGAGCGCACCAAGCGCCAGACCGTTGATAAGGCCAACAATAATTTCCTTCTGTGCCGCTTTCAGATATTGGCTGATCCGTACTTCACCAAGTGCCAAACTGCGGATGGAAACCGATAGCGCCTGGATACCCACATTACCGCCCATGTCGGTAATCATCGGCAGGAAGATGGCAAGAGCCGCTACGGCCTCGATGGTGGCTTCGTAGGAGGCAATTACCGCCACGGCACCCAGGTTCAGGAAAATGTTACCGGCCATCCAGGGCAGACGTTTTCTTACCGATCCAAGCGGTGGTGTATAGAACGACTCTTCGATTGAAGCAGCACCCACTTTCACAAACTGTTCGGCCAGGTTTTCGGAGAGGATGTCAATCGCGTCGTCCAGCATCAGTACGCCCACCAGCACATTCTCGTCGTTGGTTACAGGCAGCATTTGATATCGCCGGTTTCGGAGCAGTTGTGATGATTCGATGGCGGGATCATGGGTATGCACCACAACCACATCTTTCGTTGCAATCTCCGTTATCTTTTTTTCTGGATCGGTACGAATCAGGTCTTTCATCGAAACCACTCCCAGGGGCTTTCCGCCCGAATCCACCACATACACATAGGCACGGTTTTGAATCTGTGTGGGAGCATCCTTCATCGCTTTCAGCGTCTCGCCAACCGTAGAGCCTTCGCGAACGGCAATGTAGTAGGTGTTCATCACCGAACCCACCGTTCCCTGCTCGTAGTGCATCAGGTCACTGATTACCTCTTTCAGCTCGGGGTTGATCTTATCAAGCAGTTCGGCACCCACTTTTTCATCGAGCATTCCGATAATATCGGCGGCATCATCCACCGGTACGCGGTCAATCAACTTTACGGATATGTCCGGGTTCATCAGGTGGAATACCTCGGCCGCCATTTCGCGCGGCAGTTTGATCAGGATATCGGCAGCATGCTTTTCATCCACCTGCTCCATGAAGGGGATCACCACATCATTATCACATTCGGAAAGGATTTGCGCGATGCGTCCGGAGGAGAGGTTGGGCGCAATGTCGAGAGCGGTTTTAATGTCATCTTTTTCCATCGCGGCAGCAAACTGATCGCGGTAGGCAAAAAGCACTTCGGGTTCGAGAATCATGTGAGAGTCGGATTAGGTTATTTGTGTACAGGTTACTGTAAGCTGTCTGTTATCAGGAAACAATAAATAATAGAATTATCAGAAATGAAAATTATCTTCCCGAACTCAGCGTGTTTCCAAAAA
Source organism: Balneolaceae bacterium (assembly GCA_003561515.1). Classification (GTDB taxonomy): domain Bacteria; phylum Bacteroidota; class Rhodothermia; order Balneolales; family Balneolaceae; genus Rhodohalobacter. Next base: position 1,691 of record PWWL01000069.1, read on the forward strand.
CTTTTCAGCAAGTTCTCCGTAAAGATCCAAAAATCAATCATAATTATGCGATACTCACTGCTGATCTCCATTCTGATTCTGGCGTTCACCGGAGATATTCTTGCACAGGGATTTAATTCATTCAATAACCGAAATCACCCCCACCTGAATTGGCAGGTTGCTGAAACCGAACATTTCCGGATCATGTACCATGATGAGATTGCAGACCTGATTCCGGAGGCAGCGGTGATTGCCGAGGAGAGCTACGCGGCACTTTCTGAAAACCTGAATGTTACGTTTTCCCGGAAAATCCCGATCTATTTGTCAGACCAGGACGAAATTGTAAACGGCTTCGCCAACCCGATCGGCAAGGGATATACCATGATCTGGGTGAACCTGAACGACTATGCCGACTTCTGGACCGGTGACGTGAAATGGCTGCGCAAGGTGATAGCCCACGAGCTCGGGCACATCTTCCATTTCAAGGCAATCTGGTCGAACACAGGTCTCTGGCAGTATGCCATTGCAACTCCGCTGCCAATGTTCTGGACGGAGGGAATTGCCCAGTACCAAACCGAAAAGTGGGATTCACAGCGAGGTGACCGCTGGCTGAGAAAAGCCATTTTTGACAGCCGCCCCAGCTGGCGCGATGGTCAGTCGATAGAAAATCCGCGCCTGATGTACGCCTCGGGCAATGCACAGCTACGGTATTTTACTGAAACCTATGGCGACAGCACGCTTGCCAACATGCTGGCCCATCGAAGTAAACTGCTCGGAATTTTTGAATACCATGATTTTTATGAGGCGTTCAGGGAGGCTGTCGACGGCGGCTATGAGTCATTTTATGAAGAGTGGCGCAAGCATATGAACGTCTATTACAACACGCTTGCCTCACAGATGGAGCGCACGGATTCGCTCGATACGGACAGGTTCAGCCTGCCCGGGCAGTTCTATTTTGATATGCCCGTCAGTCCGGACGACAGCCTCACAGCCGTTCTATCCATCCCGTCGCTGCGCCGTCCGGTTCGCAGCCTGTTTGTGGTAACGAACGATTCGGCCCGGACTCAGAGGCGCCTTGCGGAAGGCGGCATCAATGCCGATCTCTCGTGGAGCCGTGATGGCGAATGGATCTACTACTCTCGCAGGGTGCGGGGAGAACGCTCATCAATATTGAATGACATTCACCGGCTTAACGTAAACACCGGGCGCGAAGAACGGCTCACTCACAGCCGGA
>PWWL01000238.1 GCA_003561515.1 Balneolaceae bacterium
AAGAAGCGACGATTTGGTTTTTGATTCGTGAACAGGACCTGACAGCGTGCGATCCCGTGAATTTTCGGGATCGTTCCTGTAAGCGTCCGGGACACTACTCAGGACGTTCGTTTTACCGACGATGACAGGTCTTATCAGACGCTGTCAGGTCGTCAAATGTTAATCAGCAAAAAGTCCCCTCTTGCCTGTCCCGAGCGATTCGGGGAGAGGGAATTTAGGGGTGTGTACAATAAGAGTTTCATGCTTAATTCAGGCGACAATAATCTAAACCAGGCTTGTTTAAACCACCCCTGGCCCCTCCTTAAAAAGGAGGGGAATTCATGTTCTAAATGGATTCATAAACATCAATCAAAAAAATTAACCCAACACCCGGAGCTAAACCTTGAAAAACCATTTTCCCAACTCCTACGCGGAGATTGAGCTGAACACGATTCTTGAGAATATTAACACCCTGAAAAAGAGACTGCCGGGTAAAAAAGTGCTTTCGGTTGTGAAGTGTGATGCCTACCGCCACGGAGCGGTTCGGGTGTCGAAGCACCTCGAAGAGCATGTGGATTGGTTTGCCACCGCCAATGTGGATGAAGCGATTCAGCTGCGGATGGGCGGGGTGAAGAAGCCGGTACTGGTGTTTGGTGTGCCACGCTACGAAACGGCTGCGGCTTACCAGACGCACAACCTCACGGCCACCATCAGCCATAAAACCCATTTCGATATTTTGATGGACAGCACCCGATACCATCTCAATTTCGACACGGGGATGGGCAGGCTCGGGTTTGATCCATCCGAAGCGGAAGAGGTGAGGCAGCTGGCAGTGATGCACCAGCGGCTGGTTTGCAGCGGCATCTACTCCCACTTTGCCACTGCCGATGATCCCGGCCATCCGTTTGTAACCGAGCAGCATAACCGTTTTAAAGAGGTGATCAAATATTTTGCCGAAGTGCCGCTGAAACACATGAGCAATACGGGCGCCTCAACGAATTACGATTTCGACCATTTCGACATGTTCCGTACCGGGCTTGGAATGCTCGGCTACAATTCCGGCGAGACCCGGCACGACTGGCTGAAGCCCGCTCTTACCTGGAAGTCGAGGCTGGCGCAGGTTCGTCCGATTAAAAAAGGAAAGCCGGTAAGCTACACATCGTCATGGAAGGCAACCGAAGACGGCTGGCTCGCCACCATTCCCGTGGGATATGGCGACGGTGTTCCGCGATCGCTCAGTAACAGGCTGAAGGTTCTCATCAACGGGAAGCTCTACCCGCAGGTGGGCAACGTGACCATGGATTACATCATGGTTTTCCTGGGGCAGGACAAGGTGCCGGCCGACAGCGAAGCAACGTTACTCGGCGGAAAGGAAGGTGCCTGGAATGCCTACGATTGGGCTGAGCACGGAAACACCAATGTTCATGAAGTTCTGACGAATATTACGCCAAGAGTGGAGAAAGTGTACACGGATTTTTGAGGCAGTCTCATCCCCACTTGGCAAAAGGAAAAACATGGTATGTCTGACCGATATCGATTCATCATGTTGGCGGGCATTTGGATATCGGCTTTTTCAGGATTTGAATGCGAAACAGACATACCATGTTTCTAATCCCGAATGGCGCCAGGAAAACATGGTATGTCTTACCGGTACCATTACGTTGTGCTGTCTGGCATTTAGATGTTGGCTTTTTCAGGGATTGAATGCGAAACAGACATACCATGTTTCTCGTCCCGAACTAAAAGAGGTATAGTCGGAAATTCAAAGATTGATAAGATAGAAGATAAACGAGAAGTCTAACCCGCTTAATTTGCTATACTAACCAATTCAATATCGTATTGAAGCGAAGAATCTCTGAAACGGCTGTTTGTTGTATTATCCGGCAGCCCTCTAAAGCCTCTTTCAGGAGATACGATTAATGTACGAGTCTCACCTTCTTTCATGCCTAAAATTCCGGAGCGCAAGCCGGGTGTGAAAGCGAGAAATACGGAGTACTGGAAAATATTCGCGTTTAGCTGGATATTGCCGACTCCTATGCTTGTGGGAGATGTGCGTCCATCATTGAATGAGCTGTAAATGATCTCACCTTCTGTAGTTCTTAGCGTGAGAAAGACTGAGATATTATCCCGAATGGTAACTTCAAAATCTCCTTCACCCTCATTATGGATGTAAGCCTCTACGCCTTCTTCAATTTCTATTGGATCAAGACCGGTGATATCGAGAGCTTCAGGAACAGTAGAAAAGTCTGGCGGTGGTATTCTAAATGGATCCGTAGTGTCGCAAGCAGCCAATGCCAGCGAGATGACGGCAAGTGCTATTAAAACGTTTGTAAAGCGTATTTGCATCTGAGATGTTTAAGAGTTTTTTAGATTCTTATAGGTGGAATTGCAGACCCGTAAAGGTAACGGTAATTTGCGGAATGTGTAAACTTAGTTTTTCAATGTTAAACAACAGGCTTAACCTTAGGTCTCTCCACTAAACGCTTTTTCCAGCTCTTTCTTGCGTTGCCGCTGTGCAAGCTTACTTAGATAGATCGAAAACTGGTAAAGGAAGATCAGCGGAAACGCAATCATCAGCTGAGAAACAGGATCGGGCGGGGTGAGGAAGGCGGCCACAATCATCACCGCTACGATGGCATGCCGGCGATAGGCACGCATCGTCTCGGGTGTAAGCAATCCCACCCTTGACAAGAAATAGCTGATAACCGGAATCTGGAATATGATGCCGCACGCAAGGGTCCAGATCGCCACCGAGATAAAATATTCGTTGATGTCGAACTCATTGCTGATTACATCCGATATGATGAACTGAGTGAAGAACTGAACCGCGAATGGAACCAAAATAAAGTATCCAAAAGCAATACCAAGCAGAAAAAAGAATGTTATGAAAAGGGCATTCAAAAATGTTTTGAGTTTTGTGC
>PWWL01000217.1 GCA_003561515.1 Balneolaceae bacterium
CAATTGCTCTCTTTACGGTTAAAATTAAACCAAAATTCAAAGACAACCTGCCACAATTGAAGTTTAAACTCAAATCAAAACCAGGAGCGTATGCAATGAAATCAAACCTCTCACCCAAGGAGCTTGAGGTGAGAGCTTATGCAACAATATGAATTAGAAATCAGGTATTTAGGACAAGACCAAGTAGAACTAAAAGAACCAAAGGAGGTCTACCATGAGATGCGAGACATCAAGAGCTGGGACAGGGAAGTGTTTGTGGTTTTTTGCCTTGATAGCAGGAACAGGGTTGTCAGCAGGGAAATCGTATCTGTTGGTACACTCAACCAATCCTTAGTCCATCCTCGGGATGTCTTTCGGGCAGCTATTGCCAGAAATTCAAACGCAGTCATCCTATCCCACAACCATCCATCGGGCAGCATAGAACCAAGCCCTGAAGATGACTCGGCAACAAAAAAGATGCTAGAGGCAGGAGAACTGCTTCATATTCCTTTGCTTGACCATGTGATAGTCACCAAGGAGGGTTATTACAGCTACTCTCAGAATCGGAGAATGTAGACAGAGAGAAGGGGCAAAGAGCAAAGTTGAGGCATTTTGCCTCTTTTTTTTCTTTGATGGGCACTATTCAGAGCTACTGATATGCCCTGTCACCAAAGACTTTTTTGAGCATCCGTTCAGCATCACCCTCTCTTTTTAGTTCGCAAATCATCTCATCAGACAGCAAGACCACAAGAGATTCAAACTGAGATCTTTTCATTCCAGCCTTCTTCCAGGGTTTTGCAGCTGCATACGCTTTCCTGCTCATAGAGAGCTTTTCCCAGGGCGTTACGTTGCCGAACTTGTCCTTGATGCTCATGAGATTAAACTCAAATGTTTTTGTCAGCCCTTTGTCCGCTTTACATGGACTGTAAGCGAACAGGAGGCGATAAAAGATGGAAAAACAGTCAGGCAAAAAAGGAGTATTCCCGCTATTGAGATGCTGGAGTTGCCATAACCTAACAGTTGGAGAGGTTCAAGGTGTTCCTTTTTGCGAAAGATGCCAGGAAAGGCACAGGATACTCCTTGTCAAGGTTATCATCACTCTTGATAAGGATGACTATCCAGCGAGCCTTTATTAGCACATAAGGCGGTATACCAGGTAAACCTTTATAAAGCTGACCGCTTGGTATGCGCAGTCAGCTTATTATAAAGCTTTCCCTTTGTTTGTTCTTATTCATCTGCACTTTCTCTCGTTCAGAGGTTGTGCCAACTCTCTTGACTGGCAGAGAGAGTTGGCTTTAGACCAGCTCCGAACGAGGTGATTGAAGTGAAAGACAAAGAAGAACTTAGTAAGATTGAAATCCCAAGCATAGTGGATTTGATTATAGACGAACAGAAACTGGAAAGAAGAAGACCAGTGACCATCGAGAAAGAGCCATTGTATCCGCAGGGAGAGGAAGAAGAGGCATATTGGGACTATCAGTCGTTTTGTATGGATGAGTTCAAGGAACTTGACCATTATCTGCCAGGCAAGAAGAAGCCGTGGCATGGGAGAGACATAACAGGGCTGTAAAGCCCTTTTTTTATTTATGTCGAGATTTTTGGCTTAGAGCCATGAGAGAGAATCTGAAAGCTATGTGAAGCTTTTTAGAGGGAATGTGAGAACATGAGATATATTCACTGAGGAAAACTTTGTTTGATTCCCCTTCGGGGAATTGGTGGGTTGCACTTCGTAGCAACCCCCCGCGAAAGCGGGCTGCGCCCGCTTGATTTTATTAATTTTGACGGTTCCCCCCCGTAAATTCAATAAAACCAAAAAATACAATAAGTGACGGGGGGGAATATCCCCAAAAAAACTTTATCAAATATCACTCGTCAGATCATTTTAGATGCCTGGGCTACCCCCAGATTTCCTCTGGATTATCTGGAGATTAAATTTAACTCCTAAAGAGTAGTAACTAATAGAAAGATTTATATAGCTCGCCTCGTTAGCCTGCAATAATTTCAAAAAAACAAAGAAAAAAGAGGTGAGTCATGCAAATAAAGCCTATCCCTTTCAGATACTACTCCCTGCCATCAAAGGCCAAAAGCCAGAAATACACAGCTCGAAGCATAGCAGAATACTTTGTGGCTCATAAGCTGTCATCTGGTTCAGAACAAGGCATAGAAGATATGAACATAATGGCACGCTCAGCAGAGCTTGAAAGGGATAGGGCTTCTCTTATCATTGACAGGATTGAACAGATCAGCAGGCACACCTATGAAAACCTTGCCAGCCTCTATAATGATCTCCTTAGCATCAGCCAGATGAAGATAGAGCGGCCTTTCCCTGACTACCTTCAAAAAGACAAGATGTGGCTTGACCTGCAAAAGATGGAACTTGAGCTTAAACGCCAGATCCGCTCTGAATGTTCGCAGTTCTATCGCCTTGCTGAACGCTCTGTCTCAAGCCTCCAGGAAAGCCTTATTAACCTTAAAGAGAAGCAGGGCAAGGCATCCATGCTTGAGCATATCCTTGATACTGATGCAGGGCCATGCAAGCCTGAGTCATACATGCCACAGCCATACCTTACTCAACCGATCACATACCACCCAAAAGAACCTTACCGCACATACAGGAGAGGTGATTATGCATGAGGCTTGCTCTTGAAGATAAACTGAGGCTGCTTGAGCCGATCATCGGCAGCAGAAAATGTCATGGCATAAAACTGATGGCTCTTGCAGAGACAGACTACCGGCAAAAAGCCGAGATTGAGAGCATGATTGACCTATTGCTTGCCAGACATCTCAAAGATGGAATCCAGCATGAGATAGCACTTCCTCCTCCTGATGCAGATGTTGATGGAGACATTGAGATAGGAACTGTTGAATACCTGGATAAAGAGATCTGTCCGTTTGGTTTAAAGCACAAAGACATAAA
>PWWL01000166.1 GCA_003561515.1 Balneolaceae bacterium
TGTACCGGTTACATCCACCCTTGCATCACCGGCGAAAACACTGAATGATCTGTCGAGCCCTGATGCAACATCAAAATAACCCTCTCCCTCGATCCTGTAGAGATGCTGTTCACTGCTCACATCAATAAGGTACAGTCTGCTGTTTGGGCGCAAGGTTACATACGAGCGGTCGTCCAGTTCAACCACCGTTATTTCGGATCCGCTTTCGGCAAGCAGTACCGGGTCATCAGCCCTGAATACAAAATAACTGAGCGTGAGCACAAGTATTGCCAAAACAGCGGCAGCGGCCTTCAGGTACACGGGTCGGATGCTATACACAACCGATTTCCGTGCTTTCTTATTCAGCTCGCTCTCAATACGCCTCCAGTTCTCTTCACCCGTAAAAGCATCATATTTCAGAGATGCAGCAGATTTATACTCCTCCAAAAAAGGAAAAAGCGGATCATCGATGATGTCCGTTTTTTCTGCAGAAGCAGCTCCCGTATCCAGGAATGCTGCAAGCCTGAAGTCTTTAATGGTGGGTTGATATTTGCTGCTATTGTCCGGCATAACTTTTTTAAAGAAAGGCAGGCCATTTGCCGATGGCCCGCCTATAAGTAGTGTTCTCTGTTGGGGTGTTGTCTATAGGTTGATCGTTCCGTTTCGAAGAGCAATCCTGAAGGTTTCCTTGATTCTCTCGAACCGCAGCAGACCTGTTCCATCTCCGGAGAGTTCAACAATCCCTCTCAGGTTCTGTTCGCGCGTTTCACCGTTTATGGTATTGATCATTTTAATTCTGTATTTAATAACTCCGGTTATTCCTTCTTCAAGACTGCCATTTTCCTTAACCAGATCTTTGTCTACCCGGATGTTTTCAAAATCGAACCATACTTCGTATGAACGCTCCATGCTTCTACCTACTCTTCTGAGATTGGCACTCATTTCACCTTTCCCATAGTGGTTACCTTCGATGAAGAGAGTATTGCTTTGATCAGAAATTCCGGTGGTGAAGAGCGTATCAACGCGCGTAAAGCTGGATGAACGTCTTTGCGTAACGGCAGTACCAATTCTCGTACCTTTGAAATCGATGGTTTCGACCAAATCCTGTTGACGTTGCGGAAACTGCAGGAAATTTCTTTCAGCATCCATAAAGATATATTTGTTCAGCACCGAAAGTGTAGCCGATAAAATCGGTCCCTGATGCGATCGCCTGAAGGCAATAATATGCTCGCCCGTTTCAGGATTATACTGCGCATTATACTCCGACTCAGACCCGCGCCCTGTATTTGATACAGAGGGCGCACCCGCTTTGGCAGCTCCCTGTGAGTTGACTTGATACCTGATTCTGTCCTGTTCTACCTGTGAAAAGGCATCATACAGGGATGATAAAAGTCCGCCTCTCTCTTCAGAAAGCGACTCTGCTATAATTTCGCCGGCAATTTCCAGCTCCTCTTCACTGATCTCCTGATCGGTGGTATTAACCGTATCACAGCCATAAATGAATGCAATCAAAAAGGCTGCAATGATGATGAGTATTGTTTTTTCTGTTTTCATGATTCTGTAAAGTTGGTTACAGGTTAATTGCAACCGTAATACACGATAGTTGAGGGTTACCCCTAACGGGATCAAAAAAAATGTTTCAGCGCTTCCCTGAGCTCCTTCAGAGCCAGGGCCATATGGTTCTCTATGGTTTTAGGGCTCACATTCATCGTTTCTGCCGCTTCTTTGTATGAAAAGCCCTGCAGATAGCAGAGTTCAAACACACCCCGTCGTTTCTCGGGCATCGCTTCAAGAGCGGCCTGAAGTTTTTCCATCGCTTCACCCGTTACGGCCTTTTCGTGGGGGTTTTGTCCGCTGTGCTCAAGTGTGTATGCAAACTCGGGATCACCGCACTTCTTATCGCGAAAATGGTTCAGCATGCGATTGTAAGCCGTGGTGAACAAAAAAGATCGGAGTGAACGGTCGGGGTCGATGGCTTCCCGTTTTTCCCAGATAATCATAAAAGCCTGCTGAATGAGGTCGCCGGCGTCATCATCGTCCAGGCCCTTTGATCTTAGAAAAGAGAAAAGCGGGCCATGGTGAAGTTGGTAGAACTCCCTGAATGCGTCTTTATCGCCCTGCCTGATTTTCAGGTACAGTTCCTTTTCGGCGTCGTCGTTCCGGAGCGAAAGTGCAAGGAAGAATATAAGTTCTGTTACCATGGCCGCCCGTTATGTTGCCGGCAGTGTGAATCCGAAGTTCCCGGTTATATAAACGGGGAAGTTTCAACCGATTGCGACAATATAGCATTTACGGTTTTAAAAGAAATGCAGAAGCTATGTCTGTACTGAGTTTACCGGGTCGAGTACTACGGCAGGCTCAAGCGGTTTCACTACCACTTCATCGTTGGGCTCAAAAAGCAAACGGTTGTCGGTATGAACGATGTATCGCTCTCCGCCGCACTCTACATGATAGGTGATATCGTGCCCCTTAAACTCTCTTGCAATGACGATTCCCTTTTTACACCCATTCAGTGATCCGTTGGGACGTTCAATAGTAAGGTGCTCCGGGCGAATGGAACAAGTGATCTGGCCTTTAGCCCGGCAGTTCAGTTTCAAACAGCCCAGATTGGTGTGAATACAGTCGGCATCATCCACATCGGCTTCAAAGAGATTGGTTCTGCCGAGAAACTGGGCTACAAACTTCGTTTTGGGTTTGTAATAAACTTCTTCGGGGGTGCCAATTTGTTCGATTCTGCCCTCATTCATTACAGCTATTCTGTCGGCGAATGAGAGGGCCTCTTCCTGATCGTGCGTAACCAACACGGCACTCATACCGGCTTTTTTAAGAATGGCTCGCACTTCTTTGCGTGTGGTGTCGCGCAGCATCGCATCCAGGTTTGAAAAAGGCTCATCCAGCAGAACCAGCTTGGGCTCGGGAGCTATAGCACGAGCCAGAGCAACCCTTTGCTGCTGGCCTCCTGAAAGTTCGGACGGGCTGCGGTCTTTGTAGGCTCCCATCCCTGTACGGCACAATACCTCTTCGGCAAAAACTTTACGTTTGAATTTTGGAAGCCGCGTAAGCCCAAATGCTACGTTGTCGAGTGCCGACATATGAGGGAAGAGGGCATAATCCTGAAAAACAAAGCCAATTCCCCTCTTTTGAGGTGCAACATGTTTTCTCTCAGAAGAGAGTGTTTCATTGTCGAGCAGAACTTCACCGCGATCCAGTTTCTCAAAACCGGAAATTACGCGCAGTGTGGTTGTCTTTCCGCAGCCGCTTGGCCCGAGTAGTGCAAATATTTCATTCTCTTTTACAGAAAAGCTCACTCCCTGTACAACGGGGACGTCTTTTTCGAATGATTTCTCAATGTTTTTTACTTCAAGCAGCATTACTTTTCTGTTTGGCAGACCAACCAAGAACGGGCTTATTTAAATTCAGTCTACATAAACTAAGCAATTTTTTCCTGTTGATAAAGAAATTCGGCGCTGAAAAATCTTGATTCTTGTTAAAGAAGCGCGAAACATTTATGTTTTCATAAATATCTCTACTGGATTACAAGCACCCCAAATAAACCAAAAGTACCATGAAAACTGCGTTAGGTTATCTCATTGTAGCCGGTTTGTCAATTCTGTTAATACAGGGTTGCGGTCCGAGCGAAGAAGAGCTCAGAGAACAGGAACGTGCTCGCCAGCAAGCCGTTCAGGATTCCCTTCAGCTGGTTTACGAAGCCCAAATGGAACAGTTAAGGCAAGACAGCATTGAACAGGCACGGCTCGACAGCATTGCTGCCGCCGAAGCGCGCAGAACGTTCGATTATTCCGAAACAGGCCGTTTCGCAGTCCAGATTGAATCATGGAGATCTGAAGAAAAAGCGCAGGCCCAGGCCGATATGTGGAAAGAACGCGGATTTGAGAACACATTCGTGGTAAAGCATGGAGATGAAGACTCCGGTAACGTATGGTACAGAGTCAGGGTTGGACGCTTCGATACCCGCGAAATGGCCGAAAATATGACCCAAGCGCTACGCGAAGATTATAGTCAGGATTCATGGATTTCTGTAATCGGATGAAGCAGACGATTCGGTGAAAGATTTAAAAATGTAATACTGCTTCCAAATTACAATAAAAGTAAAGCTCCTGCATCGTTGTGGTTCAGGAGCTTTTTTTTGATCAGAACCTCAGGTTGATGCCGATTGCAACACGGCCTATGTTGCTTGTATCAAGCTGGTCGGTGCTGGTCAGGTTTGTAATCCGATATTCGAGAAAAGGGTTCAGGAGCGGCAACAGCCTTAGTTCGGCTCCGCCAAAGGCATTCCAGTAGAAATTATTCTCTTTGAAACTACCCTGTCCGGCTGTTTCAAAATCTATGGTTTCAGCCCCAATCCCAAAACCCACATAGGGCTTAATCAGTGCAATCTTAATCCCTGCCGTCAGGGCCAGTCCATAGTCGAAAGCTTCGGTGTCTCCGCTGATTGCAGCTCCGCTGGGGCTCAACGTATTTGTTTCGTTGAAATAGCTGAAGTGTGCCCTCATATTAAAATCAACGACAGGCACAAACCCGAGCATACTGCGCTCCACGCGAACACCAAACCCGTTTGTCGGTTCCTCTTTTCTGATTTCATAGCTTGCTCCTATGCCCCATTGCGCATGTGCTGTTTCCGTAAAAGAAATCATAAAGAACAAAACTGAGAGAGATACTATCACTTTTTTCATAGCAGTTGCGATATTTTTTAAAAGTTGGAGTCAGGTAATTTTTAATTCACGATTTCAATACTACAAAAAAACCAAACAACTCTCGATTCTATTTTGATTGACTGATAAGTTAATGATTATCTGCGTTTTTAGGTCGCTCAGTGACGGTTTCAATTATTTATAAAATATTTTCGGTTATAAATACTCTGTATAAGAAATATTGTGGAAATATGATCATTTTTATTAATATTAAGATGCGCTCAAGTAGCGTCTCTCTTGATGAATAGTCAGGGCATCACACCGGATACGTGTGATGCCTTCTTTGTTTATGAAACCTTGCCCACCTATTTACGTATTCATTATTTGCTCTGCTCCGTCTATCTTCTATATTTGGCGAACACCACAAACTAAGTAATGAGTGATGAAAAACTTTAAAATTAATCACCGCACAATTTCCTGGCTCGATGTTCTTGACCTACACGGTGAGCTCGATGCCCACACAGCTTCTCAACTTGAAGATTCGCTTAAGCTTCTGATAGACAGCAACAAATCCAACATAATTGTTAATTGCCGGGAACTCGAATACATTGCCAGTGCCGGCTTGGGAGTGTTTATGGCCTACATTGAAGATGTACGCGTTAGCGGGGGCGACATTAAGCTAACCAATATGAACGAACGGGTTTATAATGTGTTCGACCTGCTTGGATTCCCCACACTTTACGACATTCTCGACGATGAGCGTGACGCAGTTGAAAAATTTTCATCTGAAGTTTAAGACCCCCGGATTTGAAAAAAACCGCAACATATCATATTACTGTTGAAGCATCTACGAGAAATCTGGCAAAGGTCAGGGATTTTGTCTCTAACCATGCACAGGCTGAAGGGTTTTCTCCCGCTAGTGTAGCCGATCTTTGCCTCGCAGTTGATGAAGCTTATACAAATATTATAAAGCATGCTTACAAGTATGATGCAACGCAGCTTGTAAAAATAAACCTCGAATTTAACAACAACGAAATCTGCGTAGCATTAACCGATAGCGGCGACAGTTTCGACAAATCAACGTATGTGGAACCGGATATTGAAAGACAAATAAAAGATAAACGAAGGGGAGGCATGGGAGTATACCTCATCCATATACTAATGGATAAGGTCGACTACAACACGTCTACAGACGAGAATGAAATAAGAATGTATAAACAAAGAGATTAATCTACGTGAGTCAATCCGCATCCAAAGATGAGCTGAAATCAAGGTTTGAACTGAAAACCGTACTTGAAACCAGCCGAATGCTGATTGAGTCGAGGAGCAGCGATTTTGTACTGAATAACCTTCTCCTCATCGTGATGGGAAAGCTGCTTACATCACGTGCAGCCATTCTTCTGTACGAACCATCCTCACAAAGCTATTCCATTCAAAAGTCGAGAGGCCTTTCAATTGAGAATGATACCGAAAAGATAAATATCGGGTTCAAAGACGAGCAAAAACAACGCTCTTACGCTTTCTACGATGATTTTTCTGACAAACTGCCCCGGCTCATCAACAATATGGAAAAGAGCGTTTTTTTTCCGCTCAGAACAAGCAGTAATCACCTGGGCTTTTTATTTATCGGTGGCAAGGCAAACGGCGATGCATACTCGGCGCGGGAACTTGAATTCGTTGAAAGCCTTTGCATTATTTCCTCCGTTGCCATAGCCAATTCGAAGCTTTTTGACGAACTTCGTACGACCAACCGGAAGCTGGACAGGCGGATTCACGAACTCAATACGCTGTTCGACCTGTCGAAAGAATTTAACCTTCTGGCCGATCGGCAGCAGATCACTAACATTTTCAAATTTGCACTTCTTGGACAGCTTTTTGTTCGCACCTTCTTCCTTATATACAAAACACCTAAATCCGTTTCCCTGCTGGCATCGAGCGGGCTATCAAAAAAACCGGACAAAAAAGAGATAAAGTCAATTTTTGAGGAATGTCCCGTTGACGTACTCACTCCCGATGAAGATTGTCTCGAACGGCATCCCTTCCTGAAAGAGAATCAAATTGCCAATATCACCGGCATATCCATTCAAAATGAAAAAATAGCGGTTATCGGTGTAGGGAAACGATTGAGCGGAGAAGCCTTCGCTGAAACCGACTTTAACTTCCTCAAATCACTTGCGAATCTTGCTATCGTATCCATTCAAAAAACCTACTTTCTCGAAGAGCGGATTGACAAAGAGCGAATGGAGGAGGAACTCTCGATTGCCAAATCGATTCAGCGCGGACTATTGCCTGATCCGATACCTGAGATTGAAGGCATTGATCTCGCCGCCGAAAATATCTCATCGCGTGAAGTTGGCGGCGACTACTTTGATGTTGCCAAAACACCCGACGGAAGTACCATTCTTGCCATTGCAGACGTAACGGGGAAAGGCGTTCCCGCAGCTCTTTTGATGGCCAATCTTCAGTCGATGTTGCACGTATTGCTTCCGGTAGAAATAACTCTCGCCGAGGCAACCGAGAGGATCAACAACCTTATTTTCAGAAATACACCCATCGATAAATTTATTACCTTTTTCTGGGGTAAATATAACAGTAAACACGGACTGTTCAGATATGTCAATGCCGGACACAATCCGCCATTACTGCTTCGGAACAGATCAAACACATTTGAAGAGCTTTCAGACGGCGGCCTGCTGCTTGGTGCAATGGAAAGTATGATGCCGTACGAACAGACCGACGTTGAGATACAGCCCGGAGACTTGCTTGTGTGCTACACTGACGGGGTGAACGAGGCAATCAATCCCGCCGGCGATGAAGAATTTGGAGAAGAACGGCTGATGGATTGTATCCTCGAGAACCGCAATAAAAAAAGTGCGGAGATTATTCGGGAGATAGAAAAACAAGTGAGAGAATTTACCAGAGGGCCGCTTCAGGATGATTTGACCCTGCTCGTAATTAAGGCAACCGGGTAATGTTGGTACCAATCAGGCTGGTAACACCGGTTCTTTGCTGATTTTCGGCCAGCGCTATTATTGCCTCGTACGTCCGGTATCGATTTTTGATTTCCTTCACGTACTGAACCGGCTCAATTCCCCTTGCAAAACCGAATCTGGCGTGCTGGTAATAACGGCGCTGCATCAATTTGAGTAATGCATCCGCAACATTTTCCCATTCATTAGGGTCTTTATTTTGATCGATCACAAGGCGTCTCGCGTCTGCCATGTGCCCAAGCCCAACATTGTAGGTTGCAAGTGCCATAGCAAGCTGGTTTGTGCTGTCCATATAGGCATAATGACGAAGGTGATCTTTCAAAATACGCGCGCCTGTCATCAGGTTTATCTTAGGATCGTACAGCTGTTCGTACTCCACTTCAACAAACCGGGGTATAACCTGCATCAGGCCAACTGCGCCCGCCCAGCTCTTGCTGTTTGGATTAAAGCTGGATTCTTGTGCAATCAATGCCGTAAGCAAAAGCCAATCGAGATCCATGGAATCTGCCACCACTTTTACGAGCTCGTCGTATGGCGAAATAATGCCAAGTCCATGATACTGCCAATCCGGATTGTAATACTCAGCAATCTGACGGCTTTCTTCGAAATATTTTCTTCTCAGAACGTTTAGAAATGTGGATCTGCGAGGCCTGTCACGATCTTCTGTAAAGCGAAAATGCTTGTAGAGGTAGCGGTTCATTCGCGCCTCCAGGTCTGGAGCATTGCTTCGAATTGCCCATGCGATGGTGTCTTTTTCTGCAATAACCGGACCCGGAAAGAGTCCCTCCATATACCTGTTTGCCGCGTTAAACATGTTGTCATCAGCCACGGTTGCAAGAAGATTTCCTTCTGCTACCTGTACAAGAGCCGCTTCCGTATCGAGCGCATCGGGCAGTAAATTGATTTCAATATCATAATCGTACTCTTGGATCAACTTGTTCAGCGTAACGTAATAAGAGCTGTTTCTGCGCACCGATACCGGAATCCCGCTGCCCGAAAGCTCCTCGAGTGTTTGCGGGTAGGGACTCAGATCGGTTGAAAAAACAAGCATCTGGTCCACAAGATTATATGGCCGAGTGAAATTCACCACTTCACGCCGCTCGGGCGTGATCGTGTAATTTGCGGCTATTACATCACCTGCTCCGCTGTTCAGCAAGTCGAAAGGGTTTTCGTCTGCGCCCACAATTACCACTTCAAGCGCAAGATCATTTTCGCGGGCAAATTCCCTAACAAGCTCATATTCAAAGCCAACTTCCATTCCCTGGTTCAAAAAATAGGTACTGGACGAGTAGTGGGTAATCATTCTGAGTACGCCACCGTTACGGATCTCGGCAAAATCCCTTTGTATGGGCTCAAGTACCGTTACGGGAGTATGAATCGGCATTTCAGACAACTCCTCTTCCTCTGATGTGGTTGCGCAGCCGGCAACCAGCAGTCCGGCAGCTAAAATGGAAATGGTTAAACTTCTTCTCCCGTTATGAAAAATTCTGTCATTTAAGATCATTTTATACAGGTTTGTTCCTGTTACAGACTGATACACCGTTTATGTACTACCCTATTTTGAAACAGAACGCCAAGATACAAAACGGATTAAACCCTCCTTTCGTTTGAATCGCTTTTACCCCTGCTTCTACTCTGCCTGACAACGTTTGCTAAATCTTGTCTTAATTATCATTATTGTGCCAGTGTATCTCTAATAGCGCACAAATTAGGAGAATGCTTCCATAGCGACAAGTAACATTGTGATTTTATAATATTTGGAAGCGCTTTAGATTAATAATTTCTTGCACTTACGGACAAGATTTCAGGAAAAATAGTCACGATTGAGGCTTACGGGCGAGCCTGCGGGTCCACGTCATGCTTACCCCAATGATGATGATTATCATGGCACCAAGTGAAATTGTGGCCGGAACTTCTGAAAGTATGAAGTATGCTGCTACCGCTGCTACCACGGCTTCTGATAAAACAAGCGTTGAGAGAAGCGTTGGTGATACATATTTAACGGCGTAGTTCATAGCACCATGTCCAAGTATGGTGGGACCCGCTGCCAGAGCTATACCAATGATTACTGCAGTTGTACTGATATACGGAATACCCCCCGACCAGATTATCGCCAGAATCACACAGGTAATTGCCGCATACAGGTAAACATAATAGACGTAATCGATCCACTCTGTATGCTGACGGATTTTTCTCCCCAACAGAAAATAGACCACAAATATCACTGCAGCGCCAAAAGCAAGGCTATTTCCAAGAACGGCATTCGGAAATTGATCGAGGGCGGTATCATCAGCGAAGCCCAGCATCACCGAACCGCCAAACGCAGTAAAAACTCCAATCCAGACAAGGGGCCTGAAATTCCGCTTAAATATGAGAGTTTCCGCGATAATCAGCATCACAGGGTGCATAGTAACCAATACAGACGCCGAAGCTACCGACGTGTAATGCAGGGATGCAATCCAGAGTGTAAAATGCATGCCAAGGCTGATACCGGCAGAAACAAGCAGCAGCGGTGATATACCGCTTTTTTTCAGTAAACGCATTGGGGTTCTGCGAAACCACCAGAACGGAAGCAATAGGAGTACAGCAAAACCGGTTCGCATCGCTGCGAGTACAAGAGGTTCTACATCAGTTGCAAAGCGGACCAGAATCGGCGCAAAGCCAAACGTTAACAGACCTGCCAGAAGGAAGAGAACTACCTTAAAAAGCGGTATGTCGGAATTCGCAGGCTGAGTCAAACAGTTTTACCGGATTCGATCCATCGACTTAACAAGCTCTTCATCCTTTTTAATTGCACGGCCCGCCAGCCAAAAGAGCATTAACACAAGTATAACAAGGCCGCTCGATATCACCTCCCTCCATAAAAATGTACCGAAGCCGCCCAGTGAGAAAAGGATACCAGCTGCAAACCCGGCAGCCACTATCTGGAGATATGTACCCAACTTCACCCAGCGAATTTGGTTCATTCTGTTTTTGTACAAAAAAATGGATGCTGCTGCCAGCATGATGGCACCTGTCAGTGATATCGCAAATCCTGCACCGATCCACTGTGCAGGGTCATTGACTGCATGGCTATATAGCGGAGTGAAAAAGACAACCAGATTCAGGATTACAGCCAGCGCGAGATAAAGAGTTTGAATTCGTTGTATCACAAGAGATTATTTTTTGAAAAATGAGAAGCTGAAAATACAAAAAAACGGAAAGATCTCATCTTTATGTAAATTTTAGGAATTGATTACAAAAATCTTGCTTTAGGACACTTTACAACAATAATATACCTGCCTTTTTTAGAAATTATCCCATCAAATACATTAAGTATTATCCTTTTCTCTTGATACAAAAGAACGATCCCGAGGAGTCGGGACAAGGCCCGCTCGATATTAAAGTTTATATTTAAACCTGATTTTTACAGACTTATCCTAATCAATACCTAAAGCATTACTGGACATTACATAAA
>PWWL01000272.1 GCA_003561515.1 Balneolaceae bacterium
AGCCTGATGGGAACAAAGGAAATTGACCTGAGGACGGATATGGAACTGCTTAGTATGTTCGCTCGAAGAGTTCGAACCGGTGGGCTGCTGGTGCTCGACCGCGATATCGAACACGTTCACGATCAATATCTGAAGAATGGACTGCAACTGGCTGTAGATGGCTTTAAGCGAGACAGCATGGATAACATCCTCAAAGATGAAATACGCCTGCGGGAAAAGCAGGTCGAAGTCTCCATAAACGTATTGGAGTCTATGGCTACTTACGCACCTGCTTTTGGAATGATTGGTACTGTGGTAGGAATGGTACTTATGTTGCAGAATATTTCCGATCCCGAACAGCTGGGCGCCGGTCTCTCTGTTGCACTTCTTACCACCTTATATGGAGCCGTTATCGCAAACATGCTACTCGGCCCTCTTGCGGGTAAACTTGAGTTTCTGAGCGAACTTGATCTCAACAGAAAAGAGATGTTCAGAACGGGTATCCTCTCAATGGTAGATGGAGAAAACCCGCGTATTATGGAGAAGAAGATGCTGATACATGTAGATCCGAAAGGTAGGGCTGAATATATCATGTACCACGAAAGCCTAAGGATCGGTAAGGAGCGAGACGAGAAACTCTATCAACTCTGGATTGAACAGCAGAACAACGAATGGGACGATCTAAAAAGAATTCTGGAAACTGGCTGATGACCTACGGCGATCTTATGACGCTGCTATTGGTCTTCTTTGTGCTTCTGTATACGCTCACTCCGGGTATCGATGATAATATCTTCGATAATTTTATATCGTATTTCCAGAGCTCAGTTGGTGTAATGAATCAAAGTTCGATAGTAACGCATAAATCGCATGACAGCAGTGAGTCTTATCGAATTGATTTAATGCAAAAGTGGGAGGATATCAAGGATTTATTTGAAGACCATGGGCTATCTGCTCAAATCGATTTTGAACCTATTGCTGAGGGCGTGAAAATTACCCTGGCTGATTCGCTCACGTTCGACAGCGGATCGTCGGAACTGCTGCCGCTCGCTAAACTGGTATTAAATGAAATAGCTGCCGTACTTGATGATGAAATAGAGGAAGCGGAAGTACAAGGACATACTGATAATGTGCCGATATCTGTACGTTCGAAATACGAATCGAACTGGCACCTCGGAGCTGCCAGGGCAGTATCTGTGGTGCAATTTATCCGTGAGGGTTCTACTCTGGATCCCGCAAGGTTTAAGGCAACCAGTTTTGGTGAATATCGCCCCCTGGTAACTAATAGCACACCAGAGGGGAGAAGAACCAACAGAAGGGTAGAAATATACGTGAGGTACAAAGAGCTCATGGAAAGCCAGGGTTCAATATTTGAGATCTCAGAGCAGGTGCCCTTCTCGAGATAAACACGATCATAAACTAACAGAGAAACAGAAAAATGGCGGAAGAAACCAAAAAAACCAACTCACCTGAAGCCGAGGCCGAGAATGAGAATAAGGATGGGAATAAAGGTGGAAACAAATTGAAGACGCCTGGAAAAATTTTCCTGATTGTGTTTATCCTTGCCGCCCAGGTTTTACTTGCTTACACATTTGTGGATAGCAGTTACGAAAAAATATATGGCTTTGTGCAAAGTATAAGCAGCGACGAAAGCGTGTTTTATGAAATGGAGGAGTTGATTGTAAATCCCGCAGGCACCAATGGGCAGAGGTTTTTAGTAGTGGGTATCAGCCTTGAGTTGAGTAATAACAAGCATTTGTACTTGGTAAGGCAGCACGAGCATGGAATACGGCATAATATGAATGAAGCTTTGTCATCACGCACGGTGTCTCAGCTTGCACAGTTCGAAGAGAGAGAGAAGCTGAGGTATGAGCTTGCCGGTATTGTAAACAACGCGATCGGTGAGCGTTCGGTACGCAATTTGTATTACACCAGATATGTAATGCAGTAATGCGAATAACCGAACCAAAAATATTTTATGAAACCGACTGCAACCTCAGAGAGGACCGGCAATGCTAGGAACATAGAGTCGTACGATTTCAGGCAGCCAATGCTGTTCAGCAATGATGTGATGCGAACAGTTCGCTCATTGCACGAAGTTTGTGCTAAAAATCTGAGCAGGGTATTCAGCAATGCACTTCGAAACAAGGTTAACGTTCGGTTGCAGAAAATTGATCAGCTCTCAACCAGCGACTTCATAAACAAGCTTGAGACCCCCAATGCCCTATATCTGCTTTCAATAGATGAAATGGGAGGTGAAGTGATTGTAGCCATGCCTCCCGGTTTTTGCATTCATATCGTAGAGAAGCAAAGCGGCGGTCGCGGGGAAGATCTCACCGAATTTCGCGCATTAACAACGATCGAAGAGAAAATAATGCGCCGTGTGATATTCAATTTCAACCGGGAGATTCAGAATGCCTGGGATCCGCATATGAAATTCGAAATCAGCTCTTTTAGCTATGAGAGCAAGCCGGAAAATATCCAGATCGACTCGGCAGATCCGTGCATTGTAGCCAGATTTGAGGTGGAGCTTGGCGAACAGCAGGTCGAAATCCAGGTATCGTATCCCTACAGCATGCTAAAAAAAGCGTTAAATGATAGCGTGCTGCGAAAAGGGAATCAGGAAAATGTTGAAAAGCTCTCCCAGGAAGAGATGAATCTCTTTAAGAAAACGCTCACGAACGCAGTTGTGAATGTACAGCCGCTGCTCGGCAATACAAGGCTTACACTTCAAGAAGTACTGAGCCTGAAAGAAGGGGACTCACTCATGCTTAACCAACGCACCGACAGGCCACTTGTAGTTCGAATAAACGGTGTAAAGAAAATGACGGCGTACCCGGGGCTTGCAAGGGGCCGGAAAGCGGTAAAGGTCTTTGAAATGATAGAAGAAATCAACGAAC
>PWWL01000264.1 GCA_003561515.1 Balneolaceae bacterium
CTGACCCGGTAACGTTGGTGCGCTCGCCCACATTTACAAAATTAGTTTCGGGACGTATCACCAGAGGCTCCAATCCGCTCAGGCGCATGTACGGTTTCACTTTGGGCCTTGTTCGCGGTTTATGGCGCTGAGCTTCCTCTGCAATGGCGCGGGTATGTTCCGGCGTTGTGCCGCAGCAGCCGCCAACAATGTTCACAAACTTTTCTTCGGCGTAATCGCGGAACTGCCCGGCCATAAATTCAGGTGACTCACCGTATTCGCCCATCTCGTCGGGCAGGCCGGCATTGGGGTACAGGCTGGTAAAACAGGTGGCGCTTTTGGCGAGCTCCTGGATGTATGGACGCATCTGGTTTGAACCCAGTGCACAGTTCAGCCCGATGCTGAGCAGCGGATTGGCATGCTGAACGGAGATCCAGAATGCTTCGGTGGTTTGCCCTGAAAGCGTGCGACCGCTCTGGTCCACAATGGTACCCGAAATCATAATTGGCAGAACTTTGCCGCTTTTGCGGGCATGTCTGTGTGCGGCATAAATGGCGGCCTTGCAGTTCAGTGTATCGAAAACGGTTTCAATGAGCAGTGTATCCACTCCGCCGTCAACAAGGCCGCGGATCTGTTCTTCGTAGGCATCGGCCAGTGTATCGAAGGTGATGGCCCTGAACCCGGGATTTTCTACGTCGGGGGAGAGGGAAAGGGTTTTGTTTGTCGGCCCCAGTGCTCCCGCTACAAAGCGGGGTTTATCAGGATTCTTTTTCGTATACGTGTCTGCGGCTTTCCTCGCAATTTTTGCGGATGCCACGTTTAGCTCATACGCATGCTCCTGGAGGTTGTAATCTTCCTGGGATATTCGGTTGGCGTTAAATGTATTGGTTTCAATAATGTCTGCCCCTGCATCCAGGAATTCAGAATGAATGTCATAAATGACACTGGGTCTTGTGATGCTTAACAGATCATTATTGCCCTTAAGTTCTCCTGAAAAGTCCTTAAATTCTGCACCCTTGAAATCTTGCTCATCGAGCTTGCATCCCTGAATCATAGTTCCCATGGCACCATCGAGCACAAGGATTCGTTCTTTGAGAATTTCAAATAGAGGATGATGGAAACGCTGCATCTGCTGTATATTGTTCTGCGTTTAAATTATTGGCAAGCTCACAAAATCTGCATTTTGCCGTAAAAAAGCATTACAAAAAGAATCCGTTCACTACGGTATTCATGTTACGATCAAATGAAAGTTATTGAACATTACGATAAATCTACTGAACCGCTTATTTCTTTCGAGGTTATCCCCCCCAAACGCGGAGGATCGGTACAGCAAGTATTCGAATCACTCGATAAAGTTGTAGAAAAGGTTCAGCCGCCATTCATCGATGTTACCTATCACGCTGCCGAAGCGTACATAGAAGAACAGCCCGATGGAACACTTAAACGAATTGTACGCAGAAAACGACCGGGTACAATCGGTCTTTGTGCCGCCATTCTTCACCGCTACGGCATCGATCCCGTACCGCATCTTATTTGCGAGG
Source organism: Balneolaceae bacterium (assembly GCA_003561515.1). Classification (GTDB taxonomy): domain Bacteria; phylum Bacteroidota; class Rhodothermia; order Balneolales; family Balneolaceae; genus Rhodohalobacter. The sequence goes on from PWWL01000264.1 coordinate 1,521, forward strand.
GATTTACTAAAGAAGAAAGCGAAGACGCACTAATTGAGCTCAATTATCTTGGAATTCATAATGTTCTGGCAATCAGGGGAGACAATACTACTTCTAAAATCTCCTTAAACCAAAACGGTACGTCCAATAAGTTTGCGATCAATCTTGTTGAACAGATTCAATGTATGAATCGCGGCGACTACCTTGAGGATATTGTGAATGCAGAGCCTACAGATTTCTGTATTGGTGTTGCCGGCTACCCGGAAAAGCATTTCGAAGCGCCCAATCTTGATTGGGATATCAAACGATTGAAAGAAAAAGTTGACGCCGGTGCAGATTACATCGTGACACAGATGTTTTTTGATAACGACGCCTACTTTCGATTTGTCGAAAAGTGCAGAAGCCACGGAATTGATGTTCCTATAGTTCCGGGATTGAAAATTCTTTCCACGGTAAACCACCTGAAATCGCTGCCGAAATTTTTCTATTTGAACATTCCTGATGAATTGACGGCAGAGGTGGATAACGACCCGGAGAACGTTAAACAGATAGGGATTGAGTGGTCAAAAAAGCAGTGCCAGGAACTGCTCGATAACGGAATTCCCGGCCTCCATTTTTACGTAATGGGCGATCCTCAACCTGCACTGGATGTAATACAAGGCCTCAGTGGAAGATAAAGGAACCCGGGTGCAGGGCGGACTTTTTTATCTTCTGAAAAAAGATATTGATGGATAAAAAAGTAAATTAATGGCATGACAGTTGAAACGTGTAATAAAGACGATCGGAGGGTGTCTGCATGAATATACTGATAGCAGATAGCGGGGCTACCAAAACCGATTGGTTGTATTACGATGGGCATGAATTCATTCAGGTTCGCACTCAAGGCCTGCACCCGGCAAACATAAAAGAGCCGGAAGATAGTATGGATATTGACGATCAGATAGGGCACTTAAGGCCGGAAAGAGTCATGTTTTTCGGCACCGGCCTTGGCAATCCCATATCGGATGAAATTATCCGAAGGTTTCTGGGAAATATCTTCTCGTCGGCCATTATCGAAATTCACACTGATCTTGAAGGTTCGAGCCGGGCGTTTTTTGGTGATGGAGACGGCGTTGTGGCTGTTTTAGGCACAGGATCCATCTCCGCAAAAATAGAAAATGGAAGCGTGGCTAAGAAGTCTGCATCACTCGGGTTCGCCATTGGAGATGAAGGCAGCGCAGCGGATCTCGGGAGGCGCTTGCTGCAAATATACTACCGAGGCACGGATAGTGATGAAGTAGTTGAATTTATTGGCGACCAGCTTGGCAATCCCGACTACGGTGATATGATGAACCGTATTTATAAACTCTCTAAACCCA
>PWWL01000025.1 GCA_003561515.1 Balneolaceae bacterium
AGGTGGTGGGCTTTAGCAGCACTACCTGCTGCCCCTTGAAACGGCCTTCACCTTTGCGGTAAAGGCCGTTATCGGGATCAAATGGAATGGATAGTTTGGCCGATAAAAGATCGACCAGGTCGAAACCTACGTTATGGCGGGTATGCTCATATTCTGTCCCGGGATTTCCCAGGCCTGCAATCAGTGCCATAAACGAGACGGAAGTTAATTACTCCTTGCTCTCTTCGGCATCGCCCTCGCCTTCGGCAGCAGCTGCTTCTCCTTCTGCCGCTTCAGCTTCTTCTCCTTCAACTCCTTCAAGAGTTTCTTCTTCATCAAGTTCTTCTTCAGTAACTGCAGACGAAGTGAAGAGTTTTTCGGATTTCGGAGGAGCAATGGTTACGATGGTTCTTCTTGGGTCATCAAGCGGATCGATACCTTCCATGTCGAGTTCGCTTACGTGCAGAGAATCGCCAATTTCGAGGTTGGTTACATCGAGTTCGAAAACGGCCGGGATCTTCTCCGGCAGTACGTTTATACGTACAATTCTGAGCGTCTGAAGAATTCGACCGCCACCGTCGGTAACACCTTTTGGTGTTCCGTTAAGACGGATAGGCACCCTCAGCTTCACGCGTGTAGCGGGGTCGAGCACATAGAAATCGGCGTGCAGTGCACGGTCGGTAACCGGATCGAACTCCACATTTTTTAACAGTGTGTTGTATGTGGTACCGTTGATGGTAAGTTCCTGGAGCTTGGTCTGGCTTACAGACAAGATTTTTTCAAGGTCGGATTCAAGAACAGAAAAGTGAATATTTTCTTCCACCTTCGGCCCATAGAGAACAGCGGGCACCCTCAGGTCGCCGCGCAGGCCTTTGGTTGATTTCTTGCCTGTTTCCCTGGCTTCTCCTTCCAGCTTGTAAATTTCTGGTTTCTTCATTGTTTTTCAATTATCGATTAATCATCAAAAAGTGCACTTATCGTATCATTGGTATGGATACGCTGTATGGCTTCCGCAAAAATGCCTGCCACGCTCAGAACTTTAATTTTATGAGACGGTTTTCTGAGCGGAACCGTATCTGTTACCAGCAGCTGATCGATGGGTGAATCCTCGATTCTCTGGTATGCCGGGCCCGACAGAATCGGGTGCGTGCAGGTTGTAATAATATTCAGAGCCCCACGCTCTTTAAGTGCCTCGGCTGCATTTGTAATGGTGCCTGCTGTATCAATCAGGTCATCCACAATCAACACATTCTTGTTCTCCACTTCACCGATGATGTTCATCACCTCTGCCACATTCTGCTTGGGCCGCCTTTTGTCGATAAATGCCAGGCTGGCTCCGAGTTTCTTCGAATAAGCCCTGGCCATTTTCAAGCTTCCCACATCGGGGGCCACCACAACCAGATTTTCAATCGGGTTTTCGGTGAAGTGTTCAATAAAAATCCTGCTCGCATATAGATGATCGAGCGGGATGTCAAAAAATCCCTGGATCTGAGAAGCATGCAAATCCATCGTTAAAATTCTATCTGCCCCCGCCTCTACAAGTATATTCGCCATCAGCTTCGAAGCAATCGACACCCTGGGCTGATCCTTTCGATCCTGTCGTGCATACCCAAAATAGGGTATCACAGCAGTAACACGCTTCACCGAAGCCCTTTTCGCCGCATCGAGCAGCAGAAGAAGTTCAATAATGTTATCGCCGGGTGGCGGGGTAGACTGAATAACAAAGATATCTTCACCGCGTATGCTTTGTTCATATTTAGCATAGAGCTCACCATCCGAGAACGACTTGATGGTTACCTCACCAAGTTCAGTGCCGTAACTTTCAGCAATTGCACGGGCTAGTGCCAAGTTGCTTCTCCCTGCGAATATTGCTAAAGGCGTATCCAACAAACTGAGTGGTTGAGTGGAAAAATATGTCTGTTATAAATAGAAAAAAGGAGTACCGGCCTGGCATCCTTTTCTGATTGTTGCCCGGGGAGGATTCGAACCCCCACTGACTGGACCAAAACCAGCTGTCCTGCCATTAGACGACCGGGCAATTCATCGAATTGACAGACCCCAAAGATAGAAACTTGTTTAAATGCAGTCAAGAACGAATTGCACTTTTAAACACCTCACACATGTGGCAATTCCTCTCCCTGCAATACCTTTTGTACTGGTGTGCCAGCCCCGGGCGGACAGTTTCGGGCGTTAAGGCGTAGCCTGCCTCGCGAAATGGCTTTTTAATTTCGGATGGTATTGCGCCATCGAACTCAATCCATGTGAAATAAGCCTGCTCTATCAACTTTTTGCTGTGAAAAAGTGTGCCCAAAAGGCCAATTGCAGGAATAAAAACCGTGCCCTCTAATAAGCTGCCCGTTTGCTTGCCAATTCGGTACGATTTAGGCACACTCTTGAGAAGCATTGGCCAGGCGTTCACTCCGTAATCCAGAAACACCTTCATGCTAGTATTTGCTATCGAATGATGAAGTGATACTGCCTGTAAAATACGCTGTTTGGGCCTTGCTGCAGGCCGCATCCCTCCCCTTTTCCAGGTAATTCCGGATTCCGGCCCAAAGGCGATTTCAGCAGCAGCAGCCTTCAGCTCGTCTAAACAAAGTGGGCGGGAATCACGCACCTTAACTCTGAGGCTTTGATACAATTCTGCCATAGCATCACGATTTCCGGGGATACCCAAAGCAGAGTAGATTGCGGCTGTTAAGCACGATTTCCACGCTTGGGATGGCGTAACTGTGGGATCGTACATGGATAGAAACTCCTGCACTTTATAGTCAAAATATTCTCTGTGGGCTTTTTCAATCTGAACCCTGAAAGCCTCTTGGTTTAGAAACACGACGTTTCCGGCACAACTGAGTTCCCGGCTGTTTTTTACACGAA
>PWWL01000234.1 GCA_003561515.1 Balneolaceae bacterium
ATCGTCGGTTTGCTGTGCAAAATAGGACTCAGAAAACACCTCTGTGTACCAGTGCACGATAGAGAAAAAGCTTTCGCGCGGAAAACTGGGAGGGTTCATCTGCATCAGCCGCTCGTCATATTCGTACTGTTTGCTAAATCCTGACTGGATTGACCCGCCGCTGAAGGTTCCCATTGGTCCCCGTTTCATTTGAATGATTCCGCCAATCAGGTTTAAGTCACCCTTTGGACTGCCACTGTTGAAATTTTCAAGCCCAAAGGATTCATCAAGGGCCATAATCGAGGCATGGATATTCAAGTCGCTACTGCCGTTGTCGAGGTGCGCATTTTGGTCAATAACTACACTTTTTTCACTTACGATGCCCAGAAGATCAGTGGAATTGGGATTGTCGAAGGGATTATCATTGTAAACAAGGTCTCCTGTAATGCGAATATCTTCAGTTGAGTGGACAGTATATTGTCCATCAATGGTGCCTTTAATTGAAATTTGGTGCTCAGAGGAAATGACGCCGTTGTAAGGAACAAGGCTCACGGTGTATTCAGCTCCGCTGTCTGTTTCTCGTACATTTACTTGCTGGCCTGCCAGAAACTCAAGCTCTACTTCGGTATTAAAAGTGAGTCCATTACTTGAGCCGGCATTTCTGAGGTTGGCGAGTTCAAGCGACGAAGGGGGGTCCCTGGTTTCTGAATTAAAGTCGGCCCCACCGAGAAACTGAGGGTCATTTGTCATACCGCTCCATCCACTCCACATTTGCGGGCTTGTAACAAAACCGTGAAAAGTAGGATCACCGGCGATGTTGTACTGCCCGTTAGTGTGTACAGGTCCAGAAAGAACGTCAGACCAGATAAAGAAAACATTCTGACCTCCCGGACTTAACTCTGAATCAGTGAAATACGAGTATTTTGAAAATGAGTCTTTTCTGAGATAAATCTGAGACCGAGCCAATTTGCCGTCATGAGATGCTACACCGTGCACAAGAAGGGTATATTCGTCCCATGAAGGAATTTCATTTGGTGGAATATCGCTGCTGTTCTGATTGAATACAGTAACATTCACAGAGGCGCCCATCAAATTATCACTGCTAAATCCGGCATTCCAATTTTGGTCCAGTATGATTTCACGCATCGCATAGTCCATAGCGCTATTAACTGCATTTTCGGCATGCAATTCCGCATGGTGATTATATGTGCGTTCGGGAATTATGGTTAGCCTGCCCTGCACACCTGTCTGAACCAGCCCAAATATGATGAACATGCCGCCAACCAGAAATAAAAGTGCTCGTCCCATTTTCTATGTTGTAAGTTAGTTTTAGGTTAAAACATCATATTGCCGGGCCTGAAAAGCTTGCTCCAGCTCGAATTTGTAAAAAAGGGTGTACCGTCGGAGTTATTGCCAATGGGTTGAAGCGACTCAACTTCCAGCTCAATGCGAATGCTTCGAACCTGATTTTTATCACTTGTAGGAATAGTACCCTCCGGATCGCTAAAAGCAAATACTTCAAATCGCTTAACAGGAAAGTCGAACATGGTGTTATTGTCATCTTCGAATGGCCCTTGTCTGCGAAGCCCCTGTAATGATGGATTTGTGGGTATGTTGAAGTTATTTCCCGGCATGATTCGCCAGCTAATTACCCGATACTGCCCGTTAACGCGTGCTCTGAAACGGATATGATTGTCGCTGAAATTGAGAAGGTCAGCTCCATCTCCAAGGCCAAGCCGGCGCATATCATTTGTGATAAGCTGGCGAAGGTTGTCGATCTGATTTTTTTCCATAATATTGGCAGTGAACTGATAGGAGTGCCTCATCACGTTGTTGTTCATGGTGAGGATAGATATCATCAGTAAGCCGCCTACGATAAAACTTATTGTGATTCCGATGTTCATAGTTTAGCTCAGGTTAGATGAATGATTTACTGATGGATAGAACAATTGGCCTGCCATCTTCGCCGGTAGTCATAAAAACGCTGCTGATTTCAACCGATACTTCAAATGATGAAATATCATCTGTATCAAAACTCCCCGGTGCAAGCGTCACATCAACATTAAATGGGATAGAACTTCCGGATTGCGTATCTGCCGTGAAGTTGACTACAGCGGGGAAGTCGGATGCAAACTGTTGTAAATCCGCAACCGAAGTGATTCGACGTACATCTTCAATCAGCTGTTGCCCAAGTGTAACCGCGTGGTAATCTACCTCGGCTCTTTCGCTCATAAGGTTATTCATGAGCATGGTTCTGTTAACTTCCAATGTGAGCGTGGAAAAAACGAGAATAGCGCCCATGAGAATGATGATGTCTGAATAATCATTCATTGCAGTGTCTCTATCTATTTATTATTGGGGTCATTTTTCTACTGCGTGTTGCCCGTTCTATAGCTTGCTTCATTAAAAGAGAAGCTATCGCGTAAAATGTTACAAAACTCAGGTAAACAAATTGGTTAAAATTATCAGACTATTTACTAATAATTTAAGCCTAATATTAGATTGGGATATACAAAAGGTCTTACACTTGTGATAAGTATAGTTCGCTCTAATTAAATCTGATAACTAAAGTTGTCAGCTTAAAAAAATTACAAGCCTTGAAACGGAGGTGTTTGAACCTTTTTTGGTGAGCTCGCTAAGAGAATGTATCGATCGGATAGCTTTGAGACCCCAAGGTGAGACAGAGTTTGCAAAGCTTTTGTGAGATTGTTGATATTAAGATACTTGTGCTCCATCCTTTAACGGATCAAGACTCAGTCAAAATAGGGTAATCTCCACCCGCGGGTGTTCATCTCAAGGCTATAAACGGCATTTGGTGAGGTTATGTAGAGTACATCCAGGTTTTCTTGGCCCCAGGTCATGTTAGTGATCTGGTGATCGAACCGGATCTGGTGGATTTGCCGGCCTTCAGCATCAAATACAATGAATCCGTTCGGGCCCGTAGTATAAAGCCTGCCCTCCGTATCGGTAACCATGCCATCGGCACCGCCCAGTTCGCCCATGGCGCCCACGTTTGCAAAACGGCGTGGATTTTCAATATCGCCGTTCTCAAGAACATCAAACCGAAGGATCTGGCCTGTTTCGGAATCGTTGATGTAGAGATACTGCTCATCGGGAGAGAAGACAATGCCGTTGGGCAGGGCGAATTCATCGTAAACCAGCGTGAGTGAACCGTCAAGGTTAATCCTGAACACGCCGCTGAAGTCGAGCTCGCGATCCTCATCCGAAACGCCGAAGGGAGGGTCGGTGAAGTAAATAAGCCCGTCGGAACGCGCGGCGATGTCATTCGGGCTGTTCAGCCTCATACCGTTGTATTCTTCGGCTATCGGGTTTAATTCAAGATTCTCATTCACTTCCGAAACGCGTCCGGCATGCTGAGCCAGGAGAATGGTGCCATCGGGCCGTGCCGATATGCCGTTCGAGTTGCCGCTCGGCTCAATGTATACTTCAGATTCGGAGCTGCCCGGTGTCCATTTATAGACGATGCTTGCCGGAATGTCACTGAAGATCAGGTAGCCATCCGGATGCCAGTATGGCCCCTCTGTAAAGCGAAAGCCATCGGTAACCACTTCCGGGTCGCCCGCAACCGGTTCAATTAAGTCGCCGCAGGCAAGGAGAGTAAGTGAAAATAGAATAAAAAAAACCGCAGCGATTGAAATTGAGTACAGTGATTTCATAGAAACAGGTTTTGTTTATTAAGAGGGGGCAGGTTATTCAGCAATGTGAAGAATTTTTATGATGAATGAAAAACCTGTTTTGAAATAATTGGAGGAATCGGGAAATCCCGACGCTGAAAGCGTCAAAGAACACAGCCCGGGGCAACACCCCGGGTTTGGTGCAGACGACATTTTAATCCCCAGGCGAGATTTATATCAACGCCTATAAGCTAACCGAGGGTTTGAAGGGAAAACCCATCAACAAATAAAATCCCGGGATACTCATTCTTATAGTCTGAATCTCCAATCAAATTTCGACCTCTCTTTAACTTCACCGCTCATCATCCTTCATCAACATCCCCCATCAAAACGCTTCGGCCATCAATCACAATGAAACCGAATCGAAGTAAAAGCCTTTGGGGGCGTGTTAATTCACTCATTTCCCTAATAATGGAACCTGCCAGTACCGGCTCATCCGTGATAAGGCCGGCCGCCCCGTTTTCAATAGCCCGCACCATGTCACCTGCATCGTTAACGGTCCAGGCATAAACCGGACGCCCTCGTTCGGCATAGGCAGATACAAGCGGCGGGGTTACGTTTTGATGGAAAATGGCCAGGAAGTCAACGGGAAGACGCACCAGGTCGCCGGCTGCAACTGCCGAGGTGTAGCCGATTGCAAAATCGGGGGCAATCTCAGCCACCTGCTGAACCGCAGCCATCGACAACGACATGATAAGCACCTGGTCTGTCATGCCATGCTCCCGTACGATACGGATCGTCTCCTCTGCCAGTTCCGGATAGAATCCGTAATACTTCAGCTCAATGAGAAGCTGAATCCGGTTTCTTGAGGCCTCAAGATATTCGGCAAGCGTGGGGATGCCGATTTTTTCAGGCGGCAGATCCTGATCCGTAATAAGGAGCAGCTCAGATATTTCATCATAATTTACATCGGCGATTCTGCGTGGATCGCCGGCAACACGCATCAGGTCGGCATCATGCAATAAAACAACGGTGCCGTCGGCGGTCATCTGAACATCAATTTCGGCCATATCGGCCCCAACGGCTATCGAATTCTCCAGGGCTGCTATGGAGTTCTCGGGCGCACCCAGGGCATTGGCGCGGTGCGCAATGTTGAGAACCTGCCTCTCTTCCACGGTTCTGCCGGTAATGAAGTAGCTCATGGCCACGCCGCCAGCCAGCACAATGAGAACCAGGGAGGCGAGACGAACCGGTTTGGTCCACCAGGTGAGCAGGCTGATGGTTTTACGGGTTAGCCGCATCAGCCCCGGAATGTCCTGTTCGAGCGCCGGGCGGGAGTAGCTGTAATAGAATTTGGTGATAATTACCGAGATCATTGAAAACCCGAGGAAGGAGATCACCGTGCCAAAACCGAGCGAAAGGAACAGGTACGTGCCCATGATGAAGGAAACCGTGCGAAGTGAATCGAGCGAGGTTTGCAGCCAGCCCGTGAGGTGATAGAAAGAAAAGAGCAGCACGGCATCCGACAGCAGCCTGAACACAAACCAGATTGCGGCGGCCATGGCCACAGCCTTTATCAGCTGCAGTGTTTTGTTCATTGGAGCCTCCCATACCTCGCGAAGGGCCTCAAGGATGGTTTTCTTACCGTCGAGATATGCGGGCAGCGCCGGCAGCGCACAGGCAGCGGTAACAATGGCGAACAGCGACCAGGCTCCGCTCCAGACCACCGCCCACGTGATTGCCGTGTACCATTCGGGTGGGGTGGTGATAATGTAATAGTTGATGTCGAACTCTGCGAGCCAGATCAGGTAAATAGCGCCGAGCCCCATAACCAGCGGCAGCAGCAACAGCACGGCTCCGGCAATGGTAACAGCGCATAGCTTGATGAGGATATGGACCCTCGGAGCAATATGGAGGGCGGTTTCCTTTACCGATACGTCTCTGCCAAGCAGGTGATCGGTTACAATCTGAAACAGGCCGGAATAGCGCACAACAAGCCCGGTAAGCGTGATCAGTATCACAATAAAAATGTAGGTAAAGCCCGCGGGAGACAAGAACCAGGTGTACAGCTCTTCATTTCCTACAATTACCCGGTCGCCCCGGAATATGCCCCGGTCGAGCAGTGCAATGAGAAAGGGCACAAAAACAGCTGTAAAGATCGCATAAACAAGGATAGTCCATCCAGCCATCGGTTTCCATAACAACACTACCGATCGCCAAGACGAACGGAACAGCGGATTGAACAGAATTTCGGAAATACGTTTGATTAAGGAATTCACGGATGTTTCAAAATGAAATCGTACTATTTGGCTGAGAATTTGAATAGAAAGAAATCAATGAATAAGAAAAGCATCAAACGCCTTAAAAAGAAATCTGAAAAGCTCCACATTGAGTCCGTGAATCGCCACATCTTTCTCTGTGCCGACCAAACCAAACCGAAATGCTGCAAACATGAAGCGGGAGTGGAGTCGTGGCAATTCCTCAAGAAAAGGCTCAGGGAGCTGAATATTGACGGTGAAAACGGCGTGTACCGCACCAAGGCGAACTGCCTGCGCGTGTGTAAGCGAGGGCCCATTGCCGTGGTCTATCCCGAGGGTACCTGGTATCACTCCTGCAAACCTGACGTGCTTGAGCTCATCATTCAGCAGCACCTGATTGGCGGAAAACCGGTGGAAGAATATGCTTTTGCGAAGAATGAGCTGAAAGGGGGAGAGAATCCCGATGTTTAGCGACGAGGCCTCTGCCTGCTGAGCATCAGCTCGGGCGGGGATGATCCTTTGAGCGTTGATTTAACTCAGATATTCAATAGTAGAGTAAAAACTCATTACTTTTCAACCCCTGCTATCCTCTTCTGCCACTGAGATCCGTTAGGAAAAAAGGTGTAACTCTTCAATAAATTCTTTTGTCTAACTCAGGATAATTAATTTTCATGCACCTGAGGACAGAAAGGTTCAAAAGATATGCGCAGATACAAATTTCCACCTCGTAAACACCGGCCTGTAACCAACGTGCTGAGTGATGAAGAGGCGGTACAAACCCAGATTGGGAAGGAGGTTCGTGAACGGCTGCTCAGTCACCCCGGAGAAAGCGGAGTCCATCCGCTGCAGAATGCCCATGATGCGTTTGCGGCAAGAGCCCTTCTGGCGCAGACTGCGGAAAAGACGCTCGATGTGCAGTACTACATCTGGAAAAATGATCTTACGGGAACCCTGCTGCTGAAAAAACTTCTGGACGCGGCCGACCGGGGTGTGAGAGTGCGTCTTTTACTGGATGATAACGGAATCCCGGGTATGGACCGGGATCTTGCTGCTATGAATATGCGTGCAAACATTGAAGTGCGGATATTCAATCCATTCAGGACCAGAAAGCCGAAGTCGCTCGGGTTTATCACAGATTTCAGAAGGCTGAATAGGCGCATGCATAACAAATCGTTTATTGCGGACAACCGTGCGGCTATTGTGGGCGGGCGCAATATTGGTGATGAATATTTCGGTGCCGGCTCGGGCTTGTTGTATGCCGATCTGGACGTTCTGCTGATCGGTGCTATTGTGAAGGATATCTCTGAGGATTTTGACCGGTACTGGAACAGCTCTCCATCCCTGCCGGTCAGCCACATCATCAGAAAAACGCTCACCAAATGGGCCCAAAAACTTGTTGAGAAAACCACAGCGATAGAGAACAATCCGGATGCTTTCGGGTATATCAATGCAATTCGGTATTCAAATTTTATCCAGGATCTGTTCAAAGAGAATCTGAGAATGGAATGGGCAATCGTGCATCTTGTCAGCGATGACCCCTACAAGGTGCTCGACAAAAACAAATCGGACGGCCTCCTTACCCATCAGATACAGCGGATCACCGGGTGGCCTGAATATGAACTGGATCTGGTGTCTCCCTATTTTGTGCCTACCAAGGCCGGAGTGCGCCTGTTTACACAGATGACCGCGAACGGGATTGCAGTCAGAATCCTGACCAATTCACTGGAAGCCACCGACGTAAAAGTGGTGCATGCAGGTTATGAGAAACGTCGAGTGGCCTTATTAGAAGCGGGAGTTCGGCTTTTTGAACTCAAACGCATCACACAGGATACCAACTTCCGGAAAATGGCCGGTCCGTTTGGAGCATCCGGGTCGAGCCTTCATGCCAAAACGTTTTCGGTTGATCGAAAAAAGGTATTTGTGGGTTCGTTTAATTTTGATCCGCGTTCATTCAACCTGAACACCGAAATGGGGGTCTTGATTGAAAGTGAGGCGCTTGCAGAAAAGATTCATCAGATCTTTGATGTGCGTGTTCCCGGCAATGCTTACGATGTGCAGCTCGATGCGAATGGAAAGCTGACATGGCACGACCGGTCAGGCAACGAACTCGTAGTTCATCGTAAAGAGCCTGAGACCGGTTTGTTGATGAGGGGTTATATCCGGCTGTTGCAAAAATTGCCCATAGAATGGTTGTTGTAGGTTGTTTTCATAAAGTGGGAATTTGATAGAACAATGAAAGTCTGCCTTTCTAATGGGCTCTATCGGACTTGAATTCCCGGTATCGTTCAATCAATTCACCATATGAATCGTCAATGCCGCAGGCATGTTTCATATCGTAACCCCGGAATGGGAACCGTGGCGTCGATGCCCGTTGATGGGCCTTCCCGGCAACCCCTCGGTTTGGTTATGGGCGTTGATCCGGTTTTCGCCTCGGGGTTAGGGGGGATGGCGCTTTCGATTTGCTACCGACCAAACATTTCTCCGAAACGTATTCAATTGCGCAGATGGGAATTTTTTGGAATGTATGAGATCCGGCAGAAGCAATACGACGATGTACTCAAATGAATATCAAATGTTTGAAATTCAGATTACCGTAGGCGTGTCTCATCATGTAACCCCAGGCGATTTTTGCCTGGTAAAACAAGCCCGGGGTAAGGGCGACAAAGCCTCCACCTGCGGGCGGGATCTGCGGAAAAGCACGGAATTGGAGACGTGGGGGCCATGCCCGATAATTGGCTTTCCCGTCAACCCCTCTGTGCGGATCACGGCGTTGATATGAATTCGGGCTCGGGGTTTATGAATTTGTATTGAATTCCATTTCTACAAACCGGAGGCTCCTCCAGAGCCGAGCGATTTGTTCTAAATCGGGGGGATTTATATACGAGGGCCCACTTGGTAGTTAAGCCCACTCTGCAGGCCTTGTCATGGATACGTTCCGGCTGGAACGTCTGGTCGGTAGCACCAGCAGTGCGAGAGCCCCCACCTCCGGCCGGGATTTGTGGAAAACCACGAAATGATATTGCGGAGGTTGTTCACGGAGCCCAAGAATGGTAGCCGTGGTGGACATGCCCGTTGATGGGCTTTCCCGTGAACCCCTCGGTTTGGTAGTGGGCGCTGATCTAGTTTTCGCCTCGGGGTTACGGGGGGCTGCGCTTTCGATTTGCTACCGACCAAACGTTTCTCCGAAACGTATCCAATTATTACCTTAACGCGTTGAGCGGTTGAACTAATAAGTAACATTGAAGCGTCTGTAGCGAAGCGAAAGTCCTTCAATCGTTACGAGTTCGTTGGCAAATAGACGCTTAAAGGGCCTACGGATGCTTTAAAGTCTTTCAACCACTAAACACGTTACCTTAATTCTGCAGATCAAGATAAAATATGTATATAAGGCTGTTGGTGTCCCGATGCGGCCGTCAGGAGTAATGGTGACTTTATTTGTTTTTGTATTTTATCCAGTCCTAACAAAAGGGCACGAAGCTTCGGGGTCAGGAACTTCCTGTAGCGAACTCACATTCACTACATAACGATTTGTACAGAAACCATGAATGATTTTTACGCGGCCGTATTCGGGGCAGGAATTGCAGGAACAGCCATTGCCGCTGCCCTGCTTGACCGGGGGAAAAGTGTTCTTCTCATTGATCCACACGTATCGGAGGGGTCCCCCGGAGCTCCGGCTGCGCTTGTGAATCCCGCCACGGGCCGCCACGCAAGGCTTAGCTGGAAAAGTGAAGAGTGTATGGCCGCACTCCGGCGCAGGGTTGAAATGATTTCAGCCGATTCGGGGAGAGATGACCTGGTATCCGACACGGGCGTGCTACGCCCGGCAATCAATGAGGCGCTGGCCGAAAGTTTCAAAGATTCGCTCGAAAAGTATGACTGGCCGGAAGGGTGGATACGATGGATCAGCCGTGAAGAGGCATCAAAGATCAATCCGCACGTTGCACCCAACGAAGGTGCGCTCTGGCTCAGATGTGGCTTCACGGTGTTTGTGGACCGCTACTTGAACGCATACCGGCGGTCGCTGCGCATGAATGGAGCGGAGTGCCGGTATGAGAGGGCTGATTATGAGACGTCGGGAGATTCAGGTTTCAGGATTGATTTTGAGGGCGGGAAGAGCCCAACGGCGGAGCACGTAATCATAGCCGCAGGCCACGAAACTCCCGGATTCGAAGATTGGAGCTACCTGCCGCTTCACCGCGTGAAAGGCCAGATTGCTGTCTTCGAAGCGGATCATGATCTGAAGTGGGAGCATGCCGTTTCAGCCATGGGATACAGTCTGCGGCGGGGCAATCGCACACTGGTGGTGGGTTCTACCTACGAGCACAAATTTGATGGCCTTGAAACCACGGAGAAAGCCTATATCCAGATCAGGGGAAAGCTTGAGAAGATGCTTCCGGGCATTTCGGGAAGCCTTAAAAAAACCGGCCAGATGGCGGGGGTCAGGGTAACCACGCCCAACAAACTTCCCGTAATCGGGCGGCATAAAGAAATCAGGAATCTCTGCATCTACACGGCCATGGGCTCAAAAGGGCTGCTTTTTTCGGAGTACGTTGCAGGGCAGCTCGCCTCATGCCTTGTAGACGGAAAAGCCCCCGATGAGGAGCTCCTTACAGACAGGTTTCACTGATTACTCTCTAAAAGTTCGAATCGAACCTGGAGAGACCTGCCGGAGGCCAATATCCCGGCAGTCGAAAAAGCGATCATTGCGATGGGCGGCATTGTCGTCAAACATCCGGCGATGGAGGAGCTGGAGACCAACCCGTTGCTTGTAAGAGAAAAAGTGAGGGAGCGGTTGCCGCGGATGCAAGGGGGTGTATCAAGAATGGGGCAGTCTAATCATAAACAAGGATTTAAATTTTTTGGAGTTTCTTTTAAAAGATTAACAGAAAAGCAGCCAAGACCTCAATCGAAAATGGAGCTGTGACCATGGGTCGGGGTATAAATTTGAGGAGTAACGGGAAGAAAATTTATTACAGATCCGGTCTTTCAAACTTTTTACAATCCTGCTCCAACCTCATTTTTGACCGGCGTCAAAGATTTGTAATCACCCGAGTCCGCAGATGCCGGGATTAAAGTATAATTGCATACAGCTACCCCCCGGAAACAGGTTCAAAATGCGCAGTAAAGTGACGCAGAAACGGAGGCTCTTTTACGATTTTGTAACCTGTTGAATGCTTTTTGTGGGCAAGCACTTTTTCGAACACTTCAACCACATATTCGATGTGGCTTTGAGTGTACACCCGCCGCGGTATGGCCAGCCGCACCAGTTCCATGGCGGCGGGAATCAGGTTCCCATCATCATCTTTCTTGCCGAACATCACCGAGCCGATCTCCACAGCCCTCACGCCTCCAATGGTGTAAAGATCGCAAACCAGTGCCTGACCTGGAAACTGCTCAACCGGAATATGAGAGTAGAGCTCTTTGGCATCCACATAGACCGCGTGGCCGCCAATGGGCTGAATAACCGGCACGCCCATATCAATCAGCTTGTTACCGAGATACTCAGTGCTGCGGATGCGGTACTTCAGGTAGTCAGGATCGAACACCTCTTCCAATCCCGTGGCGATGGCCTCCATGTCGCGGCCAGAGAGGCCGCCATAGGTTGTGAAACCTTCCGTGATGATCAACAGGTTGTTGCAGCTTGCAGCCAGATCCTCATCCTGGAGCGCCAGAAATCCACCCATATTTACCAGCGCATCCTTCTTGGCGCTCATGATGGCCCCGTCGGCCAGTGAGAACATCTCCCGGGCAACGTCGCGATAACTCTTTTCAGAGTAGCCTTCTTCGCGATGCCGGATGAACCAGGAGTTTTCCGCAACCCGGCAGGCATCCAGAATGAAGAGGATGCCGTGCTCACGGCAAATTCGGCTCACATCACGTGCATTCTGCATGCTCACGGGCTGACCGCCTCCGCTGTTGTTGGTCACGGTGAGAATCACCGCACCAATTGAGCCCGCTCCTTGATTGCCAATTTGCTCTACCAGTTTCTTCGTATCGAGATTGCCTTTGAAGGGGTGGATGCGGTCAGGAATAAGTGCTTCTTCAATCGGGATATCGATCGCTGTGGCACCTGAGTACTCAATGTTGGCACGGGTGGTATCGAAATGGGTGTTGCTCAGAAACACCTTGCCGGCCCCGCCGATGGTTCCGTAGAGGATGCGTTCCGCGGCGCGTCCCTGATGGGTGGGAAGGATGTGTTCGAACCCGGTCAGATCGCGGATCACGGATTCCATTCGTTTCCAGCTGCGCGACCCGGCATAGGCCTCATCGCCGTCGGAGATGCCGCTCCACTGTTTCGCACTCATCGCCGAAGTTCCGCTGTCGGTGAGCAGGTCAATAATCACCTGGTCCGAACTCAGTTGAAACGGGTTGAACCGGGCTTTTTTCAGCCACTCCTCCCGCTGCTTTCTGGTCGAAATTTGAATGGGCTCAACCGTTTTGATCTTGAATGGTTCGATGATGGTTTTGAAGCCATTGTCTGTACTCATATCAAAATGTGAGTTTAGTTTTCGCGTTAAAAAGAGGAGTAGCAGGGAATGCCAATAAAAAAATTAAGGGTAATATTCTCCCCTCCTTTTTAAGGAGGGGCCGGGGGTGGTTGTGAACTCAGGTAATTTAGGTAAAGTTTCTCCTCTTTCCGGATACGTGCTTAGCGAACTGATCCCAAGGGATCGGGGTTAGGCTCTAAGGAATTACTCTTTTTGGCTAACAACGCTGATCCCGAAGCCTCGGGATGGGTGCTGTCAGGTTGTTTTCAGATCAACAGGCTTCTGCCATAAAGAGCCGGTTAAGACGCTCTCTTTGAACATGTACGGCTTCACGCAGGGATTCCAGGTTTTCGTTTTCGTAAGGCTTGGTTGCCGCGATTTGAAGGCAGAAATCCATCCCTTCCTCTAAATTTTTGCGGATCTTGCGAAGCTTGTTTTGTCCGCCTTTGTCATCCTCGTCCGTTACGATCGACAGCTCCACGAGGTAGTCCAGATACATGTTCAGCTCTTTGGCAAACATGTGAGGACGCTCTTCAGGTACCAGTGATTCTGTTCGTCCATAGATGTGATTCACCATCTCATCCAGCGAATATTCACGGCTGAACCAGGCCACGTTGGGTCCGGGGCAGATCTCCTGCCTTCCGTATGAGGGCTTCATGATGCCGAGACGGATCAGCGATCCCGTTCCCAGGTTCGTGCAGAGACAGGTCTTCTCCATCACGCGGTTCGTCTGCTGCTCTTTCTGCTCATCACTCAGCTCACTGTTCTCCCTGATCTGGTTGATCTTGAGCAACTGGTACTCGGCTGATGCCGTGCAGATCGGGCTCTCGGTAAACTCGGTGTTCGAAACCAGAAAACCC
This sequence comes from Balneolaceae bacterium, assembly GCA_003561515.1. GTDB lineage: Bacteria > Bacteroidota > Rhodothermia > Balneolales > Balneolaceae > Rhodohalobacter. Next base: position 13,221 of record PWWL01000234.1, read on the forward strand.
TTCGGGCATTTTGATCCCGGCTTCCCTTTGTCGATTAGTTCTTGGGTATGGATAGCAGAACCTGATCCGCGAATGTTGTTGAACGGCACACCGAGCGGGGAAACGTTGCTCAGGTAGAGATCCTTCTCTCCGGCATTGGCCAGCAGCTTCGAGGTGAATTCATCCACACAGGTCGCTTCAGGCACCAGCAGAAACGGGCTTCCCCAGCCGGTTCCGTCCATTTCAAAATCGGTAAGCAGGCGCTGCATCTCACCGTTTGTTCCGATTCCGCCCTGAACCGTAATTTTCGGTGTGATATCTTCCTCATTCATTTCAGGATAGTCCCAACCCATCGATTCGTAGAAACTCTTTACCATCGGCTGGAATGTCTCTACAAGCTGGTCGCGCTTTTCACGGAACTCCTGCAGCAGTACCGGCATCAGGTGGCCGTCGGATGCAAAAGCGTGTCCGCCACAGTTCAGTCCGGACTCAATACGGAACTCGGCAACTTCCAGGCCTTTCTTGGCGAGAAACTTACCCTGGATAAGTGCGGAGCGGAAGTCGCTCACTTTCAGGATAATTTTCTTCTTGATGCTGCCGGATGCATCCCGGTAAAAACCTTTGAACTCGGCCAGGTAGCTGTAGAGCCTCGGGTTGAATCCCGCTGAAAGCACAAGCGAAGAGGAGAGACTGCTGTTTGCATAACCCCGGAGTGCCGCACTGGCATCGGAAAACTCGCCGCTCATCGGCTGATCGTCATTACTCATCTGCAGGGCATCCACCTTGGCCATGATGTTGACATCAATGGAGCCGGGTGTTAACCGGGTGGTAAGTTCATCCATCAGCTTGTTTCGCTCATTCGGTTCGGTAAGTGAAGCAATAGTTTCGTACGCTTTCCTAAGCGGGTTGCTGTCGGGGAGCAGGTTGAAGTAGCGGTCTTTCTCACTGCTGCAAAATGCCGGCAGCTCTTTGAGCCGGGTAAATTTTTGTTGTACAATTTCCTGAACGGTTTCCAGGTAGGCGGTAATCCGCTCGGCGCGTCCGTCGGGTCGTGATCGCGGAATATTCTCATATGGCAGTCTGTATTCATCGCAGTAGTGTTTCCGGATTTTTTCGCAAAGCTGATCATCCACAACAGAAATGACCGAGTTGATGCCGAGGTGTGCTACGCGAATGGGACTGTCGATAGAGTGCCCGGTTCCCATTACCGGGATGTGGAAGGCGTGTTGGTTTTGGATCATTGGATAGAGTAATGCAATTATAGACAAAAAGATATATTACTCCTTATTTGTGTAAATAAAAAGAAAAAATTCGAAAAGGAGGGTCAGGGTCATGGAGATAGCCGGATGATGCTCCAGATATCATTGTCCGATTTAGTGTAGCAAATTCTGTCGTGCAGCCGGTTTACCCTTCCCTGCCAGAATTCAAACCGGGTAGGTTTGAGCCGGTACCCTCCCCAGTTGGGGGGCAGCGGAATCTCTTTTCCGGCAAATTTTTCGTCCAGCGCTTTTACTTTCTGCTCAAGCTCCCCCCTGGAGCTGACAGGTTCACTTTGACTGGAAGCCAGGGCGCTGAGCTGGCTGGCACGGGGCCGCTTGCTGAAATAGGCGGCCGACATTTCCCTCGGAACCTTTTCAACTGTTCCCTCGATATGTACCTGGCGGATCAGATCAGGCCAGAAAAAATTGAGGCTGGCAGCCGGATTTTGCACAAGATCTTTCGCTTTCCTGCTTTCATAGCTGGTGTAGAATACAAAACCGGTTTTATCATATTCTTTCAGAAGCACAACCCTTGCAGTGGGTGTGCCCGATTCGCCGGCGGTTGACAAAGTCATAGCGTTGGGATCAAACTTCTCTGTTCTTACCGCGTCATCGAACCAGATTTCAAACTGATCAACGGGATGTGACTCTGCAAGCTCTTCGCTGAAAGGTTCGCCCTGATACTCGCGCCTCATAAGGGTGATGGATTGACTTAGAAGCCGTCCGGGCGATGAAGCCTCCTCTTTAGATGGAAGCCAGCGTTTAATGAAACGAAACATGTGCTAAAAGGTCGGATAGAAAAATGAAACATGATGGTATTCGTACAATACATGAAAATTTGTGAGTGGACAAATATCATTAAACTTGATTTAGACTGTCCATGAATCGTTCTTAATGTACTGCTCTTTTAGGGTCTCCTCGATACGTAAAGCTTATCCAATATGCATAGAAGTAGCATAAGCAAGGTGTGGTGACCAGTGACGCTAGAAATAGTGTGAATAGCACCTAAATATTAAAAGCCCGGCAGTCTGTAGCTATGTAAAAGAACTCATAAAAGTGTACTGCCATCAAATTAACAGAATATTCTTTGGAAGACGGATAGTGTAGAAAAATCATAATACCTATTGCGTGAAGGTCAGAATAATTATTACTGAATCTATGGCGGGCAGGCGTAAAAAAGAATAATATATCTTTTTTTTTAGCTCTTGAGTGTATGGGTGATAATTCACTATATTAAGATATAATACTCTTAATTCTATTTCTATGTACCTTTCAAAATCCTGCATACATGGGCTGAGAGCCGGAATTCTGCTTGCATCAAAGAACAGCAACAGTTTCGTTACGATAAAACAACTGAGCAATGAACTGGATATCTCCTTTTACTTTTTGACAAAAGTGCTTCAGCAGATGACAAAGGCTGGGCTCCTGGAGTCGTACAAAGGACCGAACGGTGGTGTTAAGCTTGCAAGAGAATCAACCCTGATTTCATTCATGGATGTGGTTGAAGCCATAGATGGCAAGGCATTGTTAGAAGATTGTGCCTTAAGCCTGCCGGGGTGTGGAATTCTTAAACCTTGTCCAATGCACGATCAGTGGTCGGTAATGAAACAGGAAATCTCAGCCATGCTGAATGATGCGACTTTAGAAAAACTCGCAGAAATGAACTATGCAGTAAAGAATCCAGGTGCAGAGATTGATCAATTACATAAAAAGAGTTTTTTTTAATTATATCAGATTTACGACTCCTTAGTATTTTATTATGAAGAATATAACACTCCTTACAGCAGCTGTCTTCATCTCCCTAACAATTACCGCTTGCGGTGAATCGGATGCACCGGCCGATCGTGATCGGTCTGAAGCGCCTGCCCAAGAACAAGGGCTCTCTGAGTTTGAGGTGGAGCACGGCATTGGTCCAGTAACTGAAAGGGTTGAAATCGGAGACGGTTTCGATCAGGCTATGGTGGATAAAGGCCGCAACATCTACGAGATGAAATGCGAAATGTGCCACAACTATGAAGGCCGAATGGTAGGGCCGGAGCTTGGAAATGTGCTGGAAAGGCGCAGTCCTGAGTTTGTAATGAATTTTATTCTGAACCCGGGCGGCATGGCCAGGGACCATCCGGTTGGGCAGGAACTGCTCAGGGAATACATGACAATCATGCCATTTCAGAATGTGAAAGAAGATGAAGCCCGCGCCATAGTAGAATATTTGCGCTACTACGCGGAACACAATTAACAATCCTAAACCAACAATTAATCAACAAAACGATGACTAAACAAAAATCAAAAAAACTGCGCGGACTTCTGCTGGGTGCAGGATTTGTGGCTGTAGCCGCATTTGTCTTTACGGGATGCCCGTCACAGCAGAGCATGCTTGACAGGGGAAGCGCAGCAGAAAAGGTTTATGTGGCACCGGGAGAACATGATGAATATTATGGATTCTTTTCGGGTGGATACAGCGGTCAGCTAAGCGTATGGGGTTTGCCCTCAGCACGATTCCTGAAAGTAATTCCGGTATTCTCGCAGGATCCGGAAACCGGTTACGGTTACTCTGAAGAGACCAAGCCGCTGTTCAATACAAGTTACGGGTTTATACCCTGGGATGATTCCCACCATCCGCACATCTCTCAGACCAATGGAGATGCTGACGGACGATGGATTTTCATCAATGCGAACAATACACCGCGAATTGCGAGAATTGACCTGAAAACATTCGAAACCAAAGAGATCCTGGAGCTGCCTAACACCGGCGGTAACCATGCTTCTTCGTTTGTTACTTCAAACACCGAATATGTAATCGGCGGAACCCGGTTCAGCATTCCTTACGAGCAGGATCTTGATGTGCCTATCGACAGTTACAGCGACAGTTTCCGTGGTGCGCTATCGTTCATCAAGGTAGATCAGAATAGTGGTATGATGGACCTGGATTTCCAGATCGTTGTGCCTCCGTATAACTATGACCTTGGTCGTGCAGGCAAGGGCCCGTCGGCCGACTGGGTATTCTTTACCACCTACAACACCGAAGAAGCGCACACCATGCTTGAAGTGAATGCTTCCAGAAACGACAAGGATTTTATCGCCGCCGTTAACTGGAGAAAAGCAGCCGAGCTGGTAGCCAACGGACATGGCAGAACCGTGCCTGGCGAATACTATCACAACTATTATGAAGGAAACCAGGGCTATGCTGTGTCTGAAAGGAAAAATGGTGTAACCATCCTGGATACGCGTGAAATTGATGAAGACTTCATCTACTACCTGCCAACTCCGAAATCTCCGCACGGTGTGGATGTTGACCCGACCGGTGAATTCATCGTAGGCGGCGGCAAGCTTGCCACAATCATTCCGGTTCATTCGTTTTCAAGAATGCTTGAGGCTATTGATGCAGGCGCTGTTGTTGAAAGAATTGACGGAATTCCCGTACTGGATTACGATGCAACCATTATCGGTGAAGTAGAGAATCCCGGCCTCGGCCCGCTTCACACAGAGTTTGACGGCCGCGGATATGCCTACACCTCGGTGTACATCTCTTCCGAGATTGTTAAGTGGTCGCTAGAAACTTTTGAGGTAGTTGACAGAATCGATGCTTATTACTCTATCGGTCACCTGATGATTACCGGTGGCGACACTAAAAACCCGGATGCACGGTATCTGGTAGGTCTTACCAAAACTGCCAAAGACAGGTATCTGCCAACAGGGCCAAAGCAGAACCACCCTGCCCAGCTGTATGATATCAGCGGAGACAGAATGGAGCTTCTGCTCGACTTCCCGACCATTGGCGAGCCTCACTACGCGCAGGAGATCCGTGCCGACAAGATCAAGGACAATGTAGCCCAGATCTATGAAATGGAAGACAACGACCATCCGCATGCACTCAGAAGAATTGCCGACAACCGCATCGAAAGAGAAGGTAATGTGGTAAGAGTATTTATGGGAGCAACAAGAAGCCATTTCCGTCCGGATAACATTGAAGGAATACGGGTAGGCGATACGGTTTACTTCCACCTCACTAACCTCGAGCAGGAGTGGGATGTGGTACACGGTATTGCAATCAAGGGCGCCCAAAACTCTGAGATCCTGGTAGCACCGGGTCAGACCAAGACCATGAAGTGGACCCCGACCAGAACCGGAATCTATCCGTTCTATTGCACCGCATTCTGTTCAGCACTCCACCAGGAGATGCAGGGATATGTGCGGGTATCTGCAGCCGATTCGGATGTAGAACTGACCTGGAGAACAGGAACCAATTAACCTAAGAACCCCTCGTCCCGGTACCTGCTATGGGGCCGGGACATATGATCCAACCCGGGTCCGGCCGACGCCGGATCCGGGATATTTATACCTTTTGTTCTTTGATTTGATGATGGTGGTGAAACCCTGAGCGGGAGAGTGGGTGAAGAACATCCCCTCTCGAGAGGGGAAAGAATCAAAGAAGAATGCGTAGCACTGCTTCTGAGATTCAGGGGTGTGTTCTCAGTTATGGCAGGATCTCTATCGATTGGAGACTCCCTGCCCGCGCAACACACCCCTGGGCTTCCCAAGCAACACTTCGTGTTCTTGTTCTGCCCGTCCCCTCTCCCCGATGGGTCGGGACGCAAACGCAAGAGGGGATTTCCTACCCCCACTCCCCCTATCCCCCCACTCAACACACCACCCCCATCATCAAACCAAACAACATTTTAAATGAAATTCAATGAACTGGAAATCGAGAATATTAATGGCGGTGGGTGCCCTGATGCTGATCGGGTTGTATTACCAGCCGTTCTGGACCATCAATATGTCGGCACCGCAGTACCCGGAGGGTATTGGTATGTACATCCATATTGATGATGTAACCGGCCATAAGCGGCACGACCTGCAAAGCATCAACACGCTGAACCACTATATCGGAATGGCAGAAATTCATAAAGAGGATTTTTGGGAGTTTGAAATCATGCCGTGGATTATCGGTTTTATGATTGTTTTCGGTGTGCTGGCAGCGGTAAAGGGAAGTGTTAAACTGGTGATTACCTGGCTTGTGCTGATGGTACTGCTTGGTATTGCCGGCCTGGTAGATTTCTACCTATGGGGCCATGAGTATGGAAATAACCTGAGCCCGGATGCACCCATCAAGGTGCCGGGAATGAGCTATCAGCCGCCGCTGATTGGCTGCAAGCAGCTGCTAAACATCAACGCGTGTTCGTGGCCGTATATCGGATCCATCTATATCGGCTTGTCGATGGTGTTTGCCGCCGGGGCCGTGTTGATTGGAAAGAAGGATAATCTGAAATGAGACTAATGAATAGACAATTGAATAGACAATGAATCTCCCCTCCTTTTTAAGGAGGGGCCGGGGGTGGTTGACCGGACTTGTTCAGGTAAGAGTTTACAGAATCAAATTAACAGTCCTTTTTGAACCAACCCTTAATCCCCTCCTTAGGAAGGAGGGGAGACATTGTTAACCAGAAATTTGAATCGATACATAAACACAAAAACAATAAACGAATCATGGGGAAAAGGATCATAACAATAACAACAGCTGTCATTTTTATGACAGCACTATTTGCAACAGGCTGCAGCGAAACCCGCGTGGAGGAGAATTCGGTATTTCTCTACAAAAATTCTGTTGATATCAGCTATGGAAGCGATGTCTGCAGTTTTACCGGGAAGACCATCGAAACGGTGCGTTACGGCGGAAAAATTACCATGAACGACGGCACCGAACACATGTTCATGTCGGTGGAATGCATGGCCGGGTTTTACCTTGGGCTTGCAGAAAAGAACAAGGTAACCGAAATGGTAACGGTTGATTTTGCTCACGGACAGCAGTTCGTACCTGTGGACAAAGCTGTATATCTGAGAAGCCACTTGCGGCCCAGCCCTAACGGCATGAACCTGACGGCAGTGGATGCATCAAACGAAAAGATGAAGACCTACATCTACGACGCCTATCCGGGTGAATACCTGTCATGGAACGAGGTTCTCGATCTGGTGAAAGACGAATGGAACCTGTTATTGAGCGAAATTACAGAAGAACAAAGAACTCTCCCTTCCTTATGAAGGAGGGGACTTTAATTGTAGCAAAAAAGTTTTGAAAATTTCAAAAGTAAATAAATAGGTGATGACCATGAGGGGTGGATCAATCCTGAAAATATTCATTGTTACGGCAGTTCTGATAACGGGCTGTGAACCAACTCCGCAGCCAATAGAACTGGGAAGCGACCAGTGTGCCTACTGCAGGATGATGATCACCGAGCAGGAGTTCGGATCACAGGTTCTCAATAAACAGGGACGATCATTCAAATTCGATTCCGTAGAGTGCATGGCCGCCTTCGACCTGACTGATGAGCAGGTGGAAGTCCACTCAAAATGGGTGCCCGATTTCCTGAACAGGGATACCTGGCTTCTGGCCGAAGAAGCCCGCTACCTGCACAGCGAAACCCTTCGAAGCCCGATGGGGATGTACCTTTCTGCCTATGGCTCAAGAGAGGACGCTGAGCGGATGAAAGAAGAATACGGCGGCAGCATCCTCAGCTATGAGGAAGTGCGAAGCCTGGTAAGAGAGGAGTGGCTCTCGGGCAACAGAAACAATCACATGCACCATTGAGGAATCCTGGGATGAAACAGACAGCATGTATATTTTTCACCGTACTGATATTTATGACAGCGGTGTCCTCAATTGAGGCGCAGATCACAGTGAGTCAAGATGGTGAACACTCATCGATCGCTGAAGCGGTCAGCATGGCTATGCCCGGCGATACCATCACCGTTACCGAAGGCATCTACCGCGAACACGACATCCGTATCAAAAAGCCATTGACCCTGGTTGGTGAGGGACGCCCGGTGATTGACGGCGGAGACAATGGCTATATCATTCTGATCACGGCCGACAGCGTAACGGTAAGCGGTTTTGAGATCATCAACACGGGACGGAGCTATATCCGCGACTATGCGGCGATCATGATTGAAAAGGCGAGCGATTTTGTGATTGAGGATAACCGGCTCGATAACGTCTTCTTCGGCATCTACCTTGCCGAGACAAATCGCGGTGTGGTTCGCAATAATCATGTAGAATCGTACGACAGACGCGAGGCCTCATCGGGCAACGGAATTCACCTCTGGAATGTGAAAAATCCTGTGATCGAGAATAACCGTGTTACGGGAATGCGCGACGGTATCTATCTTGAATTTGCTGAGAATGCCCGGATTATGGGGAACATCAGCAATGACAATAACCGCTATGGCCTGCACTACATGTTCTCGAACGGTGGCGTTTACTACGAAAACACGTTCCGCAGAAACGGGGCCGGCGTGGCCGTAATGTACTCCGAAAATGTGGATATGAAGAACAACCGGTTTGAGAACAACTGGGGCGCAACATCGTACGGGCTGCTGCTGAAAGACATCCGCAACAGCACCATCGAAGGCAACCGTTTCTACAGGAACACCACCGCCATCTATTCGGAAAGTTCAAGCAATATTCTGATCAGGCGAAACGATGTGGAGCTGAACGGCTGGGCGGTGAACATCAAATCGAGCAGTGCGCGCAACCGGTTTGAAGAGAACAATTTTATTGAGAACAGTTTTGATGTGCGCACTGACAGCCCGCGAAACAACAACCATTTTGAAGGGAATTACTGGAGCGCCTATGAGGGCTATGACCTGGATCGCGACGGAATAGGAGATGTGCCCTACCGGCCGGTGAGCCTCTTTTCGATCATCATCGACCGGCAGCCCGAATCGCTGATCCTGATGAGAAGCATGTTTATTCGCCTGCTCGACACCGCCGAGCGCATTGCACCGGTGCTGACGCCCAAAACCCTTTTTGATGAAAAACCGAAAATGACGAGAATCCAATGATTGAGATCAGAAATTTAGAAAAATCGTTCGGCGACCTACGGGTGCTGAAGGGAATGAGCATCGAAATTCCGAAAGGCCAGGCCACGGGCATAGTGGGGCCGAACGGTACCGGAAAAACAACGCTCATAAAAACCATTCTCGGTCTTGTAAAACCGGGTTCTGGTGAGATTCATGTGAATGGCATCAAACTGAACGGAAACTTTGAGTACCGAAAAGATATCGGCTATATGCCGCAGGTGGCCCGCTACCCGGAAAACATGCGGGTAAACGAGCTGCTTGAGTTCATCAAGGGATTGCGGGACCAGGAGGCGGTGTATGAGGAGGAGCTGATTGATCAGTTCTCGCTCCGCTCCGAGCTGGAGAAGCCGCTGCGTACGCTTTCGGGAGGAAACCGCCAGAAGGTGGGTGCCACGCTGGCGATGATGTTCAATCCGGACATTCTCTTTTTTGATGAGCCCACAGCAGGGCTCGATCCGCAGTCGAGCCACAAGTTCAAGCAGCGGGTTCAGAAAGAGAAGGAGAACGGCAAAACGGTGATCATCACCTCACACATCATGAGTGAGCTGGAACAGCTCGTGGATCATGTGATCTTTATCCTTGACGGAAAGATCCGCTACTACGGCTCCATGAAGGCCCTCCTCGAAGAGAGCAGGGAGGAACGCCTGGAGGCCGCCATTGCCAGGATGATGGACACGACCGGTGAAGAACCAGTTCAAAAAGAAGAAAATGGAAGTTTATTAATGACTAAAAAATTGGAGACTGCTTAAAGTCCCCTCCTTTCCAAGGAGGGGATTTAGGGGTGGTTGGATCAAGGCTTACGAGTTGATATAAGCTCAAAACCAAAAAGAACCACCCTCACCTCTTCCCGAAAGCTTTCGGGAAGAGAAGCTATCCCGGAGGAAGCCACATGAAAAACTTAACACACATTATCAAAAACGAATGGCGCACCCTGCTGCGCGGCAAGTGGGTGGCGGGTTACGCGCTCATATTCCTGGTGCTCACCGATTCGCTGCTGCGATTTGGGGGAGGCGGAGCCGAAACCCTGCTTAGCCTCTCAAACGTGATGCTCCTGTTTGTGCCGCTGGTGAGCATGATCTACGGTATTTTATACATCTACCAATCGCGCGAATTTGTGGAGCTGCTGCTTATACAGCCGGTGAACCGGAGCGTACTCTACTGGGGACTTTTCCTGGGTATATCCACCCCGCTGATGGCGGCCTTTATGCTTGGCGCAGCGCTGCCGCTCGGCTGGCACGGCATCCTGATGCTCGACGGAGCGTCGTCGTTCCTGGTACTGGCACTGGGTGGCGTACTGACCCTGATCTTTGCATCGCTAGGATTTGTACTCGGGCTGATGTTCTACGAAGACCGCATCAAGGGATTCGGATTTACCATTGTGATCTGGCTCTTCCTGGCTATTTTGTATGACGGCCTGGTTCTGATGCTGGTATTCGCATTTGGCCAGTATCCCCTCGAGAGGTTCGTAATCGCCGTCTCGATGCTGAACCCGATCGACCTGGCCCGGATCCTGGTGATGCTGGAGTTCGATATCTCCGCGCTGATGGGATACACCGGCGCCGTGTTCAGTCGCTTCTTCGGCAGTGCCACAGGCAGCCTCACCGCCGCCGGCATGCTCGGTATCTGGCTCGCCGTACCGATGTGGTGGGGCCTGAGGGTGTTTAAGCGGAAGGATTTTTAAACAGTCCCACTTTGAAGGGGGGATTTACAAGCTCCCCTCTTGAGAGGGGAAAGAATCAATGAAGAGTGCGCAGCACTGCTTCTGAGATTCAGGGGTGTGTTCCGGGTTATGGCTGGATTTCTATTGATTGGAGGTTCCCCGCCCGTACCCAACACACCCCTGAGCTTCTCAAGCAACGCTTTGCGTTCTTGTTCTGCCCGGTCCCCTCTTCCCGAAGCGCTCGGGATTTCACTACGTGGATAAAAAGAGGAGCGCTGCGCTCAACAAGAGGGGATTTCTTTTTTAAATTCCACCAACAAAACAACTAACCATTCATCAAAACATGACCCCAACCGACAAACGGCATGTTCGCACCTGGTACTGGACCGGCGCCGCACTTGTTTTCCTGATCCTTATCATCGGCGGTATTACGCGCCTCACCGGTGCCTGGATGCCGATCTCTGACTGGGGCTCCATAATTGAAACTGTTCCACCGTTTAATGAAATACAGTGGGAAGAGGCTTTCAGTAAATTTCAGAATTTACCTGAATATCGGCAGATGGATATCAATATTTCGCTTTCAGAATTCAGGTCTATCTATTACCTGGAGTATATCAAGCGATTGGCCGGACTTTTACTGGGGTTCGTTCTTGTCGTTCCTTTTTTATGGTTCATAATCAAAAAGAAAATTGATTCAAGGCAAAGCGCAAGGGGTCTTATACTGATCGTACTTTGGGCAGGGCACTTATTTCTAAGCCTTAATATGGTTCAAACAGGCCTGACTAACGTTCTGCAGGTAAATCCATACCGTTATGCAGGCTACATTTTACTCACATTTCTGATTTTTAGTTTATGTGTATGGTTCGCAAACGAACTGTACAAAAAAGGGAATAGCCAGATGCCTCCTGAAAGTGGTGAACTGCTGCACTGGCTACGGGCTCTTTCGGTAGTGATTGTTTTGCAGGTTCTGTGGGGTGCATTGTTGGTAGGCCATCATGCAAGCCATATCTACAACACCTTCCCGAAAATGAACCAGTTCTGGATGCCTCCCGAGCTCTGGATGCTTGAGCCCTGGATATCAAATTTCTTTTACAACATGAGCACCGTGCAGTGGATGCACCGCCTGCTGGCCACAATCCTGGGCGTGATGGCCATTGTGATGTGGGTGCGCACGCTGCAGATCAGGCCCGGCCGCACCGCAACCCTCTGGATGCTGGCTGTATTTAGCCTTGTGCTGCTTCAGTATGCCGTAGGCGTGTTTACGCTGGTTTACCACGTGCCGGTCTGGTTGGGGGTCACGCACCAGGCGCTGGCGATGGTGCTGTTTGGTGTTGTACTGGGCGCAATCCATCATATTTATTACCGCTGATTTATTACCGCTGATTACACTGATTTCGCTGATTGTGCTGATGCAGCAGCGCAATCCATCAGTGAAATCAGCGAAATCAGCTCAATCAGTGTAAACAATGAATAATAAGGTTTGGCAACTCTCATTACTAAGTTTCGTTGTAGCCGCGTTTACGGGGTTTTTGTACCGCTATGGCATGTTCTGGCCGCTGCCTGAGGGGATCGGGTTTGCCAACATCCGCCACGCCCATTCGCACCTGATGTTCTTTAACTGGGCAACCCCGCCGCTGATGGTATGGATGGCAACGGCAGTGGTGAACGGGAATGAGCAGCGCCTGTCTGCCCGGTTTGGCGCCTGCCTGTACACCATGCTCTTTCTCGGGTTTCTGTCCTATCCATTTTTCCTGCTCTACGGTTATCACTCCGTACCGATAGGTTCTGCATCGCTGCCTCTGGCGGCCATTATATCGGGACTGGTGATGATTACCTGGTACTGGTTCATATGGCTGTACTGGAAAGAGAGGAAAACCACCGGCGACTCACTGCACCTTACCCTTTACGACGGCGCACTTATTGCCCTGGTCATAAGTTCTCTGGGGGCGTGGGGAGTATCGGTATTCCAGTTTACGGATATCGACAGCCCGCTGGTGTCGTCGGCCATGACCCACTTTTTCCTGGGCGTGTTTACGGAGGGGTGGGTGGTTATTGGCCTGCTTGGCATGATCTGGCACCGCGCGGGTGAACCCGCACTGCCGTTTGAAGCGTGGTGGCTATGGCTGCCGCTGCTATTCGGTTCCATGCTGGTATTTCCCTTCAGCCTCGATCGATCCATAATCACCCCGGCAATGCACCTTTCGGCCAATGCCGGACTGATTCTGATCGGGATCTCCACCGCGCTTCATCTTTGGCTGTTTGTGCGCCGGAAACTGCTGATCGGATTCCTGATGAAAACCGTGGCGGTGCTGATCGGCCTCAAGGTGCTGTTCCAGCTCATCGCCGTGCTGCCGTTCGGCATATGGCCGGGCGAACACGGCCTTCGGGTGCTTTACCTGCACCTGTTGCTGCTCGGTATCGTATCTCCCGTTCTGGTGGAGTGGTTCCACCCCAATCGCGAGAGGGCGGCAAAAACGATATTTACGCTTACCATACTTGCAGTCCTGGTTACCCTGCTCTTCATCAGCGGCTACTGGCCTGCTCAGCTAATGGTGCCCAATGTGTACCACTGGGTGCTGGTCGCCGCATTCCTGCCGGGGGTTCCGGCAGCGTGGCTGCTTGTTAAGGCCTTTCGCCCGGAAAGCTGATCTGTTTCAGTCAGAAATACAAGATTGTATTAAACAAAGCTCAATAAATCAGTCTGATCTATTCGGGTGAAACCATAATCTTGACCTGACTCTTGTCTTTCACGAGTACTTCAAACCCTTTCTCAACAACGTCATCGATTTTGATTCTATCCGTTATCATGTCATCTCCGCTAAAATAGCCCTGCCGCATTAGCTCCATCACTGCCGGATAAATATGCCGGTAAGCTATAATGCCTTTCAGGTTTTTCTCTGTGATGACAATGTCGTTAAAATTGATGGCTGCACTTTCTTCCCATATACTCACCACAACAATCTCACCTCCGGTACGGGTTGTGTGAATACTTTGCCGGAGCACGTTCTCAATACCGGTCACTTCAAACGAAACGTCCACTCCACCGTTGGTCATCTTTTTAATTTCTTCAACAGGGTTTGATTTGGATGAATCAACCACAATTGCACCCATGCCACGGGCTTTTGCCATACGAGCTTCCGATACTTCTGATGCATAAATCTTAGATGCCCCGGCAGCTTTTAGTGCGTCAATAACCATTAATCCAATTGGACCTGCACCAAAAACGGCGGCAGTATCCCCCGCTTTAAAATTGCTTTGGCGAACCGCATGCAGGCTTACAGCTGCAGGCTCAACCAGCGCCCCTTGCTCAAATGAGAGATCATCTGGCATTTTATGTGCCATGTGCTCTCCAACAACGGTGTACTCCGAAAACCCTCCGCCACCACCCGACAGGCCATGAAAACCTAGCTGAGGAGATAAGTTGTATTGATGGTCGATATACTGCCCGTCTTTATTTGGAGCGTAGATGGGCTCAATGGCTACACGGTCTCCCGGTTTGAGTTTTGTAACCTTGTCGCCGATTTCCACAACTTCACCCGCAAACTCATGTCCCATTATAATCGGTGCCTTATCACCTGTGATGGGATGGGGCTCATCGACAGGAATAAAAATAGGCCCTGCCAAATACTCGTGCAGATCGCTGCCACAAATTCCGCAAGCCTTAACTTTCACTTTTACATTGTGACCCGAAGCTTTGGGTTGTTCCACATCTTCTACTCTAATATCATTAGCTTTGTACCATCTTGCTGCTTTCATATTTTACCTCAATTTTATATTTAACTGTATTAGTTATAAGCTATATACATATAATACAGAGAATTAGGCCAACGTTCGATATACGTCCTAATTAAGTTGGTAAAGGCATTTTTCCTGTTTGATTATTAGAAAACAAGAATGAAATCTGGGATTGCTGATACAGCAGTGCATCCGGAGCTTTAAAAGCTTCAAATTCCCGGTAAGAACGAATCTTTTCTGCGATCACAAAAAATGAGTGCAGCTTAAGGGTAAAACTCCTATTTTAAGACAAAAGACTCTTCATTTAACAAAGTTTCATTCATGCTCTTATCAAAATCGTGTGTTTACGGGCTTCGGGCAACGCTCTACCTTGCATCAAAAGAGAAAGAGGAATTTATTCCCATCAAGCGGATGAGCGAGAAGCTCGAAATCTCGTTCCACTTTCTCACAAAAATTCTCCAGCAGCTTACGGCCGATGGCCTGCTCGAGTCGTTCAAGGGTCCGAACGGCGGCGTGCGCCTGACCAAGGCTCCGCAGAAAATAGCGCTTATAGACGTGGTTCTGGCTATTGACGGACCCAAACTGCTTACCGAGTGCGCACTGGGTCTGCCGGGTTGCGGACTGAAAAATCCGTGTCCGCTGCACGACAAGTGGGCCGTTACCCGCGACAGCATCCGCGACATGCTGGCCAATACCTCACTTACCGACCTGGCTGAAAAGGGCAAAGCAGAAAACCTCAGGCTTACCGATGACGGGGATTTTGAGGAGCTGCTGAGAGACTGATTTACCGTATCCCAAAAAAGGAGTTATGCCTATGAAATTCAGAGAGAAAAGGTTGTTTGAGCTGGTTCAGAAATACAATGTACCCGGTCCGCGCTACACCTCGTATCCAACAGCGGTACAGTTCACAGAGGAGTTTGATGATGCTGTCCTGGAGGAGGCACTGGATCTCCGGGCGGAATCGGCAAGGGCGGTGTCGCTCTATTTTCACATTCCGTTCTGTTTTTCACTTTGCTGGTATTGCGGATGCACCAAAATAATAACGCGCGACCAAGACCGAGGCGACAGTTACCTCGATTACCTTGCGAAAGAAGCGGCGCTGGTTGCAAAAAGCCTGCACCCCGGCTCAGCCGCTAAGCAGATTCATTTTGGCGGCGGCACGCCTACGTTTTTAACACCCGCCCAGCTGCGAAGGTTGGGAGAGATCATCCATCGCTATTTTTCCGTTGATGAAGATGTAGAGTTCAGCGTGGAGATCGATCCGCGGCGCTGCACGGAGGAGCATATCATTGCACTTAAAGAGATCGGGGTGAACCGTGCATCGCTGGGTGTTCAGGATACCAATCCCGAAGTTCAGAAGGCAATACGCCGTATTCAACCGTTCGAAATCACGAGGGAGGTAACCGGATATCTGAGATATCAAGGAATCGAGAAAATCAACTTCGATCTGATCTACGGCCTGCCGCTGCAGACACCATCTACATTTGCCCGCACAATTGAGGATGTAACGGCCTTGGACCCCGACCGGTTTGCCATTTACAGTTACGCCCACATCCCGTCCATCATGCCGGCGCAGAAGCTCTTGAACCCGGAACAGTTTCCGGCAACCGACGAGAAGCTGAAAATGCTGATGCATGCCATCGGCACACTGCCGGAATACGGGTACAGGTATATCGGTATGGACCACTTCGCAAAAGAGGATGACGAACTGAGCCTGGCACTCGACAACAGCACGCTTCAGCGGAACTTCCAGGGTTACAGCACCCGCGCAGAGCTGGAGATGATTGCGCTTGGCATGTCGGGAATTTCGCAGGGTGATGATCTGTACTATCAGAATGAGAAAGATCTTGGCCGGTACTATAAATTTCTGGATGAGGGGAGACTGCCTGTAGCAAAAGTGCTGCCTTTGACGGATGAAGACAAACTGAGGCGTAAAGTGATTATGCAGATCATGTGTCGCGGAGAGATCCATTTTGAGCAGTTTTACCGGGAGACGGGTATCCGTTTTGAAGAGAAATTTTCCGGTGAACTTGAGAGGCTCAGGCCGCTCGAAGAAGACGGGCTGGTGGTGCAACATGTTGGCGGTTTTGATATTACAGATACGGGACGGCTGTTTTTACGAAACGTTTCCATGCTGTTTGATGGTTATATAACTGAGGAACAACACAGAACTGCCTATTCGAAGACAGTTTAGTTTCGCGGAAATCGGATGCGGCAGTGGCCGGTTTAAGCCCGGTACAAAAGACCACAAATTGAATCCGATATGCCACGATTACTTCTTATAATAGCACTTCCGCTGCTTTTAGTCGTGCATTCTGCAGCCCTTGCCCAATCGGGTGACCTCTCTTCCGAAAAGATCAAAGAAATGGTGAAAGAAGCCTCTGAAAAGTTTGATAAGGGAGAGGAGGAGGAGAGCCTCGATCTGTTCCTGAAGGTTCTGGAAGCGGATAGTGAGAATTACGATGCGCTCTGGAATACGGCTATTATCTATGCGCGGATGGGATACCGCCTCGACAGTGAATCGGAGATGGAAGAATATTTTGAAAAAGCCCTGGAATACGCTGAAAAAGCTAAAGAAGTTCATTCAGACAAGGGGAGATCGTATTATGTGTACGCTGTGGCACTTGGCCGCATGACCGAAGTGATGGGGACCCGCGACCGCATTCGTGCAGCTCACGAAATTGGGAAGAACGTCAGTAAAGCGGCTGAGCTGGAGCCCGATTATGCCCCGATCTGGCATCTATATGGAGTATGGCATTCAGACGTGGCCAATGTGAGCCGCGCTGAGCGGGCAGCAGCCCGGCTAGTTTCAGGTGGTCTGCCGGATGGAAGCAATGAGAAGGCTGAAGAGTATCTGAATAAGGCTATTGAGATGGATCAAGAAAGCATCCTGTTCCGGATGGATTTGGCCCGCCATTTCATCGAAACAGGGGAAGACGACAAGGCCCGTGAAGTGCTTGAAGCCGTTCTCGGAATGGAGCCACGGACAAAAGACGATCCCAACAAGCTGAAAGAAGCCGAAGAGCTGTTGGGCGACCTGTAACCTAACCAAGGAATTATGAAACGTATATCATTCTGTATTGTGCCATTGCTCTGCATCAGTTTGTTGATGACGGGTACCACAAATGCATCTTCAAGTGACGAAATCAAAGAAATGGTGGAAAAAGCCAAACAGAAAGTGGAAGAGATGGATGAAGAGCGGGCGCTCGAAATTTTCAACAAGGTTCTGGAGAAAGACCCTGAAAACTATGATGCCCTCTGGAACAAGAGCCTGCTCACCACCAGAAAATACTACAGGGAAGATAACGAGGACGTGCAGTTGGAGGGATATGGGAAAGCGCTCGAAATTGCAGAGAAAACGCTTGAGCTCCATCCCGACAAAGGTCATTCACACTATGTGTATGCCGTTGCCAAAGGGCGCTATTATGAGTTGGAGGGGACAAGGGATATGATTGAGGCCTCACATGCTATTGGGGAGCATGTGGAGAAGGCTGCGGAACTGATTCCCGATTATGCCCCGGTATGGCACCTATATGGTGTTTGGCACTCCGATATTGCCAACGCCAACCGGGCTGAACGGGCTGCTGCAAGGCTTTTATCGGAAGGGCTGCCCGATGATGCTGAAGAGGATAAAGCCGAAAAATACCTTAAAAAGGCGATAGACATGATGCCGGAAAGCATCCTGTTCCGGGTGGATCTCGCAAAGCACTACCGGGATATCGGCAAGGAGGATAAGGCCATTGAAGTTCTGGAAGAAGCCTCAACCATGGAAGTAACCATGATGGACGACGATGACAAAAAAGAAGAAGCGAAAGAGCTGCTTGAAGAACTGAGGTGATCTTTGATTGAAGATAATCGATTACCCGATCTCTGATTTGTCTCTGAAACGGTACTGTTTCTCGCTGAGTCACGCAGATTACCCGAAGAGTTGCGCTGATTATTAAACTCAGCGCAAATCTGCGAAAAACTCTGCGGACCTCTGCGAGAATCCGGATAAAATTGATTTGTTGAATACGAAGAATCAGGCGTATACATTCAACTCATAATCAATCAAATATTATTCATGAACCTGACCTCATTATTGCAAACAGACACCGAAAAACCACTATTCTGATCCGGTTCCTTGTCGGTGTGGTTTTCGTTTCTGAAGGAATTCAGAAGTTTGTTTATCCGGCTTTGCGCGGTCCCGGGAGGTTCGAAGGAATCGGAATTCCGTTTCCGGAGTTTAGCGGATACATGGTAGGCGGGTTTGAAATCGTGTGCGGCCTATTGGTGCTTGCAGGATTTTTGACACACTTCGCTTCTGTTCCGCTTATCGTGATTATGCTCGTGGCCCTGTTCACCACCAAACTCCCCATTCTGCTGGGTACCGGTTTCTGTGGCTTCAGCCTGCGCGACCTCGAAAACTATGGCCTGCTGAGCATGCTCCACGAATCACGAAACGACCTTGCGATGCTGATCGGGAGCATCTTTCTCTGGATTAAGGGCGGAGGATATTGGTCGCTCGACCTCAGGATATGGGGCGGGCATAATTGACAGGCTTTTTTTATTGTTGATTGACGATTGTTAATTGTCGATTTATGGTGTTGTTTTTTTACCTGTTCCGATCTTTTCTATCGTGTGGGTACATTTTTTTAAAAAGTAACGAGGCATGACGATGCCGCAGGTTCTATTTTTTAAATTTCATCCTTAATCGCCCGGAATTTTTTGTTGATCAAAGTCCC
>PWWL01000147.1 GCA_003561515.1 Balneolaceae bacterium
ACAGAAACGGTTGCCGAGGGAATAGTGGCCGGCATCTTATGCTTTTTAGATAAAGATTTGGATCAACCAAACCAGGCGCCATGATCATGAATGCAGATACCGAACGACGCTTGATCGCAGAATCCAAAGCCGCTCTTAAGCGGGGTGACCGAGCCCTGGCACGGCAGATAGCTGAGCATGTCGTTGCGAACAATCCAAACGCACTGGAGGGGTGGTTAATCCTGGGGGGTCTTTCAAGCCCTGAAGCCAGTTTAACCTACCTGGAAACAGCCCGTAAGCTGGCACCTGAAGACCCCAGGGTTAATGCTGCCCTGGCGTGGGCACACCAACGCATTGGGGTAGATTCATCCCATCTTGCTCCGGTTAAAACGGAAAAACCTGCACCGGTTGACTCCCAACATATCAAACCACCTGTTACCGTCAAGACCAGCCGTCCTGTATGGTTGTGGACCTTTGCACTCGTGCTGCTGATGGCCGTTGTCATGCTGGTTTTAGATGCTGTCCCGCTGAGATTTGTGCGGGCGTTTGATCAGGGTGCACCGATCCAAATGGAGAGCTTTTCAAAACCCAGCCTGACTCCAACGGCAACCAATACACCGACAAATACACCCACCAACACACCAACCAGCACGCCGACATCAACTTCAACGCCAACAGCCACACCAACCAACACCCCCACCAATACCCCCACATCTACGCCAACCAACACAGCGACCTTACCTCCACCCACCAATACGCCAGTGCCCACCAATACACCAGTGCCGGAGATTCCTCCGGTTGATGCAAATGAACGCTGGATCGATATCGTCTTATCTGAACAACGTCTGTATGCCTACCAGGGAGATGAGGTTGTGCGTTCATTCATTGTTTCAACCGGGAAACCCAGCACACCGACGCTGGTGGGGCGATTCAATGTTTGGATTAAGCTGCGCTACGCCGATATGTCCGGCCCGGGGTATTTCCTACCGAATGTGCCTTATGTCATGTATTACGATGGCAGCTATGGTATCCACGGCACATACTGGCACAGCAATTTTGGTACACCGATGAGCCGGGGGTGCGTCAACATGATAACAGAGGATGCCGGCTGGTTGTACAACTGGTCTCATGTCGGCATTATGGTCAATGTCCGAGAGTAAAATGAATCCCTTTAATCAATTGAAATCCCATTTATCCCGACGGGATTTCCTCAAGGTGTGCAGCCTGGGTATGGCTGGCTTGATGCTGCCGCCCAACCTGCTTGGCAGGTTTGACGTCACCGATCTGTCAGATAGGGAGAACTGGCTGTTTGGACGGATAACCCGTCATGCCCATCCGCTGTACGAATCACCTTCATCCGATTCTGAATTGATTACCAATTTACCGCTGGATAGTGTCTATCGAATCACGGGTATTGAACTTAATCCTCCAGGCACCTCCATCATCCGCACCTGGTATCAACTCAACAACATGGGTTATGCACATTCCGCCCGTGTTCAACCCGTGCGGATGAAAACCAACACCCCCGATAAAGACATACCACCTGATGGCCGCTTGGGGGAGATCACCATTCCTTATGTGGATGCCTATTCGAGAGTATCAAAACCCCGCCGTTTACTACATCGGTTCTATTACGGTTCAACTTTCTGGGTATTGAGCAGCCTGGATGATGAAGAGGGAAACGCCTGGTATGAGTTATTGGATGATCGCTTTTATGGAAGGTGGTACATCCCTGCTAACAGCATGCGCTTGGTGCCAGTCTCAGAATTAACACCCCTGGCCCCTGAGGTCCCTTTCCGGGATAAAAGATTGGTCATCAGCCTGGCAAGGCAGACCCTGACCGCCTATATACGGGACAGGATGGTGTTGAGAACACGTATCTCAACCGGGGTACGCCTAGCTGAAGGGGGCTTTGCCTCCAAACCAGGCACCTTCCGCATTTTCGCCAAACGCCCCTGCCGCTATATGTTCGCCGCACCCAGGGATGACTATCGCGGTTTCAACCTGCCTGGTGTACCGTGGGTAAGCTATTTTTATAAGGATGGTGAAGCCTTTCATGGCACCTATTGGCACAATGCATTCGGATGGCCAATGAGTGCTGGTTGCATCAATATGACCTTCCAAACGGCCAAATGGCTCTATCGCTGGACAACTCCGATCGCTCCCCCGGATGTTTATAATTCTCATGGGGGCAACGGCACCCTGGTGGTCATAGAGTAAAACCACAATTCTCTTTCATAATATATTAACCAAAATCTTATATGTTTGAACTATAGTGAAGTTCAATTTTAAATCGGATTACTATTGGAGGATCGTTTGCCAAAAAAAGCTGTATTTGAAGGCCTGGTATTTGATGAGTACGGCAACCCAGTTGAAACAGGCTGGGTTGGCAGTGACCCCTGTTATATTGTTAATGATGACGGTTTCAGACGCCATATCACCGCAGAGGATGTAGATCGCCAGGTATGGGGCCACTTCCAGGAGCAAATCAAGGGCCATGAGGACTTGCTCACAGAAAAAGCTGCTGAAATGCTGGGGCAGGATGATATTTTCACCATGGCCGCCATTCAAACCCAGTTCAAAGACCTGGAATCTCAGTATGATAAGCTATCAGAAATCGGCATCCCCGAAGAGAGCCGAGTCTATCTGGGGATGATCGGGTTCCGCATCATTATCTCGATCCATGGCGATGTATTGGAAGTTGTCCAGCCCGGAATTGTTGATGAATCTGGTGATGAATGAGCCTGGTTTTGTTCAAAAACTGGGTTAAAATAAACACCAAGGAGAAAATGCATGGCGCCTGAGTTTATTGTTCATGTTGATGAATCAGACTTTGAATAT
>PWWL01000179.1 GCA_003561515.1 Balneolaceae bacterium
CTGCAGCATCCGGCCGTCACCTGCGTGATCCCCGGCTGCAAGGACGTCGAGCAGGTCGAGGCCAACGCCAAGGCGGCCGAGCTCGGGATGGTACGCGACGACCACCCGCAAGCGGTGACCGCCGCGTAGGCAGCGGTCTCCGCGTTGCACCGACTACACGAGCCCACCGGGCCAGGTGCCGAGCGCGGCGGTGTTCGCGGCCCTCCAGAGCTGATGGTCGAACGTGGCCACCGTGACGCGCTCGAAGCTGCTCATCGACGTTCGGCAACCTCAGCGTCACCTTCGGATCGACGGTCAGATTCCCCGTCGCGTACGGCTCACAGTCGCCCTCCGGGCACGTGACACCCATGCCGAACGTCGCCGTCCCAGCCGCATTCACATCGAGCCCGAGCTCCGCCACGACCAACTTGCCCTTCAACCCGAAACCCACACCGATCGGCACCTGACCACCGATCACGAGAGCGATCGGGCCGCCCACCGGAATCGGGAACGCCATCAGCTCGACCTCGCACTCCAGCTTCCCATCGAACGACGCACTCACCTTCGGCTCAAACTTGAACTCCGCCTTCACCGCACCCTCCGCACCCAGCTTCCGGAGGCCAGCGGCGAGGGAGTAATCGAGCTGCATCTTGACGGTCGGCGTGATCGTGAACTGCGGCGCCTTCGGGAGAGAGAACGGGAACGTCGTCGTGGTCGAGCAGTCGAACACGCCGAGAGCCCTGACGCCGGTCACCTGCGCAGGCAGAACCAACGAGGCTGCCGCCGCACGAGGCACGAACTCGATGCTGCCGTCGGGATGACGCGCGATTTCGTACGCCGCGAGCACCTCATCGTCGAACTCGGGCCGAGCGTGGAGCAGGCCAAGCGTCTCGTTGATCTCGAGGGCCGTGAACAACTCGTCGAGGTCCACGATCTCCAGCGTCACCCGAACGCCACCGGACGCGTCCGCCACCGCCACGACCCGGCCGCCGCGCGCAGGACGAGCGCCAGCCCGCCGCCGAGGGGCTGCCCCGGAGGCGGCGACGTACGGGATCCTCAGGGCGACGAGGGCGACCCAGGGCATCACGGCGAGGAAGAGGGAGAACGACCACGACAGGCCGAAGTGGCTCGTCGCCCATCCGGCCAGGGGCGCCGTTGCCGCCCAGCCGAGGGCGCCCCAGACGCACTGGCGTCCATAGGCGTGGGCGCGGTCGCCGAGCGCCTCTTGTGGCGACTTTCGAAGGCTCGATCGACGTGAACGCACCCGTGCGCACCACCTACGATCAGTGGACCCAGTTCGAGACGTTCCCGCAGTTCATGGAGGGCGTCGAAGAGGTTCGCCAGGTCACCGACACGATGCTCGCGTGGCGCGCCGAGATCGGCGGTCGCACCGAGTCGTGGGAGGCCGAGATCACGGAGCAGGTTCCCGACCAGCGCATCGCGTGGACGAGCCGTACCGGCGCCAAGAATGCCGGCGTCGTGACGTTCCACCGCATTGACGACGTCACGACGCGCGTGATGCTCCAAATCGAGTACGAGCCGGAGACACTGGTCGAGCATGCCGGCGCAGCGCTCGGCGTCGTCGGGCGGCGGATCCAGGGCGACCTTGAGCGCTTCAAGGAGTTCATCGAGTCGCGCGGGGAGGCGACGGGCGCCTGGCGAGGCGAGATCGAAGACTGACGAAGACTGACGAAGCCGGCCGGGCCCATCCGTGCCCCGAACACTCGCCAAGATGCGGTTCATGTCGACTCTGGCGGCGCAGTGCTGGTGCGCCCGCTGATCGTCGGCTCGAGGACAAGCAGTCCATCCTCCCGAGCTACCACCGATGCGTGCGCTCGCACCGGCCCGACCTCGTCAAGGGAGCTGGGTCGCCCCGGCCCGAATGTACGGTATGATGCCGTACAAGGAGGCGCGCCATGCCCGCCACGTCCGACCGGCTCGACCTGCGCCTGAGCACCACCGACAAGGACCGCCTGCGCCGCGCCGCAGCGCTCGCCGGCGTCTCCGTCGCCGCCTTCGTTCGCGAAGCCGCCGTCCGCGAGGCCGATACCGTCCTCGCGCACCCCCTGGAGGCGCGGACGGGCAGCCTGGCAACGCGCCTGCGCGGTCGAGCCACGACGCGCTTGAGCACCGACGAGATCATGCGGTTGACGCGCGGCGCATGAGCCGCATCCTCGTGGACGCCAACGTCCTCCTGGACGTGATGACCGACGATCCCCAGTGGTACGCATGGTCGGCCGAACAGCTCGATGCCTGCGCGGCCAACACCGAGCTGTGCATCAACCCCATCGTCTACGCGCAGGTCTCGGTCGGGTTCGCGCGGATCGAGGACCTGGACGACGCGCTCCCGCCAGACGCGTTCACGCGCCTAGCGTTGCCCTGGGAGGCCGGCTTCCTGGCGGGCAAGGCGTTCGTGCGCTACCGGCGCGCAAAGGGCAGCCGCACGTCGCCGCTACCGGACTTCTTCATCGGCGCCCACGCGGCCATCGACGGCATGGCGCTGCTGACGCGCGACGCGAAGCGCTACCGCACCTACTTCCCCACCCTGCAGCTCGTCTGCCCCTGAACCCGATCCAGATCTCCCTTGGCGCTCAGCCTCCGTCTAGCTGCGTCTCCGGCGTCGTCGACAAGGTGGATGATCCGGTAGTGCCCCTGCCGCACCCGGTGCACGCTGGTGGCGCCAGTCAGCTTCTCGCACCCGCGGGGCCTCGGCTCCGTCGCCACTGGCCAGCGGGTACTTGAGCGGCAAGTACCGGCCCGACGCGACCTTCGACAACACGAGCGACGTGCGCTCACGCCACGATCGGGCGGACGTACGACGCAAGCTCGAGGAAGCCGAAC
>PWWL01000383.1 GCA_003561515.1 Balneolaceae bacterium
GACGCGCCGGTCATCAAAGTGAATATTCTGCCGCAGGATTATATGGTGCATAAAGAGGGAGAAGCGTTCGATTTGTGGCACTATATCGATCACCCGGAGTTGTACCGCTCGGTCATTGAGGAGCTCCTGCCTGAGATCAACGTTTTTGTAAACGGAATTTACTGGGATGAGCGCTATCCGAAATTGATTAAAAAGAGTTGGCTGAAAAAGTTGCACCGATCCGGAGAGCTGAAACTGACGGTGATCGGCGATATCACCTGCGATGTACATGGCTCGGTGGAGTGTACCGAAAAAGCAACCGAGATTGAAGATCCGGTTTTCGTTTACAATCCTGCGGTTGACAATTACAAAATGGGATTTTCCGGTGAGGGAGTAGCGGTAATGGCAGTTGACATTCTGCCGAGTGAACTGCCCCGGGAAGCCTCTGAACATTTCAGCTCCGCCCTTAAGCCGTTCATGAAACCAATTGCCGATGCTGATTACAGTAAACCGTTTGGCGAATTGCAGCTTCCCGAGCCGCTTAAGAAAGCAACCATTGTTTACCGTGGAAAATTGACGCCAGAGTATGAGTACTTGCGTGAATTTTTGTGATCGGCAGTGTACAGCAGCTGAGGTTTGCAGGGCTATGATTTCTATCTCATTATCTTGCCACGTCCTGTCATGGCATCTCCTTGCTTCCCAAAGCTCGGAATTTGAATAATGTTTCTGAGTATAAACTAATCATGGAGATTGTGGATTTTTTCCCTGCGGATATCTCTCCCGAAAACAAAAAAGGCCGTCAACAGAATCTGCAACGGCCTTTTTGTAAAATGGGTCAGATTATTTTTCGCGATAAAAATAAATCTTCTTGTTATTGGCGTCCTTACCGCTTTTGATTTTCACATTGTTTTCCTGGTTGTACTGATAAACAGCAGTTCTCATAGAGTTAACACTCTTTTCATTGGTGTATGTTACCTCTACAGCTTGTCCTCCTGGCTCTAGTTTATCAAGTGCGTCCATCAACGGTTTGAATTTAGATGATCTTCTTTTGCTCGATTTGATATTTGAGCGCTTAACAAATTTAATATCCATGTTAGTATATTAGGTTTAGCGATTTGTAATTTTAATATAGAAAAACGTGTATATCTACGCTAACTTCTTTAACAATTTTTACTTCAGTTCAGTCAGTGTAATTTCGGTTTTGTTATATTAGCTATACGAACCTGTCAGATTATTATTTCAGCTTTAGATGCTACAACTTATATCACCCGCCTAAAATTCCTGAATTTCTTTTTAAGAAAAGATCTACATTTACCCTCTCTAAGTTTTAACCTTCAGGCTTTTCGTCGCCGCTTCAGATATAGTTAATTTCATGCTTGAGACTACCCGACAAAATTACAAGATCATAGCTATCACCATTGCTACGCTCGCGGCCGGGCTTCCCCTTTGGACTCAGTCGGCCGGACAGATTAATTTCACGGATACCGCGTTCCTTGCCCGCTGGTTCGGAATAGGTGTGATAGCCTCTTTTATCACCTTGTTTGTAGCCAATCTAAAAATGAGAGATATGATCGGCAGCTTCACCATTGGATATGTGATTGCCGTCATCGTTTACTTCGTCAGCAGAATTCTTATTGCAAACATGATTCATACACAGTTTATCCTCTCCCTTGGTATAGCAATTGCTTTAGGCATCCTCACCGGGTGGTCGGGTTCAATAATCTGGTATTTCATCAAAAAAAGTCGATAGAGCGCAAAGTTTACAATAGATTTGAGTTAGCAATATGTTCGATTGAATTCGTAAATACTGTTCATCGATTTATACCATTTTCACTTCGAAGCTTACCACGCTCCACAAAACACTCTGGCTTTCAGTAGGTCAGAATATATTCCGAGAGGCCTTCTTTTCCCTGACTTCCGCATCGGGACATCAATAGGCTGATAACTGCTTTCCATCTTGATCTGCTGTATCACGGTGTTGTTGCAGCTAACTTTTTCTCTTGTCCTTTTGTCTTGATACAAAAGGACGAAAAAATCAAGGCGGTGAATTCCCGAAACAGTTCGCTGCGGCTGCGCGGTACGAATCAAAGGCCACGACATGATAACTTTTAAACCATAGTTCATTCATACCCCGCGTGGCTTAGGATTCGTAAGGCACCGCTCCACCTTACGAACCGGGAATTCAAGGCCGACGGATCTTATCTGAAAAGTAGGTCTTCTGAGGCATTATGCGAGCTCAAATCCTTTCGGGACACCTAAACATTCATTTTTAGAAAGGTAATTGATTATTTATTCATAACAGAAAATTTCACTTTTAAATCGTGCGGAAGTCAGGTGTTCATAGAATCCATACCATTTTCACTTCGAAGCTTACCATGCTCCACAAAACACTTTTGATTTCAATCGGTCAGAATGTATTCCGAGAGGTCTTCTTTTTTTGCAGTACTAATTCTTAAACCTCTTTGATACTGAATTTTCAATCAGAGCAAGAGTGTCTCTATACATTTCTCTTATCACGCCGATAATACACTGCAATCGACGCCAGGCTCTTTGGGAAAAGAAAAATTCTAATGTTAGAGGACTTTAATGTTTGTTGGATTTTTATAATATTTAGCGAGCCTGAAAAATCGGTGTAACAAAGAGACGCACAAGACATCTTTTAAATACGAGCGAATACATCGGGAAAGGCCCATTTGCACGAAACAAACAAACTCCCGTAATCATGGACAAATTCAACAAGAACGTGTTTTCATATTATGCCACGGTTTCAGTGGTTTCAATTCCCGTCATTCTTTCATTGATTATGTTACTCAGCTGGCCTCAGATGGCATC
>PWWL01000060.1 GCA_003561515.1 Balneolaceae bacterium
TCCTTTCTCCATGTACTTGGCAACACCAATGGTGGTAATAAAGCTCATCAGGGCGTAAACCATGGCTATATCAAGAAAATATACCTGTTCATAAACACGGGCAATCAAGGTTATTATAACCAGGGTCTTAGTGCCAATTATGCTGATGGCAGCAACCCTGTCCGGAGCGGTAGGCCCGGCAATAGCCCTGAATAAAGACATGAAGATCATCAGCATAACCATAACAGCGCCAAGATTATAAAGAAAGCTGATAATTTCATCCAGGTTCATTCCTTAGCACCTTCCATCTGCTTCAACCTTTCGATTAAAGGCCATTCTTTCAAAGCTTCTCCGCTTTCTAAGGTCAGGGCGTGAACCAGAAACTTTTTTTCATCAGCCAGAACAGTTAACGTTCCAGGGGTAAGGGTTATTGAATTCCCTAAAAGTACCCTTGAAGAAACATAATCAATATCAACTTCCAGTTCAACCATGTTTGGTTCAATCGGCATAGAGGGATGAAGAACCAGCCAGGCTACCTGGAAATTGGCTTTCACTATATCTACGATTAGTTTAAAAAAATAGCCTGCAATCCAGATGATGGTTCTTAGATTAACCGGAGGCCTTTCTTCTGCTGTTATCAACAGGTTTCGGTTAAAATAAGTAACAAAAGTGGCCGCTGCCATTCCAACCATGAGCCGCGGCCAGTCCAGGGAACCGCTTACGGCCACCCAGAAAATAAACAAGGTTAACGTTACTCCGAGGTAGTTTGGCCAATGACCTTTCATTATAAAACCTACCTCGGGTCCTTGATTTGTAAATCTATAGTAACTACCAGGCCTGACACTGTTTACCTTTTAAGAAAAGCGTGCAACGGAACAGCAACAGGCCTGTTATTAATTATGCTGACTCTTTCTCCTTTTCTGCTGCGCGCGCAGCAGCTTCCTCGGCTGTAGGTATGGCTGATCGCGGATGAATGGTTCCCGGCGGACATTTCTTGACACACTCGCCACAGTCAGTGCACTTTTCAAGATCTATAACAGCCAACTTGTCGTTCATTTCAATTGCTTCCTCCGGACAGGCTTTAACGCAGGCCTTGCAGGCAATGCAACCAACTTCACAAGCCTTGGAAACCGTTTTACCCCTGTCCTGTGAAGCGCATAAAACCAGGTGCCCTTCGTCCCCGGAAGGTAGCATTTTAATTAAATCACGCGGACAGGCTCCGGCACAGAGGCCACAACCAGTGCACTTGATTTTATCGACCACAGGAAGCCCGTGAGAACCCATATCAATAGCATCAAAAGGACAAACACGGACGCAGTTGCCCAGGCCAAGACAGCCATATGAACAGGCTTTAAAACCACCATACATTTCGCCGGCAACCTTGCAGTCTTCTACACCTTCGTAAATAAAATTGTCAGCGGTTTTAAAATTGTCTCCAATACAAAATACAGTTGCAATGGGAGACCCTGACGCTGACACTTCCTTGCCCAAAACTCTGGCAATTTCAGCAACAGTTTCTTCTCCTGCCGGCACACAATCACCAGGCTCAGCCTCACCGTTGACGACGGCTTCAGAAAACTTCATACATCCGGCAAAACCGCATGCTCCACAATTTGCGCCGGGCACCAGTTCATTTACTGCTTCAACCCTCGGATCTATTTCAACATAAAATACTTTTGCTGCAGCAGCCAGCATTAACCCGAATAACAGTCCAATCAGGCCAAGAGCAACTATAGCATATACTATGAGCATTTTTTAATTCACCTCGTTACTTAATAGTTCTAAACCCTATTGCTTTACAATGAAAGCATTCCCTGAAAGCCCATAAAAGCAATCGAGAGAATACCGGCTGTAATTAGTGTGACCGCCGACCCCTGTAATACTTCCGGTATTGTTGCCATTTCCAACCTTTCACGGATCCCGGCCATTATAATCAGGGCCAGCGAGAAGCCAACCGATGCAGCTATGGCAAATACAATTGATTCTACAAGTGAAAACTCCTGCCGGATAGCCAGCAGTGTAACAGCTAAGACAGCACAGTTAGTTGTAATCAGAGGTAAAAATATACCCAACCCCTGGTACAAGGTGGGGCTAATTTTTCTTAAAACAGTCTCTACAAGCTGGACCAGTGAAGCTATAACCAGGATAAATGTAACAATTTGCAGGTACGTTAAGCCAAAAGGCACCAACACAAAACTGTATAATAACCAGGTTACCAGCGTAGCCAGGGTCATAACAAAAATAACTGCCATACTCATCCCAACTGCCGTCTCCATCTTCCGGGATACACCAAGAAATGGGCAAATCCCGAAAAATCTTTGCAAGACAAAGTTTTCAACAAAGATATAGATAAAGATTATTGAAAGCAGAGTTTCCATAGTTACCTCCTGCCCGGGTTAACATTTATAAATCACAGTTATAACCCGTTATATGTTAAATCTCTTCATCAGCATGTTAACCACTCCAAGCAAAAGTCCCAGGGCAATAAATGCACCAGCCGGAATTGCAAAGAGGGTCATCGCTTCAAAATTCGGTCCAAATAAAACAATGGCGCTCTCGGGGTCAGGGCCAAGAATTGTTCCATGGCCGAATACTTCCCTGACCAGGGCAAGAAGCACCAGGGCAATAGTAAACCCGAGACCGGCACCTACCCCATCAAGAGTAGACCTGATAACCGGCTTCTTACTTGAAAAAGCCTCTAACCTACCAAGAATCAGACAGTTACAAACAATAAGCGGTACAAAAACGCCGAGCGCTTCATAAAGCGCAGGTTGATAAGCTTTAAGGGCCATCTCAATTACTGTAACAAATGTTGCAATAATAA
>PWWL01000229.1 GCA_003561515.1 Balneolaceae bacterium
GGCGATATGGTTGCCAAAACCTGTGTTGTGCTTGAGCGGGTGCCTGTTGTCGATCACGAGTCACTGTACTCACACGGCAGTTTGGATCATAAGATAGTCTTTGAGTCGGCCGGCATGCTGAACGACGATGAGGTAAATGTGCTGAGAAATCTGCTGAATTCGGGGAACAGATATTCACCTGCAGCCAAAAAGAAGCTGATGACAAAAACCCGGAAAGTAATCGAAAAGAAAACCGGCGCCGTGGATGAAAATCTCACCACCGAAGACTATCTGAAGACCGTTGTCCGAGACTACGACAAAATCTACACTGAGGAAGGGTGAGATTTGGATTGTGGTTTAAATTCTAAGGTTTAAGGTTTCCGAGTTCGACCTGACAGAGTGCCGCGTCTTTCGGCATCTATAAGAGTCGAATGGGTGCAGGATGCCTCGAAGTGTCCGGACTGCGCAAAAGCGCGTAGCAGGGTACAGGGATCAGGGTACAGGGATCAGGGATCAGGGAGCAGGGAGCAGGTGGGTGAAGTGACGGGGCTGCGCTCCGAGCCGTAGGCACGATTCCCACGAAGTGAAAAGCACGTATCAACAAACCGGCAACTGAGTAGTTTTAAAGTTTAGATCTTTAGGATTTAGGATTTAGGATTTAGGATTTAGGATTTAGGATTTAGGATTTGCCCTTCACTTTCAAATCAAAATTGATACTTACCAATTTCCCTTCAATTTTTTTTAAAATATTGATATCTTTCATAGTTCGATAAAAATCACATGTTGCAACATCTGCAGCTATTCATCGTTCAAATACCGTCATAAAGGCTATTAGCAATCTAATTTAAAACAAAGACACCGAACCAAGTGGCAAAAAGCTCAGGAATTTCTACACGCGAGTCAGAATCACTGGACCGTTACCTTCACGAAATTGGAAAAGAAAAACTGATTACCCCTGACGACGAAGTTCGTCTAGCCAAGGAGATTCAAAAGGGGTCTCAGCGCGCGCTTGAGGAGCTCACCAAAGCCAACCTGCGTTTTGTTGTATCTGTGGCAAAGCAGTATCAGAACCAGGGCCTCTCACTGGGCGACCTTATCAACGAGGGTAACCTTGGATTGATCAAGGCTGCCAAGCGTTTTGATGAAACCCGCGGTTTCAAGTTTATTTCTTACGCCGTTTGGTGGATTCGTCAATCTATTCTCCAGGCGCTTGCCGAGCAGAGCCGAATTGTACGTCTGCCGCTCAACAGGGTAGGTGCGCTGAACAAAATCGGTAAGGAGCTCTCCAAGCTCGAGCAGGAGTACGAAAGAGTGCCTTCGGCTGCCGAACTGGCCGAAAGCCTTGATATGACCGTATCGGAAGTAGCCGACACCCTCAAGATTTCTGGCCGTCACCTCTCCATGGATGCACCATTCGCCCAGGGCGAGGATAATCGTCTGCTCGACGTGCTTGAAAACGAGGAGATCCCAAATCCCGACAACGAACTGATGGGCGAGTCGCTGAAAGTAGAGATCGAAAGGGCGCTTTCGAAACTCACCAAGCGCGAAGCGGAAGTAATCCGCCTCTATTTCGGTATTGGCCGCGAGCATTCGCTTACTCTCGAAGAGATCGGTGAGCGATTTGACCTCACCCGCGAGCGCGTGCGTCAGATCAAAGAGAAGGCTCTCCGCAAGCTGCGCCACCACAACCGAAGTGCAGCGCTAAGGGCTTATCTCGGTTGATCCAAATCCTAATAACTTATTTATGTTTTAAAACCCCGCCTTCGAGCGGGGTTTTTTATTTCTATTCACATGAATATGTGATTTGCACCATTGCCCGAAAATTGTAGCTTTCCATGATGCGTAAGCTGCTTTCGTCCATAACGCTCCTGTTTGCACTGCTCATTGTAGCTGAGTCGGCATATCCTCAGATGTTGCCCTTCCGCAACTATTCTATTGAACTAGGCTTAAGTGAATCGGTTGCGCACGATATACTGCAGGACGAAAAAGGATACATCTGGGTGGCCACCGGATATGGTCTGAACCGGTTCGACGGTAACTACTTTTCACAATACTATGAGGAAGACGGCCTCGCCAACAATCGCGTACACAGCCTTTTCCAGGATAGTGAATATGCCATCTGGATCGGTACAGAAACCGGGGTTACCGTAATCAGGGAAGATACCCTTATAACACCGCCGCAGGTTATGGAACTCAGCCATCTCGCCGTACTTTCTATTTTTGAAGACAATGACGGAAACTTCTGGTTCGGAACTGACGGGGACGGTATCTGGAAACTGGACCGTGAAGACCGGCTTACGGAAGTGGAAATTGAAGGCCGTTCTGCAGTGCGAACCATCAGGGCGATCGATCAGGCACCTGATGGCACACTATGGTTTGCAACACGGGAAGGTGTGGTACGGATGAGGGGCGATGAAGTGCGCCATTACTGCGATCATGACGGACTGCCCGAAATGAGGAGCCGGGATGTTACAGCCGATGATTTCGGCAGAGTCTGGATTGCGACAAGGGCAGGGCTTGTACTCTTCGATAACGAAGGCTTTACCGTTTTCAATGGCGATCATGGGCTGAACGACATCCGAATCCATACAGTAAGTGTTGAAGATGAAAGCAAGGTTTGGATCGGTACCGAGAGCGGGGTATCCCTGTTCGATTTAAACACATTCAGGAACTTCAGCCGCCGGCACGGGCTGCCTGCCACCATTATCTATGCCTCCATGATAGACCGGGAGGGGTATGTATGGTTCGGTACACTCGGCGGAGGAATTACAATCTACACCGGGGAAATCTTTCACAGCTACAATATCGACAA